>JBILVV010000125.1:0-11911 GCA_044370255.1 Pirellula sp.
ACTGTTGCCTGAGATAACATTGCGTTCCGAAGCGTTGTCGATACCAATGCCATCGGTGCCAACTAAAATATTCACACTGTTGGAAATCCAAATGCCTCGTTGGTTGGGCAAGGCGGCCGTGCCCGTTTGGTTGGTGCCGATCTTGGTGCCTTGCACTTTGCCATGGCTCGCCCCTGTGAAAACCACGCCACTACCGTTGACATAATTGGCGATGGTTAAATTCAAGATCGACGTGTTCGGTGCAGAGACGGTCAAACCATCTGAAGGTGAATCGGTTCCATTCAACATTACCCGGTTCTCTCCATCAATCACGAGTGATTCGGTGATTGATGGCAAATCAGCCGATGGTTGGACCGTGTTCATCGATAACGCGAAGACGATCCGGTCAGGCCCCACTTGGTTATTGGCAATCTGGATCATCTGAGACAAGGTTCCCGGTCCGACACCTGAAGCTGCCGTGACAACGAGATCCTCCAAGATGTTTGTGACGTTGATCGTGAATGACTTCTCTGTGAATAATCCATCCTGGTCCGTGGATCGCACCCGAATCGAGTAACTCGGCTTTGTTTCGTGGTAAAAGCTTCTATTGGCTCGGAGAGTTGTACCATCGATGTTGAAATCGGAGTTGTCCGCGCCTCCGGTCCCAGCGACGAGAGTGTATGTGAAGGTATTCCCTGCATCGGGATCGGTTGTGCTCAAGGTGCCGACGGTGGCATTGGCTCCCGCACCTTCGGCGATAGCGTTTGTGGAGAGGCTGATGTCCGACGGAGCGTCGTTGACTACCGTGATGTTCACGGTTGTGCTCCCGTCGCCCGAGAGACTACCTCCGGATCCTTGGTCGCCACTGTTGCCGTCGCTGAAAACCCACCGTATTTGCACGGAACTCGGTGGAGCATCACTGCTGTTTGAGTATGCGATTTTCTGAACTACAGCATTTACGAGTGTGTTTGAAGCGTTCGCATTAAAGACCATCGCTAGGATGCCGGAACTATTGGTGGTCACCGTGCCGATCGTTGTTCCATCGATGATCAGGGCGCCGCCTTGTGTCAACGTTCCCAACGTGCTGGTCGCGGAGAAGAGATCCTCCGCATTCGAGCCACCGTTGCGAGAAAGGGTAAGTGTTGCACCGGCAAAGTTGTTTGCTACAGAAAGCTCTGTATCGAAAACTCGCACATCATTGTCTAGTACGACAGGAGTTCCGTTCTCTTCATAAGAAACAGTGCCACCAAGTGTATGAACCGACACTCCATTGAATGTCGTGTCCAATGATCCATCAGAGTTCAGTCGTATAAGACTAAAATCAAACGTGCTATTAATGTTGCTGTAGGAATGCCCTGCCAGTAACATTTTTCCATCAGGTTGAAGAACCATGGCATAAGCTGCATCTTCACCGTCTCCTACAGGCACGATTAGCTTGCCATCGCCACTAAAGCTATCGTCTAGTGAGCCATTGGAATTCACGCGGATTACACTGAAATCCTGGTTGCCGTCGTTGTCGGAAATACCGGATAAGAGAATCTTGCCGTCAGGTTGAAGCGTCATGCTTCGACCGTAGTCGGTACTACTTCCCACTGGGACGAGCAGCCTGCCATCGCTATCGAAGCTTGAGTCCAGCGAGCCATCTGTGTTCAATCGGATGAGGCTGAAGTCTTGGTTATATCCGTTGCTGGCATACCCCCCAATGAGGATTCGGCCGTTGGGCTGAATGATCATGCTCGAGCCTGTCAAATAGGGGCCCACTGGCACCGTCACCCGGCCATCACCATCGAAACTAGTATCGAGTGAACCGTCCGCGTTTAGACGAGTTAAAACGAAATCTTGAACTCCAGCGTTCCAGACATACCCTGCCACGAGGATTCGGCCATCGGACTGAAGAGCAATGTTGCGGCCATCTGCGGGAACGATCAATATACCGTCCCCATCGAAGCTGGTGTCCAGTAATCCGTTGCTGTTCAAGCGGATCAGGCTCGTGTCCCATTGGCTTCCCGTCCAGGACTGGCCTGCGACAAGGATTCGACCGTCAGGCTGAATGATCGAGAGATAGGCACGGTCATCGCCTAAGTAGGGTTGTACGATCTGTTTGCCGTTGGAACCGAAGCTGGTATCCAGAGATCCATCGGTGTTCAAGCGAATTATGGCGAAGTCGTCGTTGGCTCCATTGCTAGACGACCCAACGAGAACGATCTTGCCGTCCGGTTGCAAACTGGCACCCTCTCCTAAGGAATCGAAATTGCCAACCGACACAAACTTCTTCCCATCGGAATCGAACGTCATGTCCAAAGATCCATCAGTCTCTAGACGGATCAAGCTGAAGTCATTCTTAGCTCCGTCGAAGGAGCTACCCGCAAGGATAATCCTGCCATCAGGCTGCAGGATTACGCTCCGCCCAAAGTCGTTATTGGAGTTTACAGGTACCAGCAACTTGCCCGTTCCCGACACGGGTGCGAAGGTAGGCGCACTATTTACCGGGGTTACGGTCAAGCTCGCCACGTCGGTCGCTGAACTAAAAGCAGTGTCACCTGGGGAAATAGCGGCCCTACTCACTCCGATACTGAAGTCATATACGCGCTGGAAGAAGCCCTGTCCGGAGCCACTGATCGAGGTTCCAATCATTGGTTTGTTTGCACCTGGGCCAGTGCCGCCACCAAAAATCGAGAATACATTTCCGATATTATTTCGGAATCCTACCGGCATTCTTAGATCAGCTCCTTGCGTGTAAGTGGCTTTCCAATACAAGGCGCTATAAACGGTAGTGCTGGAACTCAAAGTAAACGTATCGATTCCACGAAAAGACACCGAGGTGAAATCGGTCACTCCGCTGTACGTGATTGAGTTGCCAATCGCAACGGGTACAAAATCCGTACCGCCACCAGTTACCAAGAGCGGTGTAATCGTGCCCGTCGTCGTGAGGCCCGGAAAATTGCTGAACTGATAATTAAAGGAGGATGCGACGTAATCGCCTGCCGACAAGACGGCTGGGTTATTCAAGTCAACGGCGATGACGTCGTACGCGCCGTCAACGTGTGTGGCGTTGATATTGCCCGGGCCGATAACAGATCCTGTGTTGGCTATCCCAGTATACTGCCCCTCGACTCCGGCACTCTGATCCCATGCGCGGAAGGTGAGGGCATCGCTAAGCGAACCAGTGAGACTGCCAAAGGGAACCAAACGCAGTTTGGCACTGGGCCCCAGAAGCAAGGCCTGTTCAGTCAGTTCGCTGTTTATCAAGCCTGCGTCGATCGTGAGCCATGTCGAGTTACCAACAAGCTGGTACTGCCAAGTTCCGAAAGTCGTATTGATTCCTGTAATCGCGATAGCCTCAATGGCAGTGCCATCGGCATCGATGACGCTACCATCAACAACTATTTCCGCGACGGTGATACCACTCGGATCACGTGCACCCTCTAGCACACTTCCGACCACCGGACTAAAAGATGGGTCCAAGAGTGGTCGATCATTGACCGAATTCACCGTTACCGTAAACGATCGACTGAAGGTCGCATTGTCATTTTTCGTAGCAAGATTGCGGTCATTACCTCCATCCTCCACCGTGACGGTGATCACCGACTGGCCTACCCGGTCGGCCGCTGGCGAAAAACTCAGACGGTAAGAAGGTTGGCTGCCGAGTAAAACTCCAATCGCTCCTGTCTGGCCGTAACGATTGGCAGCCGCGATGATGTCGAGAACACCATCGCGATTGACATCCACCAACTGCAAATCCTCGGCTTCGAGAGTGCCTGCTGGATCCAGCGTAAAGGTCTGAAGCGAGGCGAACGTTCTGTTGCCGCTCGACGCCAAGTATCGGATTACCCCCCCATCTCCAGGGCCACCAAAGGCAATGTCATGGTCACCATCACCATCGACATCCCCCGATGCGATCGACCAACCCCAATCCCCGCCGACAGTGATTGCCGGACCAACGCTGAATATCGCAGACCCATTGTTCCACATAGGATAGATGGCAGTCGTGGGTGTTCGCATCACAGCCGCTAAATCCACGACGCCGTCCGCATCGAAATCTCCCGCAGTAATCTCAAACGGGTTGTCGCCGACAGTATAAGTACCGGACAACGTAAACGTACCATCATTGTTTCCCAACAGTACTTTTACTGCGTCCTCTGCTCTTACCGTGACAGCGATATCCTGCTTGCCGTCCGTATTGAAATCCGCAACTGTCAAGCCATAAATAGAACCGCTTCCGCCTGCAGCACCCAACGTCTGCGTCTTGATCGGAGTGTTGAATCCGCCAGACCCATTGCCCAACATGACACTGACGAAATCATGCCGTTGGTTGCTAGCCAACACATCCAGCTTGCCATCGCTGTTAACGTCCGCTGCTTTCAAAATCCAAACTCCAGTGGAAGCTGGGAATGCCACTCCATCACCCGATGGGAAGCTTTGTTGCGCAGAAAAGGTGCGGTTAGCTGCTCCCCGCCGAATCGTGATCAGATTGCTCTCGAAGTTAGAAACGACGATGTCGTGGAACCCATCGCCGTCAAAGTCGCCCGAAGTGATATCGTAGGGGTTACTTCCAACATCGATCGATACGGGTGCGCTGAATCCGCCGTTGCCATCACCGAATACGATCGTTGCTGAATCACTCCCCTGGTTGGCGACAGCGATGTCTAGATTCCCGTCTCCGTCAAAATCTCCTGCGGTGATACCATGGGTTGTATTCTGTGCAGAGTATCTTTGCGCCGCCCCAAATCCTCCCGTTGTTGCAAAAAACGGCACACTTGAGATCAATGTGGAATTGCTACTCACCGCCGTCAACTGCAACGGTTGCAACTCACCAGCACCTGCAGTGACACCCGATAGTTGCACGATCTGCGTTCCGGAATCCTCATCGATCGATCGATCGCTGATCGGGTCGAGCGTCGGGGGATCGTTGGTCAGCAAACGCCGATCCTCGAGTAGCTCTACAGCCAGCAGCCGCCTGCTCCGCGTAGCTCGCAGCGTCCTCATCAGGTGTTCACGCCACTTCGCAACCCTCTTTCCGAAGATGCAGGAAAGCTTACGTGATGAATAACGAACGTTTTTTTCCTGTGGCATAACTATGGCAATTTGGGGTACAACCCCCGAAAAAAAAACGAGCGACAAACCGGGGAAGTTGTTAGCGGTTGCGATCGGAAAAATCGGTAAATTGCGATTCGTTCATGATATCACCAAATACCTGTAATCAGTATTCGGAAATTGGCCGTTTGTGATCAGCTTCGAGTAGGCCATGCTCCAACCGTCCCTGCAATCCCCGGTGGCAAATGACCCAGCACACCCATTTGGGGGGGCAGTCGTATCTTTCGAGTGGCGAGACCGCGAATTTCGAGTTACCACTCGATGCTGCGCACAGCCTTCAGATCGAGTTCATTTTGAATAAACACCCGATCGAGATACCCTTGGTCACGGGCGCGTTTCAAGGCCTCGATCGCCCGATTTCGGAGGGCGGTTCGCTCGGTTTCCAAGTCCGACCGCAGCGACATTTGCGCGTAACTGCGAGCCAACTCGATCAACAGTTCGTTATCGAGTTTGGGGTTCGCCCAATAAGCATCCGCAATTTCCTTGGCAACCGCTACATCACCGGCCTGGGCTTCTGACAGCATCTTCTCGATCCGAAAGCGGTCGTTTTTCGCATCCATAGTAAATTTGGCGCGCCGCAGCTTGAGCGCCTTGATGCCGGGCGTGTCCGCTTCCGGCAGTCCCAGTTCGCGGCGCCACTGGCAGAGGCGATAGTGAGCCACGGCAGCGGTTCGAATGAACTCGGTGTGGTCGGGTGCGAACGTCAGCAATCGATCGGCGAGTTTTGCCGATTCCTCGAGTCCGGCGATCCCATCGTCGGTGCGTTGGGTTTGGGCCAGGAACTCGGACAGCAGCCCGAGTTTGCCGCAATAATCCCGCAGGGCGCTGGCATTGGTTTGGTCTCGTTCGAAGGCTTCCTTGGCAGTCGCCACAACGGGCCGCAGGATCTCTTCCATCTTCGCCGGGTCGCCGGTTCGATTCGCGATCGTTGCGAATGCCAACATGGTGATCGACAGCGC
The DNA here is from genome assembly GCA_044370255.1 of Pirellula sp. Taxonomy (GTDB): domain Bacteria; phylum Planctomycetota; class Planctomycetia; order Pirellulales; family Pirellulaceae; genus JBKCUI01. Next base: position 6,033 of record JBILVV010000125.1, read on the forward strand.
ATCGCGCATCGCTTTGATCGCAAACTGCTTGTTGGCTGCGGGGACTTGCGCTAGGGCTGGATCGGTCTCAATCGATGTGATGGCTTCCTGATACAGCCGCTGCGCCTCGAGCGAGTTGATCTTTGCCTGCTCGAGATCGCCGATACGAATGTAGGTTACCGCGACATCGTGATGTGCGCGAGCCAGCAGTTGCAGTTTTTGAAACTCGGGGTATTTCCCTTCCCCTTTTTAATCGGCGCGAGAGTTGTCGAAGATATCCTTCGCGATTGCGAGTTGCAGTTGGTGGTAGGCGAGGCTGTTTTCCATATCGCGGCCGAGTTCGCGCTTCAGATCGCCGATGGACCGAACCATTTGCAGATAATTCGAGCGGGCTGCGTCGGTCTTCTTGATTTCTGCGCGGTCTTTGAAGAACTGCTCCAGTTCGAGGTAATACTTTTCCGCCGACTCCTTCATGTTTTGAGCGGCCATATCATCGGCGACGGTTTTGCGCAGAGCGGCGGCAGTCAACCTGGCCTTGTCATCCGTCGGCATCTCCTTGAGCACTTCCCGTTCGATCACCGGCAAGATGGTCTTCATCATCCGATCGCGGGTTTCTTTCATGCGAGGGACTTCGTTGGTGTCGATCGACTGCACTTCGTTGAAGAACTTTTGGACGGTTTCGACGATACTCTCGGCCCGACGCACAGCGACCGATTCACTTTCGGTGGCTCGCTTTTCGTTGGCTTGAGCAACCCTCTCATTTTCGAGGGCCGCGAGTTCGTTTTGTTTGGCGATGCGGGCTTGTTCTAATGTTGCCTCCTGAGCAGTTTGCAGTTCTTTGTTTTTGCTGTTGAGGGTGAAGGCAGACCACGTGGAGATGATCGCGACAGCGAGTAAGCCGACAGCGGCGGCGATCGACAGGTTGCCGACCAATCGATTGCGTTTGTACCACCGCCAAGCCTTCTCGGCGTTGCTCACTGGGCGAGCGAGGATCGGTTCACCGCGCAGGTATCGTTCCAGGTCATCCGCCAACTCGGCGCACGAGGCGTAACGTTTTTCAGGTTCCTTCGACAAAGTCTTCAAGCAGATTGTTTCCAGATCGAGCGGTACCTTGGGTTGCAACTCCCGAGGCGCCAGCGGTTCGTTCTTGATCACCTGCATGATCGTTTCAAACGGTTTCGGCGATACAAATGGTGGCCGACCGGTGAGGAATTCGTAGAGCATCGCTCCGAGGGAATACTGATCGGTAGCAGGTCCAAGTTTCGCGATCGCTCCTTGGGCTTGTTCGGGGGACATGTAACTCGGGGTTCCCATGATGGTCCCTTCGCGAGTGGTGCCTGATTCGGCCTCGTCCTCCAATCGCTTTGCGAGTCCAAAGTCCGTTACTTTGGGGACGCCACTTTTGGTCAACAGGATGTTGGCTGGTTTCAGGTCGCGATGGAGCACGCCGTTGTCATGCGCATATTGCATCGCTCGGCAAATGGTGACCAGCAATTGCGCGCTTTCCTGCGGCGGCAACGGATTGCCTCGGAGTTTGTCATCAAGGGCTTGGCCATCGACAAACTCCAGCGAGAAGAAAGGCAACCGATCGTGCTCTCCGATCTCGAAGATCTGCACGATGTTGGGATGTTGCAGATGGGCAACCGCTTTGGCCTCTGCAAGAAAACGATCGAGCGTCGAGGACGATGAGTGGGCGCCTGCGAGCACCATTTTCAATGCGACGGTTCGCCCCAGTTTGGGTTGATGGGCGAGGTAGACGATCCCCATGCCGCCGCGCCCCAAAACGCGTTTAATGGTGTACGGACCGATAGACTTGGGGAGCCGCGACGCCTCCTCCTGTTGCTTTCCAGATTCGGTTCGGTGCGTTTTGCCTTGAACCGAGAAATCGGCATCGCGAGAAACATTCCGACTTTGAGGCGAGTGGTCGATGGTTGCGCCCGCATCAGCCGCCAAGTCGCGTCGCACGCTATCGCTAATACCCACACTGGTCACTTCGTCACGGTTGGCCGATGCGTTTTTGTCAGCGGAGAAATCGATGGTTTGATCGGGATTGGAAGGTAGAAACGCAAAGGTCGCGTTCGGATCGTTGCCGGTATGTGGAGCAGATCCTCGAGGGCTTGCAGCGGTGAAGTCCATCGTGACGTTGTTATCGTTATCGTTGTTATCGTCCGGCGGAAGAGTTGCAGCATTAGGATCGGCGTTTTTGGAATCGTCAGCGGATGCTTTCTGTTTAGCTCCGTGGTGAGCCGTATCTTTCGTTTCTAAAGTCGGCTTCGTCTGTGCAGACTGGTCGAGTTGAATGGTTTGGTCCGTACCAGAGACCGCGGTGGTGTGCGGAGCGGCAAATGGACCGGGCTTCGGCAAGGTAGAGTGGAACGCATGTTTAATCGTTTCGTCGCTTGCAGGGAGGGAAGACGAGTCGATGGTAGGATGGAGTGGTGATGATGGCTTGGATTTGTCCAGAGCATTGCTGTTGCTCCCTTTGTCCGGACGAGACATATCGGGTTCTCTCATTCTATCGTCGCTCATAGAAATATCGCGATTTAGAAATGGGGCATATGGGTCGTGGAAAACAGCGATATCGTTCGCGTACATAGTACGCGAATCCTGATCCCCGGATGTGACTTCGGATTGGCATCTCGATTGCCCCAACGCCCTTGATCCAGAGACTCTTCATCATAGTACAATAGAATCGAGTGGATTGCCGAGTGGGGCCCTGTGAAATCATCGATTTATTTTGGGGGGCAGGAGGGGATTTTGTGTCCTCGAATGCAGACTTCTGCCATTTGATCGTTCAATCGAAAAGAGTAATGTGCATAAGGATTTGTAGGAGATGATGAATTGCTGGGACCATTTTCAGCGCGAGTACTAGGAAAGATATCGGGGTTGTGGTTAGCGATGCTAAGGTATCAGGAATGATAAGCGCTGGGCGGGAGCAGCTGGGGACAGCGGCTCTACGTAGAGCAACCTGTCCTCAGTTGCTCGGGGTGAGTGGAGCAACCTGTCCTCAGTTGCTCGGGGTTGCGTAGAGCAACCTGTCCTCAGTTGCTCGGGGTGAGTAGAGCAACCTGTCCTCAGTTGCTCGGGGTGAGTAGAGCAACCTGTCCTCAGTTGCTCCCACCCTGCGTCACCCTGAGATACACGCTAGTGGCGGGTTGACTGTCGATGGTGGCGTGACTGAAGTGAAAAGCGGTGGGCGGATATGAGCAGCTGGGGACAGCGGCTCTACGGTGGGCCTCGCGTTAGCGTCGTGAACTCTGTTCGTCTGGGACTTTTCGCAATTTAGGCAAAGCATATGCTGGTCGAGTTCTTTGTTTCTCATTTCCCGGGGTTCCGTTCCCCAAGGATATAATCATTGCCCATCCAACACCCTCATGGGCTGCATTTATGGTGGTTCACGGCTCGGTACGGAGATGCGATACAATACTGGTTTCTCTCCACGAAGAAGACACAAACAAGCAATACCATGAGCAATTCCCTCAGCAACCGTTTTGGATCCAAGGCTACTCCGAGACCCCAAGGGACGGTTCGTCACGACAACTCGGGGCGAGTGGTATTAGTCACCGGCGGTAGCAATGGAATCGGCCTTGCTATCTGCCGCTCTTTTGCGTCGTCCGGTGCTTCGGTGCTATGCGCCGATATCGTCGAGTATCCGGATCTCAATGAAGACCGAGTGCATTTCGTCCGCACGGATGTTTCCCAGGAATCGAATTGTCAACGGGCCATTGAATCGGCCATCGAAAAATTTGGCGCCATCGATGTCCTGGTCAACAACGCGGCCATCCAACCTCCGTCGACTTATGTGCGCGTCGAGGATTTGAAGACCGATGATTACCAACGCATGCTCGCGATCAATTTTTCGGGCTATACATTCATGGCTAAATACGCGTTGAAGGTGATGCGCACTCAGCGATCGGGCGTGGTGATCAACATTGCAAGCGGCCAAGCTCATCGCACAACGCGCGGCGTACCGGTTTACGGCCCTATCAAGGCAGCGAACATTTTACAAGCCATGCAATGGGGTGTCGAATACGCGCGCGATGGCATCCGAGTCGTCAGTGTCTCACCGGGCGCGATCGACACCCCGCTGGTACGGGCATCTCTGGAAGCCCAAGGCGGCGAACGGAAACTTGCGAACCGTCATCCGCTCGGTCGAATCGGCAAACCGGAAGAGATCGCCGCCGCGGTTCTTTGGCTATCCAGTAGCGAGGCATCGTTCATCACCGCCACCGATTTGCAAGTCGATGGCGGACTCGGAGCCTTCGGTGCATTCGCAGATCCATACGCCATGCCACCGATCGATCCATCTTGATGGTTGCCGCTCAACGATCTTTTTAAAGCGTATCCGAAAACCTCGAAATCCGCCTCTAACGCCAATGCGGTTGACGACTTTAGGACTGCTCTAAATCAGTTCCTTGATCGGCATATGACGATCGACGAGATACTGTGGGCGACCGGTGAAGTCGGGGATAGTCGCATTGCTCACGTCGATACCAAGTCGATGGTACAGAGTTGCAAACACCTCTTGATAGTGAACAGGTCGATCCTGTGGGACTTCGCCGAGTCGATTGGTGGAACCGATTACCTGCCCGGTTCGCATACCACCCCCTGCGAGCAAACAGCATGAAACCTGTGGCCAATGGTCCCGTCCGCCGTCTTTGTTGATCCGCGGTGTACGACCAAACTCACCCCAGGCGACAACACTGACATCTTGCTCGAGTCCTCGCGCATGAAGGTCTTCGATGAGTGCCGTGATTGCTTGATCGAACTTCGCAAGTTGTATCGGTAGTCTCTCAAAATTCGAATGGTGGCGATCCCAGCTTCCGAACGAGAGGGTCACGCATCGAACACCCGCTTCGACTAAACGGCGAGCCGTTAGGAATTGATCCATCCAGTGCGGTCCGGCGTCTTCGCCGAATGCGGGATCTCGGCTCCCGCGACCGTAGCGATCGCGCACTGCTGGATCTTCTTTCTCGAGATCCAGAGCGTCAACAAGTCTGCTCGATGTAAGAACATCAAAGGCCTTTTGAGTCATGATGTCCGTGGCGCGGTACCCCTCATGCACATCGACTTCGCGACGGTACTGGTCGAGACTTTGCAAGAGTGCCCGCCGATCGCGCAATCGTTCGAGACTGATTCCCTCCAAACGCATATTAGCCATCCCTTCGCCGTCAGGTTGAATCGGAGCATATGCGGGGCCAAGAAAGCCAGGGAAGCCGGGGTTGCTGTAGCCGGATCGACCGCTCCCTGCAACTTGGCAACCGCAGAACCGAGCGATGGATGATTATCCTGTCGACCGTTGGCGCCGATCGGGTAGCCACTCATGCACAAGTCCGATGCGTGCTGATCAGGACATCCATGCAGAGAGCGAATAATCGCCACCTTGTCCATCATCTGTGCCAGCCTAGGCATATGCTCGCAGATCTGGATGCCGTTCACATTGGTAGCGATCGGTTGAAATGTTCCTCGAATTTCAACCGGGGCATCCATCTTGAGGTCGTACATATCCTGATGCGAAGGGCCGCCTGACAAGTAGATCATGATGACCGCCTTGTGCCCCAGCGAACGATTCTTGACCAGCGGAGCGGTCTCTTGAGCATGCAGTATCTGCGGGAGCGAAAGTCCTCCGAGTCCAAGCCCGCCAATCTTCAGGAAATGGCGGCGTGCACGTCGATCGCAATGCGAAGATGACGGTCTCCCAAAGATGTCGAGCATACATTTTTCCTAACTGATAAGATCCGAATTCTCACAGATCGCTTCCGACCTCAGAAGAGCAGACTAGGCTCAGTTCGTAAAGACCTGTATTGTAGCCAAATGTTAGCCGAGATGCGCAAGCATCCGGGTTGAACCGCGCAACAAGCATCAATGTTTGCTACAGTTCCACCCGAGGGCTCGCGCCC
>JBILVV010000126.1:0-11900 GCA_044370255.1 Pirellula sp.
ATCGGATACAGTCCAGAAAATTAGGAAGGATTTGCTTCCAAATCACCTCATAGATGACTTCGAATTCGGAAGCTCCAAGGGTGTAGGCCTTGCTGATCGCCTCGTCGCTTACATTGTCGCGAACGGCGAGGAAGATCGTTTGGGTCATCGAGAAGAAAACCCCCAGGGAGACCATCAATACGAACATTCGAAACCCGCTACCTGCCAGCACAAAGTAGAAGGGCATGATCGCGATAGGAGGAACCTTGGACATGAAAACAATGATTGGACCGATCGGTGCCTCGATCCATCGATAGCAGCCCATCAAGATGCCAACCACTGTCGATGCAACGACTCCCAAACCAAGAGCCAACGCCAACCGCGACAGAGTGGCCCCTATGTCACTCCAGAACATAGGTGGCTTCGGGTTTTCAAGGGTCCCTTGCGTCTGGAAGGTCCGCTGTACCCCTGCGAACAGCTTGGTGAACGAGGGGATGGTTGTTTGCGAAGGGTTGATCGCAGTTTGTCGAACCGAGAACCATTCGTACACGACAAGAGAGACGACAATTCCGCCGATGGCCAGCGTAACGAACAACCATTTGGGAAGATCGCGTCGTATCATGCAAACAATTCCAAAATCGATGGTCGTTATTGCTTCTTGGACTCGATGTAGGACTTCAAAAAGGAAGTATCGAAGTCCATGACTCCCTCTCCGGTACCAAAGGACAGCGATGCAGGTTGTGGAGTCAATCCATACCTGACACAAAAGTCGCTTACCTTTTTCATCGTTTCCTTTTGGAACGTATCGCCGCTGAAGAGCTTAATCGCATCGTTGGGATCGGAATAGAAACGGGTCTGCTTGACGATTGTCTTCATGTCTTCCAGTTCCAATTTGGCAAAACGAGCGCCGATACCTACCAGCGTTTCGTCAGAGGTTTTCGGATCTGCCATACGTTGATTCATCGCATAGAAGGTTTCCAAAATCGCCATCGCAAATTCCTTGCCCCCCTCTTTTTTGAGGGAGTCTTTGCCGACGACAACCATGTCGATGATCTCTTCGGGAATCTCTTCGGAGCTGAAGAGGACTTTGGCATCGCTGCGACTGCGGACCGACTGCATGACAAACGGGTTCCAGACCATGATCGACGGAACTTCCGAGTCTTTACCTTGGAAGGCAATGGCTGCTTGTGCCGGATCCATTTGACTGAACGGATAATCAGCATTTGCGAGCTTTCGATTCTCCAAGCAGCGGTCGAAGCAATACTGCGACACACTCTTTTCGAGACCGCGGGTTGTCTTCCCTTTGAGTCCTTCGAGCGAATCGATACCTGCGGTGATGCAAGCGTCGGCGCCTGCGCTGGTGGAGGTAGGAACGATAGCTACTGCGGGTCGAGAACCAGCGCTTCCCAGGATATCGATGTTGGTGATGCAAACCGCATCGGCCTGGGAGACTCCGTAGAGGGTGATGCACTGATCGTAATCGGCGAGAACCAACTCGATATCGACGTTGTACTTCTTTTCGATGGAGCCCATTGCACCCTCTTTGCCATCGATCAAACCGACTTCGTCGGCGACACCGAAGATGCTCCACGAGGGGTATTCGCTCCATGCCAATTTGAATTTGGCGGGTGCCTTAGACGCCGAACCACCGCCCGATGCGGTCCCATTTTTGGTTGTTGTCGCAGGCTTGCTCTCGGTACATCCCGCAGCGGCCAGGGCTGCGACGAAGCAACTGAGGACGGACCATCTCCACATCGATTTCATTTTCATCTCTGGTTCTCCTGGTTTTGGAAGTTATCGGTTAACGCCTTCGTTGAATCATGCCTCGGGAATCTTGGTGTCGTGAGCAGGCGGTTCGCTGCTCTTCTTCTCTTGCGACAGACCGATCAGTGCGTCGAACTCGTCGTCCGCCGCTGATTTCTGTGCGTATTCGAGGAACTCCGATTCGGCACGTTGTGCATCCATGCCTGCCAACTCGCGAGAAACCCGAGCGTTTGCAGATGCCTTTTGACGCATATCGCGAAGACGTTGCAACTCCTCGGAGGTTTTGTCGTTGGAGATTCCGTTGACCATATCGGCGATCTGCTTTTCCTCGGTAGCCGATAGGATATCAGCAACTGCATCGTGCTTCTCTTCCTTGATCTTCTCCAACTCTCGCATCAACGTTTGAATTTGGTTCTTGTGGCCGGTGACGTTCTTGATGAGTTGTTTGAGATCTTCATCGATTTCGTTGGCTCGCTGTTGTTTCTCAGCCAGGGTGCTGGAGAAGTCTTTGAACGCGGCCTGGCATTTGGCGTACTCGGGATCATTTTTGACCGCGACCGAGTCGCCGTTGTATTTATCCACCAATTGTTTGGCTCGCGCGGCAGCTCCGGACTTGAGTTTCTCGAGCTTTTGAATTTCCTCGGTGAGGGAAGTCAGTTTGGCTTTTTTCGCCTCCTCCTGCGCGATCATGGCGCTGATCGCATCTTTATACTGATTTAGCCGATTTTTCTTTTCCTGAATGATGCGATCGTAGTTGGCGGAGATGACGGTCGGGTTGGCGCTCAGGGCATCGGCGGCCGCGTCGATCTTGCCAGTGAACAGATACTTGATTGCTCGAAAAAAACGGCCAATCGCATTGAACATAAGCTTCAACTCCTCTCGGGGAATTCATAAAAGGGAAAAGGATCTTGGTTTATTCTTTCAGAAAGGACTCGTAGTCGGGGGAGCTTTCGAGTTCCTTCATGCGTTCGTCGGAACGTTTGGCGGCTTCGATCGAAGCCGCCAATTCGCTCTGGAGTGTATCCATATCGCGTTCCTGGTTCTTGTCGGCGAACCGACGAAATGTTTCGACTGCATCTCGCAAGTGGCCGGAACTCTCGACGGCTTCGCTGAGAAACCGCTCTCGCTGCTCGAGGGCATCGCGTCGCGCTGGTCCGCTCAGTTGCTGCGCTAGATGATACATTTTGAGGGACTGTTCGAGTTGATCCACTGCGGCCCAAAAAAGTTGTCTCGCTTGTTTGACAATCTCCATGCTCCGCAACTGGATGCCAGGGGTTTGAGCCACCCGCTCGATCTCGGCTCGATTGACCCGAAGGATCTTCAAGCAATCCTCGGTGCGAGCATCGTGATCGGCCAGGAGACGCTCTGCTAGATCGTTGAGCTTGGTTTCCTCGCGACGAATCTGCTCGGCCACCTGGTCCCGCATCGCTTTTTCGGTGATCGCATCCATCCGAAAGATAAACCGTGTCGCAAACCAGCCAATCCCCACCAAGACGCCGACCAATCCAGCGGCATTGAGCCAGTCGACGCCCCCCACCCCCCAGGACATGAGCCAAGCCGTCGCGCCACCGACGATCGGCAATACGACCGACGGCGCGACGAACAGCTCGTTCATAATTCGCTTTCGCAGCTCGTCCAAAGCAGTCTGTCCTATTCCCCTTGCTCGATTTCAATACGGCACTTGACCCACAACGAAGCTCACCCGCGTCTGCCCCGTGATTTCGCCGGTGACGACGCGCATTCGCTCCGGTGGAACTCCGAGGGCCAACAGATACTTCAGGGCGGCATCCCCGCGCTGCTGCGCCAGTTGAAGATTGGCTTGCATGTCTCCAGCCTGCGAAGCATTCCCGCGAATGGTCAAATAATACTGTGGCCAAGCTTGCAACTTCTGAAACAGTTCGTCCAGAATCCGTTTGCTCTGATCGGACAGGGTCGCGCTGCCGCGCAGGAAAACAAGCTCTGGTACGCTTAACGTACCTACCGTTACCAACCGGTCCCACTGCTCGTCGCTGAGAGCCTTCAGCTTTTCCTCGACCCTCACCGATTCGGATGACAGACCGGGATGAAAGCTGCGGGTCTGAAGATTCTCCAACGGGCGATCAAAAAAATAACGGTTGAATTTCTCGTCGCTGCCAACGCTCGATATCGCTCCCGATTTCGACAGAACGGTAGCAATTCGGCCGAGCATATCTTCGACATGAACGACCGCTCCCGCACGCTTGCCGAAGTGAGCGAAGTTCTCTTGCGTGTTCTTCCACTGGATCCCATCTACCAAGCGATTTGCCTGTTCCGCAGTTAGTTCCTGCTTGGTCTGCTTGGCATCTTCGAGCAACAAGCGAATCAAGGCTTGTTTTTCACTGTAGGAGTGGAGTGCGGTGAAGTAGGCTTCGAGGACCGATTCGACCACAGGACCGTTTTTGAGCAAGTAATCTCGGCTGACGACCAACGAATCAACGATATAGCCCGTGAATCGCGAACTATCGACCAACACATGGAGTTGATCGTTGGCCAGTATTTGACTGACGAACGGTTCCCAAGTCACATACACTTCGTTGGTAGCGGGGGAGGCAGCCCGATAGCGGTCGATCAATTTTTCGGGCGAATCGACTGTCTCGATGGCCGAGGTTCCGACATTCTTGAGATCGAAGTCCTGCATCACCACGCGAACAAGGGTCTCGCTGGGGGAATCCCCGACGAGCACAAAACGAACGTCGCTCTGATTGAGTCGATCGATATCGGGAAACTTGCCCTTATAAGCCAACATCGCATCGGCTCCGCGCGTTTCGTCGATGATCGCGACAATCGTAGCGGCCGGAGCATCGTTGCTCGAGAGAGTCTTCAGGAACGCGTCGATGGGGAACGCGGCCATCTGTAGAGTACCCTTTTGCAAACCCTCAGCACGCTTGGCGTAATTGGCGCCGTCGTCGACGTTCTTGATGCGAATGCCTCGATCTGCGAGCTGCTTCCGGAACTCCTCACTTCGCAGAATCGCGTATCCGGAAAAACTGTCGAGACCGAGCTGGATTTCATGCCTGTAGCGACTCGTTCCCGATGTCTTCTCAACTTTTTCGTTCTCTTGCTGCTGGGCTTGCTCGGCCTGCTGCTGAGACCGACGAGGATAAATCACCAAACGCCAGATCGAAACTCCGATCCCGAACAGGACGAGCCAAACAAGGGCGACCAGTACAATCTTGGCTTTGCTCACGATATTCAAGCGAGGTTCAAATTACCGAAGGGCCCCATCCTCGGCCGAAAACATGGAACCTCGAGGCGCGATAAACCCCTTCGAGGAACAGGAATAGGGAAGCGTATAGTACCATGAAGGCCGGGATCTTTGGGACCCTTCCTGAGTTTCTAGGAAGCTCCCCAGTTTTTTGACTCCAGCTTGCTCGGGAATGGACGATTCGTTAAGGAATGGTAGATGAAATCGCTAAAAAGTATTGAAGCCATCCCAACGCTCGCTCCCCGACCCGCTCATGCTCACAAGGGACTCTACGGACATGCTCTTCTCGTCGGCGGAAGCCTCGGCATGACCGGAGCCATCATCCTCGCCGGCCGAGGAGCCCTTCGCTCCGGTGCTGGACTCGTCACACTGGCGGTACCCACCGCATGCCAGGGAATCGCAGCCTCCGCACTCCCGTCTGCCATGACACTCGGACTCGACGATCAGTTGTCTGCATTGAAAGATTCTCGATTCGAAAACTGCACCCTGGCCATCGGACCGGGCCTAGGACGGAGCCCCGGCTCGGATCATAAGGTGGCCGAACTATTTGATGGTTGGGAAGGTACTGTCATCCTGGATGCTGATGCTCTCAACGCGCTGGCCAGTATGGCATGGCAGGATCTGAAGCCTCGCGGCCCTCGCATCCTCACACCCCATCCGGGCGAATGGTCGAGGCTATGCGGTATCGCTGCTGCCAACCGAACCGCTCAACAACAGCAAGCGATCGAAATCGCGCACAACCTCGGCTTGATCATCGTTCTCAAAGGACATCATACGGTCGTTACCGATGGAAACCGAATCTATGAAAACCTGACCGGCAACCCGAGCATGGCGGTCGGAGGCAACGGCGATGTCCTAACCGGCATCCTCGCAGCACTTGTCTGCCAAAAACTTGCCCCGTTCGAAGCAGCACAACTGGCCGTTTATCTGCATGGCATGGCGGGCGATATCGCTCACCAACGTCTTGGAACGCCGAGTTCACTGCCGGAAGACGTGCTAGAACACCTTCCCTATGCATTTCAACGTACTCATCCGTCGGCAATCGAGCAACGCTAAGACCGTGGCTCCTTGGATGGACCTGAGCTGTCACTTCGATGCAGGTGCTCAGGTTTCTGCATCGGGCAACCCTTCGAAAAGTCTCGACCCGATCCTGACCATGGTGGCGCCCTGAGCGATCGCGATCGCATAGTCTTGGCTCATCCCCATCGATAATTCGTTCATTTGCATCCCAAAGAGATCGTTCCAAGCATGCATTCGATTTCTGAGGAACTCGAACTCCCGATGAATCTGCGGCGCCTCTGCACCGAGTGAGCTCATTCCCATGAGCCCCAGGACCTGCAATTGTTGACGGAGGTTGTCGTCGGAGGCGTACATGGCCAGCCATTTTTCGGCGTCCTCGGCTCGCATGCCGGTTTTGGTCGCATCTCCGGCGATATGGATTTCAAGAAGAACGGACGCTCGGATCCCCTGAGCGAGTGACTCTCTTTGAAGCTCCCCCGCCAGCCGATCCGAATCTAGCGAATGAAGAAGATGGATCAGAGGAAGCGTCCGTCGAACTTTGTTGCGTTGCAAATGACCGATCAGATGCCATCGCACGGACTGTGGTAGCTCCAGGGATTTCTCCCAGATTTCCTGTGGTCGGCTCTCTCCCAAATCGAGGCACCCGGCATCCACCAAAGCCTTCGCCTCCGCGATACCGAAGTACTTGGTCACTCCGATCGTCCTGATTTCCGCAGCGTTTCTGCCTGCGGCGGCGGCCGCTTCCGCGACCTCACCGAGGACATTCCTGTAGTTTTTCCCGATCTTTTCCGCTCGTGACGATGATGCAGTCATTGGACAACAAGAACAAAAATGTTTTCGCAATTGGATTGCATCTAGAAGCAATCTCGCTACGATAGGGAACTCTTGAACGGCAGCCTGTGTGCTCTGAGAACCAAAGTCGGTTTAGATTCGAACGAAGAATGGGAGTTGGTGGAATGCGTGATTGGAAGGATCGGCTAGGAATTTTCGCCTCTGCCGCGTGCGCTGTCCACTGCGCAGCCACCCCAATCCTGGTGGCGGCTCTCCCCACTCTGAAATTGACGGAATGGATGGCCGATCCGAGGTTTCACCAGATTGCCGCGGTCATTTGCTGCAGCCTGGTGGCGATCGCGATTGTTCCAACCACTCTCCGATTTCGCGATCTCCGACTGTTCTCTTTCGCATCATCGGGTTTGGGATTGATTCTGGCCGCCGCCTTCCTGGTTCCGGACAGTTGTTGCTCCAGCGGTTGCTGCTCCGTCGAAAAAAGTGGGACACTTGCCGGTTCCGAGATCGGCTCAGATCATTCTCATGATGGGCATTCCCACGATGATCATTCACATCATGACCACGCACACCATCATCATTCGAGCAATGACCAAACTCCTTCATCGGAACCAGCCGAGTCGTCCACTCTGCTCATGGCTGGGATGAGTATCGCCCAACCATGGATGACCCCTGTTGGAGGATTGTTGCTAATTGTGGCTCACGGGTTAAACATGAGAAGACGATGGAAGACGGATTGCGGAAGCCCGAATTGCTGTGCGAACGACCCGGCAGGTGAGCTTTTGTTGATGCCCGAGCCGTCATCGAGTGAAGCACCGTTGGCTAGAGCATCGTAAGATTCTGCTTGTCAATCGAGCTACTTCTTGCCGAAGAATATCGAAAACAGGTTCGACAATAGGCTATCAGTGGCGACGTCGAGCCGAAACCAGGATATCCCAGGCGTACCACTCCAAGTACAGCAGCAACATCGGAACGACGTAAATGCAGTATTGAATGATCGGCTCAATGAGTAGGATATTCTGAAATGCGACGTCCAAGACGGATGCAAGCCCAAACACCATGCCGGCATTGACTGCCAACATCATGATGCTCGCCAGCACTACGCCAAAGATATAAAGGGCCAATCTCCACAGTGCCTTGGATTCCTGGCTTTGATCGTATTCCTGTTCTCGCATTTTTCTCCTCAGGTGCGTGGTTCACCCATCCGCAAAATCAATCTTCTAGGTCCTGGCTGAAGTCCCCTTCGAAACCCAGGTTAGTGATGTCGCTAATGCGACCAGCGAGTATTCCATATTGATTGGCTACGAAGAACAATCCCAAGGGAAAGAGCAATCCGAATACCGCCATAACGATCGGGTTGGTAACGTAGCCGATTGCATACAAAACAAAAAGCCCTGCGATCGCCATACCGGATTGGAAATACATGGCTCCCCACGAATCGGGTCTGTCGCTGAAAGACCTGAATATGACCGAGGCGAAAGGCTGTGTGATCGCATTGTTTTCGATCATGCTCAGAAGCAATAAGGGGGTGAATGCCCATATGGATAGGAGCACAAAGATCTCTCCTACGATAGATGGAATTACTGTCAGCGAGATTGCCGATGCAACGAATCCGCCAGGCAAAGCCGCAATGAACAATGCGGCAGCCAACATGACCAGTTCCCCGATCGCCTCGCCAAAACGACCAAAAGGCCAATCCTCAACGCGAGTCCTCCGATTGGCTGCCATCGGAAGAATGACCATGCAGCACATCAATATTCCAACCAACAGCGGTATCCCGAAACACAGGAATACAGCCACTTGGATGATCACCCTTTGAATCAGAGGCAGTTCCAGAGATCCGATCGCATGCAGACCAGCGAAACACATGGCGGCACATACCCCCAGGAGGGCCGCCAAGAAAATCACCCCCGGGTCGCGAAAAAATCCGAAAATCAACGACAGCCAACGCTGCGAATCAAAGGGGGCTGCGACAGCCTCGATTTCTTTGCGTTCTAATGCTGCTTCTTTCTCCGCTCGCTCAAGGATCTCTTTCGTCTTCAGCGAATCACCGATCTGCGTTCGGGGATTGGAGTTATCGACAGGAGCCAGCCGAACGTTGGCAACTTCAGGATCGATTTTGAAATCGGCCTGTTTCTTCTTGGCGGCAGGAGCAGGAATTTTCAGTTCGGAGTGGCAGTCGGGACATCGCGTCATGGTCCCTGCACGAGACACTGGACTGTATAGAAGCGTGCCACAAACCTTGCAGGGGAATGAAAAATCCTCATCAACCGGCCGATTCGAAGGCTCTGCCGATTTACCAGAAGGTGCGGATCTTTTCGGCGGCGAAACCGGTGCATCAGCAGACGTTGGTAGATCCTCGTCCAATGGAAAGTTCATCTCGCTCAACAGCGGTGTAGGGAGCGGGGATAACTCCGGATCCAGCGGTTTCAACTCGGGCAAGTCGTCATCGAAAAGGCTCTGACCAAGCTTCGGACCGTTCTCCGACGTGGGCGGTTTGTCCGATTGATTGGGACTCTCTGATCTTTGCAGAACGGGAGATCGGGTTGTAGGTTTCAGCCCAGCCTCGGGTTTCGATGAACTGTTCGATTGTGGTGGCTTCTTTGCGGGTTGCTTCGATTGCGGCTTCGGCTCGTCAGGGCTATCGAGCTGCAACCAGGAGTCCGCATCCTCTTGTGCATTCTCAATTTTTGGAACAACGATGTCCCCGTTGCAACTCGGACAGCGAGTACGTTTACCTGAGGAGGATGACGCGACACGCAATCTCTTTCCGCAATGCGGACAATCAAAACCTAGCGGCGAATGGGAAGGGTTGCTCAAAGGAATACCTCTATTCCAAGAATAGATAGGAGTCAGCGCAAAGCCATCTGGGTTTGTGCGAATTGATTCCAGTGATCATTGCCACTTTCGATTCCCCATCGGCCGCGATGGAGAACCACCCGATATTTAAATCGAATGGTTTCGCCTGCCTTCAAGACATACCCACCGGGGTGCGGCGCTTCACGCTGACCCGACTCGGTTTTCGTTCGGTTGGGCAAGAAGTCTTTGATTCCGAAGGCATTATGTGCAAACAACCCGTAAGTCCGAGCGTGCCAAAGACCAGCAGCGCGGAAGCTCTCGGGATGAACAAGGATGGCGATACCGTATACGTCTTTTCCCTCCGGTACTGTTGGTCCAGAGTAATCAACCCACTTGGCAGACTTGCCCCAGACATCTCCGCCGCGGTCCCCTTCGCTGTTGAGTAGGTCACCGCCCGGACGATCGCCACGCATGGTTTCGGGGACACGAATCGCGAACATTCCCTCTTTGGTATCACCAAAGGTCACTTTTTCATGCGGTCCATCGATACTCCACAAGTACTCGCAGTCGATCATTCGTTCGTTGGCATCTCCGCTGAATGTGTAGCGGCACGTCTCTTTCAGAAACGGCAGCGGCTCCTCTCCCTCTCCTCGCGGTTTGACCCACTGATGATCGGCCGTAATGCGAGCAGTCTTTCCGTCGGCTGTCGCTTCCGAAACGCGACGATGAACGACTAGGCCCCGTCCGGGCCCTTCCCCCCACCAATCTCCGCCATCGATGTCCCCAAAGGTCATCCAGAGTCCCCGATGATGAGGGTGATCGTGAGCCTCTCCCTCCACACTCCGATCGAGCGGGTAGCTTCGCGTCATTTTTTGTTGATCCGGTCCGATGATCGGCCACAAGACCGGCTTGGACCCGGAAAGGAATCGGTAGGAGGTCACCAGGGAGTCCCCGTCCAAAATATCGACCCTGTCATCATGCTGTTTCACCGAGTATTGGGCGGATGCAACAGAGCCATACATTGTGGCAAGCGACAAGCAAAAGAGATGGAAACCGAGGAATAGTGAAAAGGGTAGTGCTCGCATTTGGGAGGATCGCTTTACATTTTTTGTTGTGGGATCGACGCCTCTTCGCTGTACGACAACGCAGAATCGATACATTATACGAGACGATTCGCATTTTGGACCGTACCGGACCAGCGTCCAACATACTTGAATCCCCTGCCTAAGAAGAGCATCCGTGTCGAACAATTGGTGGAAAAACTGTTTGCTGCGAGTCGGAATCCTGTCGATAGCTGTCGGTACCCTGTTGATGGGTGCCACATCTCGCGGACAAGACCCACCCTTCTCGGTTCCTGATGGATTCGTTGTGCAACGCGTGGCCGACGACAAACTGGCTCACGATTGTTTTTGCATGACCCTCGATAACTCGGGACGCCCGATCGTATCGGGACCTGGTTACGTCCGGACCTTGATCGATGACAATAGCGATGGAATATTCGATCGGAGCATCGATTGGACCCGCGAAGTCAAACAAGGGGCTCAGGGACTATGGTGCGAAGGAAAATCGCTCTACTGGGTCGCCGATGGAGGCTTGTGGCGATCCGAAGATACCGACGGGGACTTAGTCGCGAATAGTCGAGCCCAGCGAGTGTTAGAATTGCCCACCGGTAGAGAACACGATGCGCATGCAATCAAGCGTGGTCCGGATGGCTGTTGGTATTTGATCGTTGGAAACTTTGCCGCCAACATCAGTCGATTGGCCAATGACTCAAGCGCGCCCGTTGCTCGACCGCGCGCTGGAACACTGTGGCGCATGAGTCCCGACTTCTCCCGTCGAGGTGTTTGGGCCCATGGCCTGCGCAACTGCTACGACTTTGATTTTTTACCCGATGGGCAAGCAGTCACTTACGATAGCGATGATGAACGGGAAGCGACCCTTCCTTGGTACCGTCCAACGAGAGCGTTCGTGCTGGGTCCTGGAGCCGATGCGGGCTGGTGTGGTGCCGCCTGGAAAGATGATGATTATCGCGTGACCATGCCTTTGGTTCTGGCCCGATTAGGGCGCGGGTCGCCAACAGGCGTTGCTGTATATGAACATACTTCCTTTCCGGAACGCTATCGCGATGCAGTGTTCGTCTTGGATTGGACCTTTGGTCGCGTCATCGCGATCTATCCTTCCGCGAACCTGAAACCCGAGGAGCGGATCCCTGGCAAGATCCCCAGCGAAGTATTTATGGAGCCAACAGGAACCGCCGGCTTTGCCCCGACGTCAGTATGCGTTGCTCCCGATGGAAGCCTGTTGGTTTCCGTGGGGGGGCGAGGGATCT
>JBILVV010000499.1:0-3342 GCA_044370255.1 Pirellula sp.
CTTCCATGTCCGAACGACGGCGATAACCGAGTGCGAGCGAGTGATGCTGCCGTCAATTCGCGGCTTCTCGAGCACTTCGGTTGATCGCTTTGTTCGCCGACTTCTTCATGGGTGGGCGGAGCGTAGCAGGCCAGTGGTTCAGCGTAGCCGATCGTCCCCTTTGAAGATAGAATAATGGTAGCCAAGGAGCAAATTATGACAAAGGTAACGATAGCCGAAGAAATTGCCGAACGAATCCGAAACAGCGAGGGTCCTATCGAGTTGGTCGATCCGATGGGGCAGACGATTGGCGTTGTCCGACGTCCTCCGACCGAGGCGGAGATTGAACGAGCACGAAGCCGAGCGAGCCAAGACGGAAGCCGTCTGTCGTGGGCTCAAGTGGTGGCGAAAGTCAGGGACGGAGTTGCCAAGTGATATACGATGTTGAATTTTCGCTGGACGCCGCAGCAGAGCTGTTACGAATCGCGGAAGTCGTGGGGGCAGCCGTGTTGGTGTTGCAAGCAGCGGAAGCAATTCGACGTCAGTTGGAAAATAATCCAGCCGAGAAAGGAGGTTTTCTATCCGAAGGCTTGTACTACATCGACGAGCAACCTCTTCGTGCGTTCTTCTTGATCGACACTGAGTCGATGATCGTTGAGATTACCGATTTCCGAATTCTTTAGTCGGCGAACGACCAAAATCACCCGGTTGCCGCCAAGTGACTTTGACTTCAGGGAACGCTCTATCGGCAACTCGGGTGCATTTTTTTGTTCGTCCGTCTAGTCATTGCGAAGCCTGCGAGAAATCGCAATCGGGTCCTGTCGGCAGTCCAGTACCGCGACGATCTGAATTTCGTCAGATGCGATCTGATAGCAAATCATGAAAGGAAAACGCTCGGAAATCAATCGACAATAGTTACCTCGTTTCTCATGAATACCCGCAAAACGTTCAAGCCTCTCAATGTCCTGAAAAATGCAACTGACGAAGTAGTCGCCGAGTCCATCCTTTTGGCGATCATAGAACCTCGATGCTTCAAAAATGTCCAAGCGTGCCTCAAGAAGAAGTCTTACGTTCATTCCGCCAGCCTCGAATCTCCTCGAGTGCATCCTTAATCCCAAGGGCTTCTCCCGCTAGCGGGTTTGCAAGTCGGCGATTCACCTCTTCGTCATGCCAAGACGGCGATTCTAGGCCATCACCATCAGAGCGTAAGTCACGCCAGATCAACTCCATAGCAAGCAGCTTTTCGGAACGGGACAGCCCGGCAACAAACGTTTCTATAGTCATATAGTTCCTCCGACCTAAATTGTACCCGCGTCAGAACAACACCGCAACAAAACGAACCCGCTGATGTTTTAGCGTTAAGGACGAACCTTGGCCGTCACCGAGTCCGCGCGTGACAGCAACCACTCAGTTTGAGCCGTTCGCGAACTTCGGTGCACGGCTTTGTTCTGACATATTATGGCGTGTTCGAGGTCTTCTCTTGATCAACCAACAGTGCTGCGCCGCACGACGGACAGAATTTGGCCGTGGACGAATGTGGCTGGCCGCATGATGGGCATTTTTGCGAAGCAATGTCCTGCTCGAAGACAGGTGAGTTCACGCGAAACCCAACAAATTTCCAATCGCCATCGTTCCTCTTCAATTTAGCGGTGACAGTCCCTTGTCCCTTCTCGAAAACCGCAGCGTACGTAACATCCATATAGGAATCTGCATTGTGTTGCTTCATGTTGAAGCCGCGCAATGTCTTTGATTTCAACTTACCCAACCGCAAATTAATGGCCTCACCCATCGCTACAAATTGTTCTTCTGTTACGACCTTTTTGAGTTCGGGTGTTGTTTCACTTGCGTAAGAGTCAGCAGACTGATGATTGGCTATCGCGGCGAACATCGCATCTATTTTAGGCGAGATCGACGCGTCCGCGTTTCGATAGCCCGAATAAAGAAGCCCGCCGCAAATAACAATCAGCAGCAAAACAGCGCCTCCACACAAACCGAGGATTAACGCGACAAGCTTCCCTGTTGACATAGTAGCCTCACGTGGCCGTAGTGATCTCGGATTGATTAGGTGTGATAACGACCGTGGTCACCGATGTCGCCGAAGACCACGCTTCAAAAAGTCGGGACGGAACCGGCGGCGACTTCGGTGCACCATATTGTTACGTGCTTCGTTTGCGTCGTTGGTACGCAACGAGAGCCGTGGGAATTGCAATCAACAGGCTAGCGATTGCAACACTCATTGGAGGGTAGTATAGCACGACTTCCGAATAATCTCGTCCGTGTTGAGCAATTTGATCTGACCACATTGAATTTACGACCAAGACGCCAAGGCAACCAGTAACAATCAACGTCACTGTCCCGAAAAACGCTTGTCGCCCAACAACGAAGCCGAAGCTCATTCCAATCATCGCACACATAATCGCGCAAAGTGGCGCTGAAACCAGGCCAGCCTGTTGTCCGTAGCTCAACACCGGTTCTGATTCAACATGGCGGTTTTCTAGAATGATTGCTGTTGCGATGTAACCGATCTTCCCAAGAATCAATCCCGCGAATGTCAAAAGTGTAAGTGGAATCCAGCTAACGGATGCATGGGTCCATGTACTTCCCGATGCATTTGTATTGTCAGTTGCCGGGTATGGATTAGTCACATCTGTGTCTTGCACGTAACGCTTGGTTTCAGCGAGCCCGAGCAGTTGACTCAACAGAAGTCAAAACGGCTGATCGAGGGCTTCGTCTGCAACCCATTGTTCCCCGGTTACTCACATACGATTTTGATGCCCGAAACCACGCCAGATTGCAGGATGACATCGTGTTCGGGGACGCGATCAAACCAATCCCTCACGTACAATTCTCGTAAATTAGGGAATCCCATGACCGCATCAAACATTTCGCGTGTCATTGTAGCATTTGGGACTCGAATCGTGCGGATCCATTTGCAGGCGTGTAGGGCTACGACGTCAGCAGGGTCGCAATACGATAGGTCATTAAACTGAAGGTCGATTTCGGTAACGTGCTGAAAGTCACGTGCAGTATCGGCAGGAAGGCAATCCGTCAGCCATTTGGGCAGCAGAGATGCGCTTTCGTAGCCGTAAATGTCGAGAACTTGTTTTTCAATCGCATCGATTTCCCGCACGGAAGACAACCGATGATAGCCGTGAAATAACTTCCCTGAGGCAAGGACAACTCCCGTAATGCTAAGCATTACCAGCAATGTTCGCATTGGGAATCGTCTACTGAACATGGTAGGGGAACGACTACGATGACCGAGCGGGGACAGGTGATTTTTCGATCAGGAAGCGGCCGATCACCCGCTTCGGTCCATCGGATTGTTCGTCCCCTCTGTGTGTCGACGAATATGTAGTAGGT
>JBILVV010000006.1:0-35680 GCA_044370255.1 Pirellula sp.
GGTCAAACATAGATCGATACCCTTAGTTCAGTTGCGGGAGCCGGATTTGAACCGACGACCTCGAGGTTATGAGCCTCGCGAGCTACCGAGCTGCTCCATCCCGCGAGTCAAATGATACTTGGATCGCGATCAGAGTCTAGCCCAAATTGGATCTTTGAACTTATCCGCGTCCAGCAAACGTAGCGATGATCTCGCGACAAAATCGTCCGGAACAGGGACAATCACTTGTTAATCAAACAAAAGCGGCTCGCAGTTGCGAGCCACTTCTTTTTTACTTTATTGAGGCTTGTTGGCCCGAGAGATGAGGGTTCTACGGGACTGAGGGATGGAAGGATTGCGTGCCAACAACACAACCCCTTCGTCAGTTCCCTACTTGGATTCTCGCTCACCTGGTGATTCGAACAACGCTTCCTCGCCACTTGCGTTTGCTTGATCCCCGAGGCTTTGGCCTTGAACGCTGTTTTCTGCTGCGACCGTCACTAGTGAGGTCAAGCGGAGTGCGTTCTGGATCTCGATTGGAGAGAAGTAGTACTCGATACCGGTGTACTCCGAAATCACGCGAGGCTTCGACGACAGTTCCTGCCAAGAGAGACCGTTCGCAATGTGCCAGGCAGCAGCTTGTGCGATATTTTGGCTGACTTGTCCTCGTGCGAGGGCTCGGCAAAGCTCGTTGATCTCTGGCTTTGGGTTGACTTCAGAAAGCCGTACGACTTTGTATTTCATGCGTGGATTAGGGTCTGCCTTTCCATGTTCGAGGCAAACGGTAGGAACGGTCAATTTACGTGGACGATCGGGCTCGACTCGCATCATACCGCCCATCCCCATGCCACCCATTCCACCGCCACCCATGCCACCCATGCCACCCATGCCACCCATTCCACCCATACCGCCACCTCCCATGCCTCCCATGCCGCCCCCCATTCCTTGACCACCTCCCATGCCTCCCATGCCTCCCATGCCGCCGCCGCCCATGCCTCCCATACCACCACCACCCATGCCTCCCATGCCTCCCATGCCCATGCCACCCATGCCCATCCCTTGCTGAAGAACAGGAACGGCACCGAACACATCAGGCAAAGCGACTTCGAGAGGTTCGTCTCCTCGATTGCGGAATATCAAATTGGCTTGAGTGGCATCTTTGCCGATGTATTCGACCGAAATTAGTCCCTCATCCATGGCTGCGAACATTTCGACTTGCTTAGCGGGCTGCTTGGTGTTTCCCTTCGAAGCGGGCTTGCTCTTGCTCACGGACACCTTCGCGGAAGGTTTCGACTGGGAGCCGGTTCGGGTCGGCTCATCGGCCAAAATCGTGGTGCTACCCCAACTGGCTCCGGCGACTACTAAAGCGACATGGAATAGGAATCGTTTCATAGGAAATACCCTTGTAGATTTAGTTTCAGACCCGGAACGACGAGGCAGGCGAGGAGCAAACCACGGCGAGTCTTTCCGTTTTTCTGTAAATGCAATCGGCATGCCGATTGATCGGAATGGTTCTGGAATCCTCTTACTGTAGTCGAACGGGGTCGAAATTCCAACGAAAAAGAATCGGAATGTAAGGACCGAATGAGCTCGAAAACCGTCAAAATCGGACGTTTGACGGGCCCACGCCATGGGTCGCGTTGCAAGAATGTTGCGGTTTGCTACTCTCTGGTGTTCAGAAACGCGTGTTGTTCGCGGTGAAACTATTTACATCCTCTTTTTGGGGTAGCAAGTATGTCCATGTATGTTGGGGAAGCCCTGGTGGGCGACGGGAATGAGATCGCTCACATCGATTTGATGATTGGAAGCAAGGACGGTCCTGTAGGAACCGCATTTGCAAATGCTTTGGCCACTCAAAGCTCCGGCCACACCAACCTGTTGGCGGTCCTCGCCCCTAATGTTGCCGTAAAGCCAGCAACGGTCATGATCACCAAAGTGACCATCAAGGGAATGAAGCAAGCAGTCCAAATGTTCGGTCCGGCTCAAGCGGCCGTCGCCAAGGCAGTCGCCGATAGCGTCGCAAGCGGTGTGATTCCGAAGGATCAAGCTGAAAATCTTGTTGTCGTGTGCGGTGTCTTCATCCATCCCGCTGCCAACGATGATCGCAAGATCTACGAGTACAACTATCAAGCGACTGTGGATGCTATAGCAAACGCGATGAAGGGACTCCCAACAGCCGACCAAATGCTCGCCAGCAAAGATACGGCAGCCCACCCTTTCAAGGGATTTTAGGCTACGGACTTCATAAAATGCGAATTCAGACCGGATGGATTCGATCCATCCGGTTCGTGAGTTCCTTACGGAATCGCGGCACCGACACAGATCAGGTCAAAGGATCCCATTGGTCGATCGACCCCTTCTTGAACGCACCTGACGAACATGGCTTTACTGAACGATCTGCGAATCCTCTACCATCTAGCCCTGCGTCCGGTACGCGGAGCCAACCACGCACAGCGGATGGAGAATTTCTACTCCGGCCAAGCGGCCGGATACGATGATTTTCGTAAACGCTTGCTTCAGGGCCGCGAAGAAGTCTACAGCACACTCGGAAAAGAAGGTGGACGCGTTTGGGTGGATTTCGGTGGAGGAACCGGCGCGAACCTTGAATGCATTGGCGATGCCATTCGAACGTTCGATCGCATCTATGTCGTGGACTTGGCCACTTCTCTTTTAGATGTTGTGCGAGCCCGTTCCGATAAAAATGGTTGGACCAATGTGGAAGCGGTGACTGCAGACGCTACGCAGTGGACACCACCAGAAGGTGCGGCCGATGTCGTCACCTTCTCCTACTCGTTAACGATGATCCCGGATTGGTTTGCGGCGATCGATAATGCGTATCGCATTCTCCGACCCGGAGGGCGGATCGGCGTCATCGATTTCTATGTTGCGAGGAAATACCCTTCCCAGTCGATGGCTCGCCATGGTTGGAGCACGCGAACGTTTTGGCCGATCTGGTTCTCAAGCGACAACGTATTCCCCAACCCCGACCACTTGCCATATCTGCAGCGTCGTTTCGAAACAGTCCTGTTGCAAGAAAAGAAGGCAAAAGTTCCTTACATGCCCCTCATGCGTACTCCATACTATCAGTTTATCGGAAAGAAGACCGCGTGATCTTTGGCGAGGCTTCGCGACATGCCATTCGAGTTCGTCTGTCCATTCTGTTACACCAAAACCAAAGTTGCCGACGAGTATCTCGGTGAAGCAGGCCCTTGCGTTCACTGCGGTCGTCACGTGGTCATGCCGATGCGCAATGAGCAAGGCGTGTTGGTCGCGTCCGTCCAAACCGGCAAAGCACCCCGCGCCATCCAATCCCCACCGTCCCCTGCGCAGCGCGCAATGGTTCTAGCCATCGGTTTGGCATTGGCGACGCTCTTCATTGGAACCATCATCGGAGCCCTTTGGTTTGTCATGCCAGGTATCCAACGCGGATTTTCTGTCGCCGCCCAGCGCAAAGACATCGACAATATGCGAGTAATCGTCGAGGCTCTGAACGATTACTCCGCTCGCTATGGAACCTATCCACCACCCGTTGTAACCGATGCGAACGGGCGAAGACTTTACTCATGGCGAGTCCTCATCCTTCCCTTCATGGGATACGAAGATCTTCACAAGAGGTTCCAACTCGACCAACCCTGGGACAGCCCTGCTAACCAATCCTTGGTTCGAGAAATGCCCTCTGCGTTCGCGAGCCCAAACTCCGACCAAGCAAAGCAGAACAATGAGCCTAACTATGTCCTAATCGTTGGCCCCAACACAGTTTTCCCACCAACGGGGCCATTATCGAAAAGTCAGGTTGTCGATTCACCGACAATCTTGCTCGTCGAAACCCTCTGCGATGGTATTGTTTGGACGGAACCAGGCGATATCGACATCAGTCTTGGCGCCGTGACCATAGGAAATAGAGGAATGAAAACCATCGGAGGCCATCATCGCGATCACGTGGTTGTGATGGACTGCGATGCCAAAGGTTATCGCATCCCGAAAGAAACGCCGCAGTCGATCATCGATGCTATGATCACTCCAACCGTTGGCGAACGAGTGAACGCAGCTAGCTTTGAGGATTGAGGCGATTTGCGGGCATTTGAGAAATTGGGGAAACTGGTGTTGACTCCAACGCATCGCATTTGGAATACTCTTTGCCCGGGCTATGGATGGCTCGAGGCTGGATGAGGACGGACCCCACGCCGGGAGACCTGATGGCAATCACGTTCGACAACGACACGAGGGAACGGGTCCGATTGGCGACACAAATCGTCGATCTGATCGGGAGCTATGTGGATGTTCGCCGGCAAGGACGCGGGTTTGTAGCGCGTTGCCCATTTCACGACGACCGGCGACCAAGCCTCCAAATCAATCCCGAACGACAGACCTGGAAGTGCTTCGTCTGCGATGTCGGCGGGGATGTCTTTAGTTTCGTCATGCAAAAGGAAGGTGTTTCCTTCCCCGAGGCTCTCCGTTTACTTGCGGATCGAGCCGGGATCGTGATCGAGGAGCGGAAGGGTTTCCGAAAGGAAGATATCGACTCCAAGCGAAGTTTGTTCCAAGCCGTGCAATGGGCGATGGAGCAGTATCATCAATGCTTTTTGCAATCCCCCGATGCCGCAGAAGCGAGACGATACATCGAAGATCGCGGGATCGATCGCCAGAGCATCCAACGTTTCCAAATCGGTTTCGCTCCTGATTCTTGGTCGTGGCTTGTCGACCGAGGTGTGTCGGCCTCGATTGGTCCAGATCTCCTAGAATCCGTAGGACTGCTCGCCAAAAACGAGCGAGGCAATCGCTACGATCGTTTTCGAAATCGTGTCCTATTTCCGATTCGTGATCCGCAAGGGCGTTCGATCGCTGTCGGGGGACGCGTTCTCCCCGGAGCCCCATCCGATTCTGCCAAGTACATCAACTGCAACGAGACGCGGTTGTACCACAAGAACCAGCAGCTTTACGGCTTGGACCAAGCTCGCGACAAGATGGCCAAGACTCGTCAAGCGATCGTGATGGAGGGATACACCGATGTCATCATGGCATTCCAGCACGGCATCGACAACGCGGTGGCATGCTGTGGAACCGCGTTGGGTGACAAGCACATTCAGTTGCTCAAGCGCTACTGCGATAGCGTAGTACTGTTGCTCGACGGCGACGAAGCAGGCCAACGCCGCACGGCTGAGATCCTCGAGTTGTTCTTAGCACAGCAAATGGATCTTCGGATCCTGACCTTGCCCGAAGACCTTGATCCCTGCGATTTCTTAACTCGCTACGGAGCATCGGCGCTTCAGGAGTTGATTGCGGGAGCGGTGGATGCGCTCGAGTTCAAGATTCGATCGGTCTGCAGAGGGTTTGACCCCCTGTTGGATACGCACCGCGCTACTTCGGCCCTTGAGAGCATCCTGCAGTCGATGGCTCGGATTCCGAGCGTATCTGCGACCGAATCGACGCGGTTGCGACAAGATCAGATTCTCGCACGGCTCAGTCGCCAGTTCGGTATCGGCTCGCAAGAGATCAAGCAACGGCTCGATGGGATTCGCACCAGCGCCCTGCGACGGCAGCAATTCCGCGAGCAACTTGCGGCGAACGAACGGGGCGATACCGCAGAGGTTGCACACCACTCTGAGGGTAACAACAACTCAGATTTGAACCAAACTTCGGCAACATCCCTATCGGACCAACCACTTCGCTATAGCGATCTCAAGCCGATCGAGTCAGAGTTGTTTGAGATCATGATACTCCATCCCGGTCTTGCTCCGATGGCGATCGAACGAGTCCCTCCCGACTTACTGGACAGCCCGACGAGCAAGCGATTGTTTGCTTTGTATGTCGAGTTGGAACTATCGGCTCAGTCACTCGACTTCGGCAACGTTCTCGCGTCGACGGCCGACCCGCGGATCCAAAGCGTCCTGGTCAGCATCGAAGAGCACGCAACTCAGAAAGCAGCCAAGGCACTGCTGACTGCCGAAGAGCGTTTGCATGCGTTGTGCGAGCGATGGTCGGGACAGTCCGAAGCCGCTTTTCAGCGATCGCAAATCAGAGCCCTCGAACAAAAAGGATTGGACGCTCAGGCCGAAGTCGATGTCCTGAGCGATTTCCTCAATCAAGCCAGAATCCGCCATGGAATCGTTCCGGCGGAGGACTGAAGTATTCCACGTTGTTGACCCAGCGGCACATCACAGGACGATGAGCCGTCAGCAGCGTTACCCACGTCAAAAGGAGTTGTACGCATGGAAACTCAAACCCTCGACCTGCAGCAGGTACTCGCTCAAGGCCGCACGCAGGGTTATCTAACTTACGAACAAGTCAGTTCCTATCTGCCGGATGAGGCAACCACTGCCGAGAAACTCGATGAGTTGCTCGCAGCTCTCGAGCGTGCCGGTGTAGAGATTGTCGAGGCAGCCGACGTCGAAGGAGGACCCAAGCTGCGCGTGTTCAATGGAGAGGAAGAGGATTCTGAGCCGCGCAGTCTACCTCGTCCTGCAGGGGCAGTGTCATTGAACCAAGAGTCCCGACGCTTAACTGGCGATCCGATCCGACTGTACCTGAGCCAGATGTGTGAGATACCTCTCCTCAATCGAGATCAAGAAATCGCAATCGCCAAGAAGATCGAGATCACGCGCCGCAAGTTTCGTCGCGCGGTACTCGGAAACGATTTTGCTCTTCGGCACACCGTTGAGATCCTTCGCAAGGTGGCACTCGGCGTATTGCCATTCGATCGAACGATCAAGGTTTCGTTGACCGAGCGGCTCACGAAGGAACAAATCTCCGGCCGCATGCCTCACAACCTACGCACCCTCGATGCGCTCATCGAAGAGAACCGCCGGGATTTCCATCTCATCGTTCGCAAAAGCACCAGCGAGTCGGCTAAGTCTACGGCCCGTCAGTCCTATCAGCGTCGTCGCATGAAGTGCTTGACTCTTGTCGAAGAGCTTTCGCTTCGTTCCCGACGAGTGATTCCTCTGATGCGACAGCTCGAACAGTACGCGCAGCGCATGGAAACCCTCCAGGTTCGCATTGCGCAACTCGAACAGGAATCTCCACAGCATCCGGATCTCAACCGATTTCGATCGGAGATGCGCTACTTGATTTTGACCACTCAAGAGAGTCCGCGGTCCTTGCGTTCTCGCGTTGATGCATTTCGCAAGCACTTCAAGGAGTACGAAGCGGTCAAACGGCAACTGTCGAGCGGCAACCTGCGACTCGTGGTTTCCATCGCCAAGAAGTATCGCAATCGTGGCTTGAGCTTCCTGGATTTGATCCAAGAAGGAAACACGGGTCTGATGCGAGCCGTGGACAAGTACGAGTATCGACGAGGATTCAAGTTCTCGACCTACGCTACGTGGTGGATTCGGCAAGCGATCACCCGCGCGATCGCCGATCAAGCGCGAACGATCCGCATCCCTGTTCACATGATCGATGTCTTGAGCAAGTTGCGAAACATTCAGAAGAAACTGACGCAGGAGTTGCGCCGCGAACCCTCCGTGTACGAAATCGCAGATGCGATTGAGATGTCGGTCGAAGAGGTACAACGGGTCCTCGACATCGCGCGGCATCCCTCCAGTTTGGATCGACCGGTCGGTGAAGGAGAGGACAATGCCTTCGGCGAATTCCTCGAGGATCCCGCAAGCGATAACCCTGTCCGCAATGCGAGCAACGGTGTGCTTCGAGATCGAATCGATTCGCTTCTGAAAACCCTGACGTTCCGTGAACGTGAGATCATTCGCCTGAGATATGGCCTGACCGACGGTTACAGCTACACACTCGAAGAAGTGGGTCGGATATTCAAGGTCACACGCGAACGCGTACGGCAAATCGAGGCCAAGGCAGTCGCGAAACTGCAGAATCCCGTCCGCGCGCAGATGCTCGAAGGCTTCCTCAAGCAAGTCGCCTAACGAGAAAGAGCGATGCTCTAGAGGCAAGAGCGTCTTTCTCGGTTCGGCCTGGTGCCTTATCCTATAGAGGATTCAGGTTGCCATTTACCAGTGGAAATGACATGAACGAGACACCCTTTCGCGTGGAGTTCGCTCCACGCGTTCATCGATTGCCACCCTACCTGTTCGGGCGCATCAACAACCTTCTCTACCAAAAGCGACGGGCGGGCCAAGATGTAATCGATCTGGGGATGGGGAATCCGTCTGACCCACCCGATCCGATCGTGATTGAGAAACTCAGTGAAGCGGCACACGATGTCCGCAACCACGGCTACTCCAAAAGCAATGGCATCCTCAATCTTCGGCGAGAATTAACGAGCAAGTATCTGCGCAAGTATGGTGCGCGGCTGGATCCTGAAAGCGAAGCGATTGTTTGCCTTGGATCCAAAGAGGGTTTCTCGCACATGCTGCTGGCTTTGATCGGAGCTGGGGATACCGCCATCATACCTGCCCCTTTTTTTCCGGTTCACATGTACGGCGTTGTTCTGGCCTCGGGGAATGTCGTCGCCTTGGACGTCGCCAACACGGAAAAATATCTGTCGAATATCGCCTACACGTGCGAACACTTCTATCCACGGCCCAAGTTGCTCATCATCAACTATCCCCATAACCCGTCTACGGTAACGGTGGAGCCTGAGGTTTTTGTCGATGTCGTCAAACTTGCAAAGCGATACGGCTTGATGGTCATCAGCGACTTCGCCTATGCCGATGTTGCCTACGATGGTTATGTGCCACCGTCATTTCTGTCCGCTCCGGGAGCGAAGGATGTCGGAGTGGAGTTCACCACCATGAGCAAGGGCTACAACATGGCAGGCTGGCGTGTCGGCTTCTGCGCTGGCAACGCGGAGATGATCCGTGGCTTGGCAACGATCAAAGGCTACTACGACTACGGCATGTTTCAAGCGATCCAGATTGCGGCTATCGTCGCACTGCGCGATACCGAGGCAACGGTCGAAAAACAGTCGATGATCTATCAGGGACGCCGCGATGTACTCGTCGAAGGTCTCCACCGAATCGGATGGGAAGCGTCTACGCCGCGCGCCGGGATGTTTGTCTGGGCAAAGATCCCGGCACCCTGGGCATCGAAGATGAACTCGATCGATTTTGCGATGCACTTGTTGGAACAGGGGAATGTAGCCGTCAGCCCCGGCGGTGGTTTCGGTCCCGCGGGCGAAGGCTACTTGCGCATGTCGCTGGTGGAGAACGAAGCTCGCTTGAAGCAAGCTGTCCGGCAAATCGCAACGTGTCTTGATCGCACCAACGCACCTCAACTTCAAAACGCATAACCCGAAAAACGCATAGCATGAAACCGATCGTCCAAATTTCCCTCGACCTGACCAATCTCGATGAAGCGCTCTCGACTGCCGAGCAAGCCATGCGGGTAGGCGTTGACTGGCTCGAAGCCGGCACACCTTTGATTTTGGCAGAGGGGCTCCGAGCCGTGAGAGGACTGCGAGAACGATTCCCCAACACGCCGATCGTCGCGGACCTTAAGACGATGGATGGCGGTTATCTTGAAGCGGAAATGATGGCCAAGGCGGGAGCCACGCATGTGGTCGTCATGGCCCGCGCTCACGAAGAAACCATCAAGTGCGTCGTCAAAGCGGGCAAAGATTACGGTGTCGGCGTCATGGGAGATAACCTCGGTTACGAGACCATGGTTGATGGGGCCAAGCGGCTGGAAGATCTCGGATGCGGATACATCATCCATCACATCGGATACGACGAGCGGCGTGGGATTGCGGCAGCGGGAAAAAGGCCTCCGAACCCTTTGGACCAATTGCGGGAGGTGGTTGCCGCGGTTTCAGTGCCGGTCCAAGCCGTAGGAGGACTGTCTTTGGAGCAAGCCATTAGCACCCCGAGCTACGGGGCACCTTTGGTGGTTATCGGAGCCCCGCTCGTCATTGATAGCGAGCGTTTTTCGACGGCGGTTAACGACCCGATGGCTGTTTTGCAACGAATTTGCGACGAAATCCACGCCTTTGGCGATGTGCCGGTAAAGAAAAGTCCACTCTAAGAAGCGGAATACCAAAGGTTCTTGAGCGGTAGAGGCCCGTGTTTCGGAGCAGTATCGGTGAGCGAACACAGGCAAAAAAATCATTCTCTCAGAATTGAAAAAAGAGAGAAAGGCATGCTGAAATTAGGTCAATGTGTGGCTGGAGGGCGTTGATTTCTTTTCCTCAATTGCTTGAGATTTTTCGGGGTCTTATGTAATCTCTGACTTGGTTTTTCGCTTCTCCGACGAAAGTTTTTTGCACGGGAAATGGGCATGTCAAAGTATTCCGGTTCGAGAAATCGATCTTCTGTTCACCGCTCTGGTCGTAAACCGCAGTTTGAAAGATTGGAACTCCGCCAACTGATGGCAGCAGAGATTTTCTCGGACACTTTCTCTAGTGTTTGGGAGCGACTTCCCTCGTTGCCGGCAGAGCAAACCGGTTCCAAATCCTATCTGAATGTTACTCAATTCACGGCTTGGTCGATCGACCAAAA
Organism: Pirellula sp.; assembly: GCA_044370255.1. GTDB lineage: Bacteria > Planctomycetota > Planctomycetia > Pirellulales > Pirellulaceae > JBKCUI01. The sequence goes on from JBILVV010000006.1 coordinate 10,383, forward strand.
AGAGCTGAGGAATTCCCTCAAAGACGTGCCGCTCGAATTCACACAGGAAGCCATGAACAACTCGTTCGTCTTCCCTTTGCCGACTCCCGAAGGGTCGTTCTCACGCTTCGAGTTGTATGAATCACCGATTATGGAACCCGCGTTGGCAGCGCAGTTCCCCGACATCAAGACCTACCGAGGGCAAGGGATTGATGATCCAGCAGCAACCCTTCGAGTCGATGTTTCGCACCTCGGCTTGCGAGCTCAGGTACTGTCACCTAACGGCGCGTATTACATCGATCCATACTGGCATTTAAGCGATCGAGCGTATGTGAGCTACTACAAACGAGATCTAGCAATACATCCAGAAAAAGCGTTACTCAATGCTGGCTCGGATGTCGTCAGCTTCAATGATCCCCCACAATCCCCGATATCATCTCCTACATCCGGATCGACCACTTCAGGGAGTAGCCCTAACGGATCGAGAGGTAGCGGATCAGGTGGCGGGGCGGGTGACAGATCGGGTGATACACCGATCCTAGGTCGCTCGGGAACGCAATTGAGAACCTATCGATTGGCGAATGCTGCGACTGGCGAGTTCACACAATTCCATGGAGGATCAGTAGCCAATGGTCAAGCGGCCATCGTAACTTCGATCAATCGTGTGACAGGCATCTATGAAACGGAACTTGCCGTCCGGTTGGTGTTAGTCGCAAACAATTCATCTTTGGTTTATACCGATCCGGCTACCGATCCCTACTCGAACGATAACGGCGGCGCTCTCTTGGGTGAGAACCAAAGAAACGTTGATTCCGTCATCGGGGATGCCAACTACGACATCGGGCATGTGTTCGGGACTGGCGGCGGAGGGCTCGCTGGGCTAGGCGTGGTCGGAGTTTCCGGACGCAAGGCACAAGGTCAAACAGGCAGTCCACGGCCGACTGGGGATGCGTTTGACGTGGACTATGTTGCGCACGAGATCGGACACCAGTTCGGTGGCAATCACACATTCAACGGAACGAACGGAGCATGTGCTGGAAACCGAGCCGCGAGCGCAGCGTATGAACCTGGAAGCGGCACAACGATCATGGCCTATGCCGGGATCTGCGGCGCGGACGATCTCCAGCCCAACAGCGATCCGTATTTCCACTCGCGTAGCTTCGATGAAATCACGATCTTTACAACTACCGGGGTCGGCAACTCGGCAGCGGTGATCACCAACACAGGGAACAATGTCCCGCGCATCAGCGCCGGCCGAGATTACGTCATTCCGGCGGCAACACCGTTCGAGCTAGACTCGGTGGGAAGAGATGTCGATCCTGGTACGGCCTTAACGTATCAGTGGGAGCAAAGGGACCTGGGTCCCGGACAGGCGCTCTCAGCTGCCGACAATGGTTCGAGTCCGCTATTTCGATCGTGGAATCCATCCGGTTCCACGAGCCGGACTTTTCCGCGTCTGGCGGAATTGCTCAACAACTCCACTCCTCGCGGCGAGCAGTTGCCGACGATGAACCGAACGATGAATTTCCGAGCAGTGGTGCGGGATAACTTTGGGGGCGGTGGAGGGGTCAACACCGACGACATGCAGATTACGGTCGTAGACACAGGCGCTCCATTCGCCGTCACCAGCCCCAATACGGCAGTGAATCTGGCTGCACAGTCTTCGCAAACCATTACCTGGAATGTAGCCAACACGAGCAATGCTCCAGTCAATGAAGCGCAAGTGGACATCTGGTTGTCGGTAGATGGTGGCCTCACATTTCCAATCTTGCTCGCATCGGCCACCGCCAATGATGGGTCGGAAGCCGTTGTCTTACCTGATGTGAGCACTACGCGAGGGAGAATCAAAGTTGCGGCACGAAACAGCATCTTTTTCGATTTGTCCAACGTCGATTTCACTATCTCAGCCAGTTCTAATAGTGCTCCGACCATCAGCCAGATCGGCAATGTTTGGATCCCCTGGAACACATCCACACCAGCCATACCATTTCAAATTGGGGATGCGGAGACCGGTGCGAGCCAATTGGTGGTAACAGCCTTTGCTTTGAACAGCACGCTGGTTCCTGCCACTCGGATTGATATTACCGGGACCGATGCGAACCGAAGCATCCGCGTTCGCCCCGCCCTTCGTGAAGCTGGTGAAACTAGAATCTATGTCGGTGTCACCGACGAAAAGGGAGTGACATCGTTCGAAACATTCTTGATCTACGTGGAAGCGAATACTTCTAGCCTATTCGGTATCTCCGTGTCGGATCCAGTGGCCGCGTATCGCGAAGGTGATCTACCCGTCCAAATTGCATCGAACGCCATCGTCATCGATAAAGTCCCAGGCAATTACTCCACCGGTTCGTTATCCATCGAAATGTTGCCTGCTGCTGGTGCTACCGATGTGTTATCGATCGATTTTTCAGCACACCCCAAACTCACATCGGATCCCCAAAACGCCAATGTCATTCTGTTTGATGGCGTTCGCGTTGCGACTCTGAACAAGCTTGCCCCTGCCAAGCTTCAGTTGACCTTTAATGCCTCAACCAGCCTCGAAGCCATCGAATCGATCATCAATTGCATAAGATTCGAAGCTACTGGAGAAGCTCCAGAGACATTCGACCGCAGTGTTGGCCTCACCTTGGTGAAAGGAACCAACCGGGAAACCACTTCCATCGATGTCAAAGTCACCGCCGTTAACGATCGACCAATTGCATTGAAGGCTCAAATGGATGAGATCGACGAGGATGCAAAGAATCACAAGGGAACAAAGGTGGAAGCCCTGATCGACCGCGGAATCGTCGATCCCGACGGTACGCGAGGCAAGGCAATCGTAGTAATGGGTGGGAACTCGACCATCAACGGCGATTGGGAGTATGACTTAGGAAACGGCTGGAGAAAGTTATCATCGTTACCGTTGATCACGGCTTCTAATGGATTAGTCTTGGGCCCCAATGCGGGCTTGCGATTTGTTCCTGCCAAGGATTATTTCAGCGGCTTAACACAGCCAGCACTAAGATACTTCGCATTGGATCCAGAATACGCTGGACTAGTGAGCACGTCGGCCGCTCCGGCTTACTTGAATCCAAGCTCGCCAGCCTATGTAGCTGATGACTCCCCGGTATCTCCCCAGGCCAGCGAGATCCTTCAGTCGGTCCGCGCGGTCAACGACCCACCCATTGCGGTAGAGACTCTTCGTATTGAGATTCTCGAGGATGAAAATCTTCCAGAGAAAAACACCTTCGATTTACCCAGTACGCTGTTCAGGGATGTCGACGATACTCAGTTGACTTACAGAGCATTTCTAAGACCCGGTGTTCCACTTCCCACCTCAAGTTGGATCACATTCGATCCGAGCACGCGTAAGATTACGTTGAAACCGACCAACGATCAGGTCGGAGTGCAGCAGTTCATTGTGCGAGCTACCGATCCGTCGGAGGCTTTTGGGGACGCTACAGTGACTGTTGACGTCATCAACGTCAATGATGCGCCTGCGGATATTCAAATCGTCGGGCAACCAGTGCCGGAAAATAGCGCCGGTGCTTTCATCGGACAATTGACTGCGGTCGACCCAGATCGGGGCGACTCAGTCGTTTGGAGTATTGTTCAGAATCCGAGCGATATTTTCGAGGTCCGTGGGGATAGGGTATTCCTGTCTCCTTTCTCAAGCTTCAACTTCGAAGTGCAAAATACCTGGAAGTTGAATGTCCGCGCTACCGACAACGGCACAACCCCGCTCTTTCTGGAAAAGGAAATCACCGTCACAGTTGAAGACGTCAACGAGTTCTCTCCAACGCTCGGGATGAGGTCCTTTAGCGTCTCCGAAGCTGCAACCGGCGGCGCTGCAGTCGGCAGAGTGGTGGCTACCGATGGCGACTTGGCTAACACGATCCGTTACCGCTTTTTTGGCCAAGCACCATCGCAGTTCAATATTGCGGATGATGGACTAATCACGGTTAGGCCAGACGCCAACCTCGATTTTGAGACCATTCCAACTTATCAATTTCTAGTACAGGCTTTTGATAACGGAAGTCCATCACTGTCCACTTGGGCATCGGCTACCGTTTCCATCACGAATGCAAACGAGTTTTCACCGATCATCACCACCGACACCCTAGCCATTTCTGAGAGCTTCACGACCTCTCCCGTAGCACGTGTGATTGCCACCGACGGCGATAAACAGACTGTCGGATTTTCATTGCGGAGTTCCGAGACCCGATTCTCTATTGACGAGAACACGGGTGAACTCAGACTCTTGGGAGACGTTTTGGATTACGAGCTTCGACGCGAGGAAAAGCTGGTTGTGACTGTCTTTGACAAGGGGTTATCCGAGAGTCGCAGTTCCGAAAAAACCATTACCATTTCCGTCTTGTACGGAAACGACCCCCCCTCGGCAGTCACTCTGAATACCAACAAGGTTCCAACGAATATCTCAGGCGTCCCCATCGGACGTATCGACATCAATGATCCAGATGGCCAAACAACTTACGAAGTGGCCTCGCTCGACAACCGCTTTCAAGTCGTTGCAGGTAACTTGCAATTGCGAGGTGACTTATTCTTGCGGGATTCAGATCCTCAAATCTTCACCGTGCCCCTCTTGTTGAACGATGTCGCAGCAAAAGTCGTTTATCGAATGAATGTGACAGTGGAACGAGTTTCGAATCCCACTCCTTGGAAAAATGATACCAACCCGATGGATGTCAACCGCGATGGAGGAGTTGACGCCTTGGATGTCTTGTCGGTGATCAATATGATCAACTCGGGCATAAGTAGGCTTCCAGTTCCTCGAGATGGTAGCAGTTTGGCTACAGGTTACGTGGATGTGGATGGTGATGGACAAGTAACCCCGCTCGATGTTCTTGCGATCGTCAACATCATCAATGCGCCTAACAAGCGATTGTCGGGAGAAGGGGAAGGTAGCAGTGCACTCTCCCCAAGAGTCGCTATCGACAATTACTTCGCTCAGTACGGTACGGAATTGGATCCGATCATTTCCCGATCTCGCCGTCTAGCTCGTTTAAGAAACAGCTAGCCAAGAGCTCCTACATAATCCAATCGTGCACACGTCTGGGTGCAGAAAGTCCGCCAGTCGAGGACGTCGTCGTCGACTGCATCATAGCCATTTTGTGTCCTCTGTGGATCGATGATGCTGACGGCCGTCGTCGGGCTACCATCTCCCCAAATCCCCCCCATAATCACGGCGTGGTTCATCGGCGAACGGTTTCCGGAATAATTGAAAGCACCGAAAATAATAAGCGGTGCACGGTTTAGGTAGGGTAACAAGTGGGAGATATGAACCACCCCTCGGTTGGGAAGGATTCGCATGCGGAATGCGGACTGCAATCGAGCCATATTTTCGGGCCTTGTATTAAGGGAGCCATTCGCTTCAAGAATAACCCCGTGCTGCTGAGCACGGCGTGTCACCCCTTGGATTGTGTAACAGGGCATGCGCGCAGCCTCGCAAAACATCACAAGGCAAGCTGCCCAGCATGAATTCGCACTCGGTTGACGGATTCGACAGATCTCGTGATTGATGTTGATGTCCGCCATGATTGCTCTCCTAAGTTGGAAGGGACCAGCTATGTCATGCTGCACAGAAAATTATCGCGTGAAGGAAGTATTTGTTGCGTAAATTATTGAAAAAAGACTGGATCCATTTTCAGTAAACTTGGGTTCCAAGCTGGACTGCACGGGGGCTTGCGTACGCGGCGTCACAAGAGATACTGAAAGACATGATTCGACCCATCGACTCTGCGTTTCAGTACTTCGTCAACTTTACGCTTGGCAACGTTGCCTGAGGTAAGGTTGAAGACCGTAAACGCAGCGACTCGATCAGAAAGACGACAAAGCCTCGAGGCCCTATGCCACCGAGGCTTTTTTTATGGGATTTGCAGAAAATGTACAGGAGCAAATGAAGCATCATGATCGTAGTTATGGAACCAAACGCTACGGATGAAAAAATTGACGGCGTTGCCCAACGGGTAACGGAATTGGGGCTCAAGGCTCATGTCATCCGTGGGACGGAGCGTACGGTGATCGCTGCGGTCGGCGATGAACGCAAAATCAAGATTGAGTCCTTTGAGCGGTTCCCGGGTGTCTCGGAAGTTCTCCCGATTTTGGCTCCGTATAAAATGGCGTCGAAGGAACTTCGCAAGGAGCCCACGCAAGTGGTGGTTCGAGGGTTCCGAGCTGGCGCGGGAAATGTTGGCGTCATGGGAGGCCCCTGCTCGGTCGAGAACGAAGAGCAGATCATTGCCTGTGCTCGAGCGGTCAAGGCTTCGGGTGGAACGGCCCTACGAGGAGGAGCCTTCAAGCCTCGGACGAGCCCGTATGCCTTTCAAGGAATGAAGGAGGATGGCCTAAAGCTTCTGGATCTCGCCCGTCAGGAGACGGGCCTTGCGGTGGTTACCGAAGTGATGACTGCGGAGGATGTCCCCTTGGTGGCCAAATATGCCGATATCCTTCAAATTGGCGCTCGCAATATGCAGAATTACCGTTTGCTAGAGTCCGTGGGTCGCTCTGGTCGCGCCGTGTTACTCAAACGTGGTCCCAGCGCGACGATCGAGGAATGGCTCCTTGCTGCCGAGTATATCCTCAACGAGGGAAACCCCGATGTCATGCTCTGCGAACGGGGAATTCGCACGTTTGAAACTCACACTCGTTTCACTCTTCCCTTGGCAACGGTCCCGTTCCTGCATCGCAAAACCCATCTCCCTGTTATTGTCGACCCGAGCCACGGCACCGGCCACTCCTATCTGGTAACCGACATGGCTGCAGCGAGTGTCGCAGCGGGTGCTGACGGCCTCATGGTGGAAATGCATCCGAATCCGGAAAAAGCACTCAGCGATGGCTATCAGTCGCTAGACTTTGCACAATTCGATGAAATGATGATTCGTTGCCGGACGATCGCGACCGCGATAGGAAAGACTTTCGGTTAGTCTTTTCCAACTCCTAACGCAATCTACAGCCGAGGTTCTTCAATCGCCATGAACGAAGTGTTGGCAAAGCGGCTCCCGCCTTCCCTGCCGATTCTCCGGGTTTTGGAAAACGTTCACCCATGTTCGTATCTCGCGGATCGCACCGCAAACATGCCCTTGATCTTACCCAGTCGCTATATATCGCCTGATGAGTTCGATCACTTGCTCGAGCATGGCTTGCGAAGATCGGGATACTTCACCTATCTCACCGCATGCGACGGATGTAAGGCTTGCGAACCGACGCGAGTCGAAGTCGCACGCTTTCGGTGGAGTTACTCCTGGCGAAGGATCCTAAAACGGGGGGATCAGCTTTTGCAAATGAGTTGTGAGGAACCGGACTACAGCGACGAAAAGCTGCACCTGTTCAACAAGCACCGCAATCAGCGTGAACTCGGCCAAGGGGATCGCGAGTATGAATCATCGGACTACGAAGGCTTTCTGGTTGACACTTGCTGCGACGACACGATGGAAATCCAGTTTCGCAAAGATGGTCAACTGGCTGCTGTCTCCATCGTAGACTGCGGCACAGAATCGTTGTCCGCCGTGTACACCTATTTCGATCCGCAATTCGAAAATCTGTCGCTCGGCACCTACGCGATTCTCAAGCAGATGCAGTTGGCAGAAAACACCGGCAGAAAGTATGTCTACCTCGGATTGTATGTTGCTGAAAATCAACACCTAAACTACAAAGCCCGATTTACGCCTCAAGAGCGATTGATCGACGGCCAGTGGGTTCTCTTCGAGTAGACTCGGCGCATATCGCGCACTGAATCGACGTGCCGTTCAGTAGGGCTAGCTTTGCTGCATGTGCAACATTCGGTGGCGCAGAAAAGAATCCAAGAACCCCTGGATCTCTCCTCCCATCACCGCGTGAAAATTCCCCATCTGAAAACCGGTCCGAGAATCCTTAACCCGCTGGTCGGGGTGGAGAAAGTAATTGCGGATCTGCGAACCGAAACCAGTTACCGACTTGCTTTGATACTTCGCTAATTGCTCAGCCTCTCGCTTCTCTTCTTCGATACGAGCTAAACGAGCCCGGAGCATCTTCCATGCATGATACCGATTCTTGTGCTGGCTCCGCTCGTTTTGACATTGAACGACTATTCCGGTGGGCATATGCGTAAGTCGAATGGCGGAACTGGTCTTGTTCACGTGCTGACCACCCGCTCCCGACGCACGGAACACGTCCTCCCGGACATCCTTCTCAGCGATCTCGATGTTGACGGAGTCATCGATTTCCGGTGAGACATCGATTGCGGCGAAACTGGTTTGGCGTTTCCCTTCTGCGTTGTAGGGACTGATACGTACGAGCCGGTGGATCCCCTCTTCACCTTTCAGGTATCCGTACGCCGAATCGCCTCTCACTGCAATAGTGGCTTGCGTGATCCCCGCGGTCTCGTCATCGGACCGATCGAGAAGTTCGACCGAGTACCCGTGCTGCTGTGCCCAAGCAATGTACATGCCGAGCAGCATCTCTGCCCAATCGTTTGCATCGAGCCCACCTTCGCGAGCATGGACCGAAAGAATGGCACCGCAGTCGTCGTTTGGACCGTTGAGCAATGCCTTGATTTCAAGTTGCTCGACAGCCTGTTCCATTTTGGTCAATTCACTGTCGACCTCCGCGAGCACCCCTTCATCCTCACCCGCCATCTGCCACAACTCGCTCAGATCCTCGCAACCGCAGATCACTTGTTTGAGAGGATCAACCACCCCTCGCAGTGTCTTCAGTTCCTGGACGACTACCTGAGCTTTATCAGGCTGATCCCAGAAGCTTGGCTGGGCCATCTGATCCTCGAGTTCGTTGATTCGGGCTACTTTCTTGTCGTAGTCAAAGCCCCCCTCGCAACGGCAACAGCCGCTCGCGGAGACTCGCAATTCGCGTTTCGCAGGTCGTGGTATTCATTCGTTTCTCAAAGTTCCTGAAAATGTATCCGTCAAGATAGTCAACCGGACCTAAATCTTATCTCGAGCACGCAATCACACCAAGGGCACAGCGAACCGACGATAGCCCAAGCTTTCACGCAAGGACTCCGGGGATGATCGATCCCGTGGAAAGATGGCGAGGACGGTTCTCGCGATCGAGCAAAACTTGATGCGGATCGATTCCCATTTGATGCAAGATCGTCGCGGCAAAGTCCTGTGGGCTGAGAGCATCGCGAACGGGATAAGCAGCATGCCGATCGCTTTCGCCATGCACATGCCCTCGTCGAATTCCACCGCCAGCCAAAATACCGCTGTAACAATAAGGCCAATGTTCACGACCTGCATTCTGAGCCGTGATCTGAGGCTTTCGGCCAAACTCGCCCACCCAAGCGATCAGTGTCTCATCGAGCAGCCCTCGTGATTCGAGATCTTCGATCAATGCCGAAAGGGCTTGATCGGCCGGTGGAATCAAATCGTTTTTGAGTCGGTTGAAGTTGTTCCCGTGGGTGTCCCAAAAGTTTTGGCCATCGTTGTGCCAATTGACGCTGACCAGTTGCACTCCATGCTCGATCAAGCGTCGAGCCAACAGCACGCACTGGCCATGGATGTTGCGGCCATAACGCTCGCGCATGGCATCCGGTTCGTCTTGCAGATCGAACGCCTTTTGTACTTGAGGACTGGTCAGCATAGAGGCAGCTTGCGATTGCTGAGCCGACCAAGCACCTGCGGCAAGCGTTCGATCCAGAGCGACTCGCTGCGACTCCAGCAACGTCAATAGCTGGCGACGGGACTCAAGCCGATCCAGGGAGATTTCCGCGGGGAGCGAAAGCCCTTGCGGTTTCCAGTCGGGATGATTGGGATCGCCCTGCATCAGCATGCCGCTGTAGGCCGACCCGAGCCATCCACCATGTTGACCGGGAGCTTCGCCACCTGGGGCGGCAGGATGATACGCTTTCCAGGGCATGGCGACGAAGCTGGGCATCCCATCTGGGTTGGGCCGCACGCGTGTCAGTAAGCTACCGAGGTGAGGCGAGTCCTTGTCGCTCGGTGGCGCTGCATCGCTCTTGAGTGTCGGCGCAGGATTGCCAGTCAACGTCGCATGACCACTGGAAAGGTGAGCAGGATCATCGTGTCCGAGCGAGCGAATGATCGTGAGCCGGTCGGTCAGCTTGGCTAGTCGTGTGAAGTGTTCGCAGATTTGAATACCAGGAACAGCGGTTGATACGGGCTTGAATTCCCCGCGTACTTCGGCAGGCGCATCGGGCTTCATGTCGAAGGTATCGAGTTGACTGGGGCCTCCCCACATGAACAAGAAGATGCACCGTTTTGCACGGATCGGCAAATTGGCCGCACTGGCTACTGTATTGAAACCGAAGCTTCCCAATCTCAAGCCGAGGGCTGACATGGAGCCCGCAGTCAGTAACTGACGGCGGTTGCCATGCAGCCATCGCTGGAATCCTGGGCAAAAAGGTTGGTTGGTCATGACCACCGAGGCGGATTCGATGCTTTTTCGTTGCGGGTGGAAGGCGGAACGCCGGGACCATGTATTGTACCTGGTTTTTCCTGAGCATGGCCAGAGCGCCGTGTTGATTCATGCCATGCACTCGCCCGTTCGGATTGTGAGGGACGTGCGAGTTCTAGCGCTTGTTTGGATGCCGAAGGTTGGATTGGTGACCAGCGATTCCGCAAACGGACTCTGCAATTCCAACGTTTTCGAAGATTAGCCACGAATCCGGTGCCAAAATTCAGAAGTCATCCAGGATGCAAATGCCCGCTTTATCGGCATCGACTCCCTGCCTGATTCGGGTACACCCACCCCCCTTCCTCCGCGACATGTCCAACAAAACGGAACAAGCTGCTATAGCCATCCATGCGTGCGAACCCATCCGCTCGCATTCGATGGATCGTGCAACATGGTGGAGCACCCTTCGCAACGCGGTGCTGCTCTGGGGGATCCTGTTTACCTTCTACCAAGTTGCAGCTCCCAACTATCGCTGGCTCCCTGATAAAGGAGACACTCCATACGGTGCCGATTTCCTCCAAGAGTGGGTTGGGGCTCGAATGGTTCTCGAGGGGGAATCCAAGATGCTCTACAACACAGAGCTTTTTCAATCGAGACAACACGATGAACGACTGCTTGAGTTCACCTGGGGCGCCAACGCCTACTTCCCGCCGGTCTATCCGCCGATGCATTATGCCGCCTTTGTCCCATTCGCACTTATCCCGTACCGATGGGCGGTCTTGCTGTGGCTGGGAATTCTGATCGCATTTGCGATCTTGGCCGCTCATCAGATCCAAAGCATTGCACTTCGGTACGGACGCAACACGTTCGATTCACCTGCGCGATATAGAACGCTTCAAGCATCCATTTGGGTAGGTGTGTTTCTCTTTCCTGCGGTCTTGTCTTCATTGACCATGGGGCAAAAAAGTGTCATCTGGTTAGTGATTCTCACCTCGACCTGGCAATTGCTCCTCCGCAAGCGAGATCTAGCGGCGGGTTTCGTTTTTGGTCTGCTGTCATTGAAGCCAACCCTGTTCTTTCTCTTGCCACTGGTCCTTTTGAGTCACGGTAAGATCCGATTCTTCTCGGGCGCTTCGATCGCCGTAGCTGCGACTTGGGGAGCCGGACTTTGCGTGATGCCTGTAGAATCATGGTTCGGGTTTCTTGAAGCAGCCAAAGGGAGCTCGAATTACCCCGGGATGAATGGATACCGCCTCGACTGGTCGTGCAATCTGCTGTCGCTCGCGTATGCAATCCCAACACCCGTCCAATCATGGTTCAAACAGAGCGTTTGCGTGATTCTCGCGATCTATTGCCTGATGGGTTGTTTTGAGCGACGAAATACCGATGTTCTATCGCCTGACAAACTGCTTCTGGTTCTGTGCGCTACGTTTTTACTGAGCCCCCATGCGTACTCCTACGACATGTGCTTATTCTTACTCCCAGTGTTTTCGCTTTGCGCACTGCATCCTCGCATGGGATTTGCCTACTATACGCTACTGACGATGACGGTCGCAGTATCGGCTGTGGTGCTCAATACACTCAACTTGCCGATCCTACCCATTGTCTTGATCGGAATCGTTTGCGAGATGCGATTGAGAACACGCTGCCCACAAACCGCGAAGTGCCTGAGTACTGATTCCGAGGCCAAACTCCTTTCTGTTGCGACTGCGCGTCCGTCTTGACGCAATCGGAACCGATCGCGGATTCTACAATTCGATTTTCATTTCAAAAATTGAATCAATGATTGCGTTGCGGCGTCCCCATCACGACCGAGGTTGTCGTTGAGCAGCGAATGATTCGTGTCGTGACTGCCGAAAACGGTGACCGGGATTTCCGCCCCTTTCAAGACCGACTCGAGCCTTCTCGCTTGGGCTGTTGTGTCTGGGTTACCTGAGAAGAACAGGATCAGAAAAGGCGGGATTCCCTTGTTCTTCGAAACGTGTGTTACGGCTGAAAAATCGACATGTTTGAGCGGGTCATTGCCGAACTTTTGGCGATGGCCGAACGTTGGCATTTTGTCCCCATAAATCATTTGGCGATGCTCTGCTGTCATGATGATTTTCGGAATGTCATAAGTGTCGCCGTCCACAGGGATGCATCCCTTGAGCGATGAGAAGGGTACGCCAAATTCCTTGAGATACCGATCGTCGACACATAGAAGAGCAGCCAGCTGAGCTCCCGCGGAATGACCACCGAGTATCAGCTGTTCAGGGTCACCTCCATGCATGTCGATATTCTTTCTTACCCACCCAACTGCTACAGCCACATCGCGGACGAGTTCGTCCATAGTCACATCTGGCAACAGTCGATAATTGCAAGCTACAAAAACGTAGCCTTTGTCCATAAAGAATCTTGGTTTGATTGCAACATCCGATTTATCGCCAGTCTGCCAGCCACCACCGTGGATCCATATTACTACTGGTCGCTTTCCATTCCTTGCACTATCGATTGAACGGTAGACATCTAGAACATGGCGGGGATGACCATCATTCAAGTACGGGATATTCGAGACCAACTCCTGCGGAGACGCTAGCTGGGCGTGTGTGTTTTCGGGGTATACGAGTTGCATGCTGATGACTAACGCGAGAGTTAGTGAGGTTGACCGAATGACCATTTGAGATCCACTCAGAAATAGGTATGGGAGGGATGGTTACCGGTTTGCGTTTCGACAACATTTTTATCAATACAAATCGCAAACTCACCAAATTCTACTCAGAAACTCAAGGATCAGAGTAGCAGGTGGGATGTTGGATGAATGCTTCGGTTCGCTATTGACCTGGGTAAACGAGTTCAGGTAAATCCACAGGCAAGTTTCGTCGTTCCCGAGGAACCTGAAGGGTAGCCCGATGTTGTTTGGTCAGCGGATTGCGGTTTGTTTTTTTGCATGTTTATCGATCGTTGCGTTGGCTAACGGGCAGGAGTCTCCAAGTCCGGATTCATCGAGTCGTCGGTTACCTGGCGATGAGAGTGCGTCGAAACTGGTGGAGCCGAAGCGGTTGCCAGCCAAGTTCGCCAGCGGTACAAATCGATTGCCCGCCGAGAACGAAGAAAAACCGAACTCAGGGACGGATGCGGCACCTCAAAAACTTCGCGATGTGGATCCCAAAAAACTGACCGAGTCGGCTGGGCCAGAGTCGGAAGAGAAGATATTGCTTCGATATAAGTTCTCCGAGGGCATGGTAATTCATGGTGAGGTAACCCACCTTGCGAAGAACGGGACGCGGATCGATTCGGTTGAGCAAGAGGCGAACTCTCGGACCGTGACTGACAAGTCGTGGCGTGTGATTGACGTTACCGACAGCTTAATTACGTTCGAGTATTGGATCGATGGGATTGACATGTCGCAGCAGGTTGGCGACGCCGAAGAGATCCGTTACAACTCACGTGAGCCAGGCGATTCTATACCTCCACAATTCTCCATGGCTGCAGAGAAGGTAGGCAAACGAGTCTCCACTATCCGCATCGATGATACCGGAATGGTGGTGGCTCGCAGTGACATTCACAATCCACCGCACATGGGGATGGGAGATGTGACCATGCCGCTTCCCAAGAATCCGGTTTCGATCGGCGCAACCTGGGAGATTCCTCGCGAGATGAAAATCAATCGCAAAGATGGAACACAGCGGATCGTGAAGTTTCGAGAGTTGTTCAAACTCGAAAAGATCAGCGCGGGGGTCGCAACTGTTTTGGTCAAGAGTGAACCACTCTCGACAATGGGGGAACCATCGGAGGAAGCACAGATCCTTCAACAGTTAAGCAATGGCACGATCCGTTTTGATATCGACGCGGGGAGGATGATCTCTAAGGAACTGGCGTGGGATCATCAAGTGGTTGCGTTTTCAGGAGCTGGCAGTGTGCTCGAATACTCCGCTCGATTGGACGACAAAGTTTCCTCCGTGGACGACACTCGCTCGCCTAATGCAGCTCGGTCCGCCAAGGTGTTCGGCTCGGGTGCGAAGAAGTGAAGCATCGTATTAACAACCGCTGACTGAATTTAGGATCGAGCCAGACTCATAGGTAGCGATTGAAAATATTTTCGAGCATTTCTTGGCGACCGCTTTCGTTGGTTGCGGCATCTCCTCGGCCGGTGATGTAGGCATCAAGCGATTCGAATGTCGCCCGGCCGGATTCGATCTCGTGTCCGATACCGGAATCCCAGCTTCGGTAACGATGTTTGATGAAATCGCTCAGGACGCCGTCTTTCCGGATTTCGGCTGCCATTCGGAGCCCACGAGCAAATGCATCCATCCCCCCGATGTGGGCATGGAACAAGTCGATCGGTTCAAAGCTTTCGCGTCGTACTTTAGCGTCGAAGTTAACTCCGCCCGTGCTGAAGCCTCCCCACTTGAGGATGACCAGCATGCATTGTGCGGTGAGATAAAAATCGGTAGGAAACTGATCGGTATCCCAGCCCAGGAGCAGGTCGCCAGTGTTTGCATCGATAGAACCGAGCATCCCTTGCATACCCGCATAGTCCAGTTCATGCATCATGGTGTGTCCGGCCAGCGTGGCATGATTGGTTTCGATGTTGAGCTTGAAATAGGGCATCAAGTCGTAGGCTCGCAGAAAATTGATGCATGCAGCAGCATCGCTATCGTACTGGTGCTTGGTCGGTTCCTTGGGCTTGGGCTCGATCAGAAACGGTCCGGAGAATCCAATCTTTTTAGCGTAATCGACCGCCATGTGGAGGAACTTTCCGAGGTGATCGATTTCCCGTTTCATGTCGGTGTTGAGTAGGGTCATGTATCCTTCGCGACCGCCCCAGAAGACATAGTTCTCGCCTCCGAGTTCCTTGGTGACTTCGAGTGCCGTTTTCACTTGGGATGCAGCAAAGGCAAAAACATCGGCATTGCATGAGGTTGCCGCTCCGTGCATGAAACGAGGGTTGCTGAACATGTTGGCCGTACCCCACAAGAGTTTCACGCCAGTCTTCTGTTGATGGGCTTTCAGGGATTCAGCGACTTTATGTAGATTCCTATGGGATTCGGCGATCGAGTTCCCCTCGGGAGCGACATCGCGGTCGTGAAACGCATAGTAAGGGGCGCCGAGCTTTTCGAAGATTTCGAAAGCTACCTCCACCCGTCGTAGCGCGTTGTCCAAGCTATCGGAACCGTCATCCCAAGGCCGCACGGCTGTAGCCATTCCAAAGGGATCCGAACCACCGCCCCGCATGGTGTGCCAATACACAATACTAAACCTGAGGTGGTCGCGCATCGATTTACCTTCGATCATCTCATCCGCGTTGTACCAGCGAAAAGCGAGAGGATTTCGCGAATTCGGGCCTTCGTAGGGGACGGTGGAGATTTCGGGAAAGTAGCTCATCGGGACCTCTTCCGGAGATGCAGAGAAAGTGTTGGCATTTACGAACCTACAGTGTAGCGACTCACTCGCTTTCGGGTGGGGCCCTTCCCATTTCAAGAGGGGCGGAAAACAATGGTTATGAGGGTCGTATCGGTCGCTAAATGCGACCCTATATCTCCGGAACAAAAACTTTCGGAAATCCTAGGCTTGGAAAACCACTCTTTGTATCGAATCGCAACAATTCCGTTAAACTGAAGAGACAACCTGACCGGATTGGATTCACACGCCTCTCCGCCCCTTCGTCGCTCATTATTGGGTCGGCATGACGCAGATCACCTCGCAACGCATCGTCGAACTCATCGAAAAAAGCAAGCTGGTAGATGCTCGAGCGCTGGAGGACCGTATTGAGTCGATTCGCGCCGAGAATGGTGGCGAACTTCCTGAGGACCCGGTCGAATTTTGCAAAGCCTTCGAAACCGTTGGGCTTTTAACGCGTTGGCAATCCGAAAAACTTATGCAGGGAAAATACAAAGGGTTTTTTCTCGGAAAGCACAAACTACTTGGGCACATTGGTACCGGCGGGATGAGTGCGGTCTATCTGGCAGAGCACTTGGTGATGAAACATCGTCGCGCCATCAAAGTGCTCCCCAAATCCAAGCTTGGTAAGTCCTCTTACCTGGAGCGATTTCGCCGCGAAGCCAAAGCGATCGCCTCCCTGAATCACCCCAACGTGGTTCGCGCATACGATATCGACAACGAGCGGGATACTCACTATTTGGTGATGGAATACGTTGAGGGGCCAGACCTGCAGATACTGGTCAAGAAACACGGTCCACTCCCTTTCGCCATCGCCGCCGATTACATTTCCCAAGCCGCTCTTGGGCTGCAACATGCACACGAATTAGGATTGATCCACCGGGATGTAAAGCCGGCGAATCTACTCGTCGACAGTCACGGTGTCGTGAAGGTTCTGGACATGGGTTTAGCCTTGTTCACATCCGAAACCGATGCTTCCATCACAATGGAGTACAACGATAAAGTCCTCGGGACTGCAGATTATTTGGCTCCCGAACAAGCACTCAACAGTCACAACGTCGATAGCCGCGCGGATATCTACGGGTTGGGCTGCACTTTGTACTTTCTGCTGACAGGACACCCCCCCTTCCCAGATGGCAGCATCGCTAGCCGGATTGCAAAACACCAGCAGGTCATGCCGAAAGACATTCGCAAAGAACGTCCCGATTGCCCAGGTGAACTCGAGGGGATCTGCGTTAAGATGATCCAGAAGGATCCTCGGTTTCGATACTCCTCTTGCCAGCAAGTCTCTGAGGTTCTCCAGAACTGGTTGGTCAAGTATCGCAAAGAGAATCCACAGGTGGTCGTGAAACCGCCCGAAGGAATGTCGATCGACGAACTGCTCGAGGTTGCCAAATCGAGAAACAGCGGAACGGCTGAAACCGTCAGCAATCGCGGTGCAAAAACGATGGGCGGGCAGGATAAACCCCCAGCGATTGTAAGTCTATCCAGTTCCGACAGCGGTATCCTTCGCACTCTCGCTCAGGGAGATGGCTCATCGGTCGACAGCCACATTGATTTGGTCAACGACTCCAATCAACCAAGCATCAAGCAGCCGAAAGCTCAGGCTATTGCCAAAGCTACCGATGACTCGCAATCAAGCCCCGGGAAAAGCTCCCCTCTCCACAAGCCGATGGTAGCAGCGAGCAAGAAACCCGGGCAGTCTGGTACCAAAAATCCTGCACCCTCCGCCCAAACGGCTTCCATCAAGCAACCCGAACCCTCGAAGAATCCAAAGGGCCAATCCTCCTCGAACCGGACTCTGCTGACAATCGCGCTGCTAATCGCAGTTGCCTTGTTCATCGTTGTCTTGATCGCCGCTTTGCGATGAACTCGCTGAATCGGTGTACTCGCTAAATCTGGAGGGAGATAGTCCCGTCGGGAGTTCGGCCCCCGACTGGCACTTTTGAAGTTGCCACTTTCCGCACAATCACATCCCGGCCCGATGAGCGAGGGATGGATTTACGTCGCTAGCGATGTTTTCCCTCGTGCGTCCCTCGCTCACGCTTCGGTTTGTGATATTTCCTGGCGAAACATTGAGGCTGGGATTCGAAAGCCTATCGAAACGGCGTATCGATAAGTTTCTCGATGGCTGGAGCTACATCGGATGATGTGCCCGGATCCGCACTATCTCGCAACGGATTGAATAGCCCTGTGCTCGCAGTCGCCGGGGTTTTCAGTCGGTAGATCACATCGATGGAAAGGGCAGGCTTGGCAGGAAAATCTGTTTCGACCAGGATCTTTCCTTTCGACTCACCATACCCATCCTTGGGGCGAGTTCTCAACTGGATCGGGAGAGTGTGAAAAGCCTTGGGTTGGTCGGATAGTTCTCCATGCTGAATCTCGAATTCGTCGCTCTTGATCGACAGGACGCGGAAGGGCTGCTGTGCCTTCAGTACCAATAACTGCTTGATCGATTCTCCGACCGCGATATCGCCCAGTGAAAACAAGTTGGGATGAATTGAGATCTCCGGAGTGACATTTGCGGTCAGTCGCAGTGGTACCGTGGTGAGATTTCGGTCGTTGGTTTGAATGACGATCTCGCTTTCGATGGGACCAGCGGGAGCATTCTCGTTGAGCCGCACTTTCAGCGCGTATTGGATCCGCCCGTTGTTGCGGGATTTCTCATGCTTCTCAATTTCGATGCAGGACTCGTCGCATTTGACCTGGGTGATTTCCCACGTCGACTTGCCTGCGTAATCAAGTAACACATCCAACGTTTTCGCCTCTCCTTGAGAGACCGAGCCAAAGTTCACTTCACCTGGCTGGAAAACCACGTCGGTACGGATATAGCCTTTGACGTGCAATTGGACTTCGCCGAATGAGGGTTTGTCAAAGGTCACGGTAACGGTAGCTGCTCTGGCTCCGGAATGGGTCCCAGTGTTGAAGCGAGCAAGGATGCTGCCGCGTCCCCCAGGAGCAACAGTCTCGGTTTCAATGATAGGGGTGGTGCAACCGCAAGAGGTTCGCACGTTGCGAACGTGAATGGGGGTACTGTAGGGATTCTCAAACTCAAAACGGTATTCCGTTTTTGCGGCACGCGCTACGGTGCCGAAATCATGACTGGTATCACGAAACAACTGTGTGAAAGAATTTGCCAACGACGGAGAGGCAAACGCCGCACACCATGCCAAGGCAACGGCAGCGATTCTCATGGGTAGATCTCCACGGACGGTAGGGAACGACAATAAGGATCGGGATCAACTGACTTCGAAACAAACACACTCAGGTTGAGGTTTGGAGCGAAAACCGAGCAGGTTTGGAACTGCCGCCATACATCGGAGAGAGCGGAGTACAGGTTTCAGATTCGTTGGAGCGACCCGATTTGAGGTTTCATCCTCAGCCCCGTATATCAGACGGCAATGCCAAATCGATTGCGAAAATCTCAGTTGTTTCGTGTCTTTTGGCTCAAGTCGCATCGTGACATCCGATTCCTGAGATTCTCGTGCAGATCTCTCATCTTATGCACGACCGGTAGGAACGGACAAGGTTTGGAGTTTGTAAAGAATGAGAAGAGCGATGCCGATCCGCCATCGACACGTAGTCGCATGGACGCGGCGCAGGTAACCCCAATCCTTCCGAGGATCGCGCTATATGTCCGGCAAGAAACCGCTTACTTCTCAATCGAATGACGATCCCCCCCCGCGGCCCATCGCACTGTTCTTAGCAGTCCTGTTCGCGGCCGCAATCAGCACCTGGCATTGGTACCGCCCACTCCCTCCGAAGGCCACCACGCTCTCCAACGGTCCGTTTATCGCTCAACCCGATACCGTGATTGCCAAGGAATCCCCGAGATTCAAATCGAAGTGGAAGGACTCCGGACTGATATTCCCCTCCGACGATCCGACGGTCGAATCGTCCGGCAAACCAAACCAGGACGCTGATGCAAGTCCGATAGCATCCCTAACCGGGAATAGCGAGATGGCTCTTCAACCCTTCCGCGAGGCAACCCAGCCAATCCACCAGTCGATTTCCCAGATGCCACTCCCCATGGTGCCCGTGAAGCCTTCGCAAGGACTCTCGCCTCCTTCGCCGCCCGAGTCGAGATTATGGACGGCTGCAAAGAGGACACCGGACGCCTTGGTGAACGAACAACCGGACTCCGATTTTCAGAGCCATTCCCTAGACACTTTCGCCGAGTCCGCGAGTCCGTTCCGAGTTCCTCGCGTCGACGGAGGAGTTCGCTCCCCCGGTCCGACCGTTCCCCTGAAAAGCGAGATTTGGCCCGATCAAGGATTTGATCCGAAGGGGGCGATCGCAATTGGCAACGGAACCATTAAGCCCGGTAATCCGACAACGACTCCATCATCGGAGCACCCGGGACTGCTGTCCCTCTCTAGCAATCGGATCCGCACTCTGGAACAAGAGCCCGAGCCCCCATCGTCTGCATCGAACGGATCGATCACCCCTGGAGAACTTGTGCCACGAGACTCCTCATCCACTGCAAACGGAGTTCGTCCGAATCCTCTCAGAACTCCTGACGTTCCCAAAAAGGGGAGCGTGATTCGTCAGCCTACCCCGAAGAATCAAGTTACGAAGTGATCTTTGTCGGGGCACCCGCCGGGTTGTCCGAAAGAGCGGCGATCCCATCCTTGCGCAATGCTTTGATCAGGAACAGGATGTTCTTGGTGTATCTGGGAACCAGTCGAACGGGATCGGAACAGGCTCGATGAAGCCATTCGAGCCCAGTGCTCTGGAAGAATCGAGGTGCTCGTTTCCAAACTCCTGCTACAAAATCGAAGGTTGCACCCACTTGCATGCTGAGTGGAATATCGAGCAACTCGAAGTGCTGTTGAACCCAATACTCTCCCTTGGGCTGACCCAACGCAGCCAACAGGATGTCCGGCTTAGCCCGACGGATATGGTCGAGAGACCGTTGTATTTGATCCTGGGTTGCAGCGCCGAACGGAGGGGACTGCCACCCCGCTACTTGTAGCCTAGGGTACAACTCGACAAGCCTTTCCGCGGTCTTTTTGGCAATCCCTTCGGCCGCTCCATAAAAATACATTCGGTACCCGCGTTCGGCACAGCGTTCTGCAAGTCGATAGATCAGATCCGAACCAGCAACCCGCTCCGGAAGCTTCACCTTGCTCCAACGGCTACGCCAATAAATGGGCATGCCATCGCACAGCACGAAAGCGGCTTTGCGAGTCAACTCAGCCAACTTTGGATCCCGATCGCAAAGCATGGCATAATTCAAATTGGCAGTGATCGCATATCCAGGGACGCGCCGCTCTATCCAACGATCCATCGCATCGACGGTTTCTTGCATCGTCAGCGAATGAAAAGGAATCCCCCACACTTCGCTCTTACAAGCATCTACCCAAGGGGCAAATGCCCTCTGCTCCCCGCAAGACTCCGAACCATCACATCCGAATGACGGGACCGGGGGCAAGGGAATCTCCACGTACGGCAAGGACGAGTATGATGAGTTCATAGAAACACAAAGAGGTGAATGTAAGGCGATCGACTTGCAGACTCGACGGCGCTAAAGAATAGGTCACAAGGATGAGACTGCGCACGTTTTGCTCTACGCAATAGTCGCCGACCTGTATGAAACGTATCGGTCGTAACGCCTATTCCTATTCACAGGTACGCGGCCATGGCTCACTGCGTGTTCGTCCGGTCACCGTTTCGTGATAAACGGAATCGGAGTGAATCGGCTGCCGTACCCTTGCGATCGCTCCCGGTCGTCTCAGGGATCGGAAGCAATTGCCCGAGCAGTGCTGGATCACCTTCTCCGCTCTGCAAACCGAGAACCAACTGGTTGACTGGGATCGACGAGTTGTTCGAACACAGCACGGATGCTCCTAACCTAGCAGCGACCGGAGGCCAGTCATTCGGGCTAGGCAACGTACCCTCGATTCGTATGCCACCCGGACTCAAACCGAATCGAAATCCCGCCTGTTCGATCGGAAGAGCTTCCACGGATTCCTGTTGCCACTTTGCCGGAAGCCGAAGATGTTCGGCGACCCGCTGCAGCCATTTACGGCTTGCGCTACCTCCCTGAGATCGGAATTCGCCAGATCCCTTCAAGATTCGGCCGTTTCGAACATGCAGACTCTCCAGCGCAAATGCTCCAGTCCCTTGAACGGGCGAACCCAAACTCGAGGTCATGCTACCCAGGTCAACCTCCTGCACCTCGCCAGCAAGCATCGCATCCCACGTCCGATCACCTTCCTGATACTGAATCACGCCGCGGAATCGTGATCCCTGACCTGTCCATTTCCAAAACGGAAATCGGTCGTTGGCTATCGAACAAGGCAGCCATGTCGATGGTGATGATAGCTCCATCCTGGTTGTCGATTCACTTGATGAGTGTTCTCGCGAAACAAGCAGACTCACTTCGCCAAAGGGCTGATCTTCCATCCGCCACTTGGCTTGAATAGCCGACATTCGTTCCGAAGGACGAAACACGATATCGATCCGATTTAAGGTGGTCTTGTGAACCCCATGATGAATCGTCATGCCATTGGGGATCGCCAAAGCTAAAAGATGAGCCGATGTTTGTGGGCGACATAGAAACCAATCATGCAGGACGTCGATGCCGCGATTGAGTTGTTCCCCGTCTATCGCGGGTTCATCCAAGATCACGGACCAACCCTGCGTCTTCATCAAACCATCGATTCCGCCGATGCGACCGAGAATCGCATGGGTCTCCGGATGGCGAATCTCCACCTGATCGGCGTGGAATTGATACGGAGCAGTCCAGCGAAACGTCTTCGCCTCAATGTCGATACCAAGTGTTCGACCCACCTTCCGTTCCCATTCCCGTTTCTCCCAATCGCGATACCAAGGTGTCGAGAAGATAATCGATAGAACTACGAGAATACCTGGCGGCGCGATAGCGAGGCACATCAACGCCAGTCGACACCATCGACGTCGCGTGGATTCATGAAGTCTTCGAATCGGAAATACGGACTGAGGATGCATGGTTCGCCGAAATGAGTCACTCGCCGCCTCGGAATAGGCTCCTTCCCAAGGAGAGATTAGCAAAAGCCTACAAAGGATAGCAATGTGAGTCGGCTGAACTTGCCATCGAACTCGGAGGGCCTGAGACGGCCGAATGCTATCACAAGCCGAGTCGCATCGTGTATACTACACCAAGCTTGTTTCTATCCGCGTTTTCTCTACTGATCTATCATGTCGAACCTGGTTCCGATGCAGCTGGCGAGAATCATCAAAAGCGACATCAGCGACAATCAAGTCATTTATCTCAAGGAAGTTGATGGGGAACGCCAATTCCCGATTTTGATCGGATATTTTGAGGCGACCAGCATCGATCTGCGAGTCACCCATGCCGAACGCCCCCCCCGTCCATTGACCCACGATTTGATCGTAGGGGTAGCACAGTCCTTGGGTGCGAAGATCGATTGCGTTGTGGTCACGGAGCTGAAGGATCAAACCTACTTCGCTCTGTTGCGGTTGCAGCGCGACGGCGAATCGATCGACGTCGATGCTCGGCCTTCGGATGCGATCGCGATCGCTGTCTCTTTCCAACCGCACCTGCCCATCTTCGTCGCTTCGGAGATTCTCGAACGGTTGGCTCCGCAATAATGCCCCGATCTTTACACTGCTCTCTATTGAGATGCGTTCAGCCGACCGATGATCTACGCCGATCGATCGGCTAGATCCCCATGTCGGCGAGTCGTTCCGCGATCATGGAGAGTGTTTGGGTCAGCTTCGGATAGCTCGCTTCGAATTCCTCGACGTAATCCTGAATGCGTGAAGAGAGTGTTGCAGAGTCTGACGCCCCAGGTTGCTCCCCGCTTTGTTCGTCGATCACTTGCTGAATGTCCGCCATCAGCGCTTTGAGTGATTCAATCTTGGAAGCGTCCAATCGTGGATGCTCGACAAGCTCTTGGTGCAACTTGTTCATCGCGTCGCTCAATTCGTCGGCCATTTCAGGGTCTCCTTTCACCCTATCGTGACGTACTCCGAGCATTTTGCCAATCCGGCGTGGATGCAAACTGCTGCCAGCACCAGTCGACAGCGATCAATTCTTCAAATACCCTAAAAAACTCTCACGCACTCATACTTGTTTCCTACTGAGCGATTGGCATACAGCCATGTTCCATCTTTTGATTCTTACCATTGCAATCGTATCTTTCTGGTCCATACGCACCGCAGGAGCAGAAGATATTCTCCTGGCTGATTTCGAGGCGGAATCCTATGGTGCTTGGAAGACGACTGGCACCGCGTTCGGTTCGGGGCCTGCTCGCGGAACGCTACCCAACCAAATGCATGTCGATGGCTATATCGGCAAAGGTCTCGTCAACTCATACCTAAATGGCGATGGTTCGATCGGCTCTCTCACATCGCCAGAGTTCAAGATCGAACGCAAGTACATCGCATTTCTGATCGGAGGTGGCAGTAGCCACCAACTCGCGTTGCAACTGATGATCGATGGCAACGTTGTTCGCAGTTCCACTGGCCCGAATGACAAACCGGGGGGATCTGAATCCCTCGCGCCCGATGCATGGGATGTTGCGGAGTTTGTAGGTCGCAAGGCAATCATTCGAATCATCGATCAAGCTACCGGCGGCTGGGGACACATCAACGTCGACCACATCGTCCAAACCGATACCAAGCCGAAAGGTTTACTCAAAAACGCTGAAAGCACCTTCGATATTCAGTCCCGTTATCTTTTGATCCCGATCAAAAACGGGGCTACGAAACGAGAAGTCACCCTCCTGGCAAACGATCAACGTATTGTGCGCAACGACATCGAACTTGCCGATGAAGCTCCCGATTGGTGGGCCCCGATGGATGTCAGTTCTTGGAAAGGAAAATCGGTCACGCTTCGGGTCGATAAACTGCGTGAGGACTCTTCGGCACTCGCGAACATCCAACAGAGTGACACACTTGGAAACGAAGATGATCTCTATCGCGAATCGATGCGAGGACAATTCCATTTCTCTCCCAAGCGAGGTTGGAACAACGATCCAAACGGATGCGTTTACTACAACGGGGAATACCATCTGTTCTTTCAGCACAACCCGTATGGTTGGGGTTGGGGAAATATGCACTGGGGCCATGCGGTCAGCCGCGACTTGGTCCATTGGGAAGAACTCGGGGATGTCCTGCTGCCCGATGATATGGGGCCGATGTTCAGCGGCAGCGCGGTCGTCGATCACAACAACACCAGCGGCTTTGGCATGGGGGGAAAGGCACCTCTGGTGCTGATCTATACCGCTGCGGGGAATCCGACCGTTCAAGGGATCGCTTATAGCGTCGATGGACGCACCTTTACCAAATACTCCGGAAACCCAGTCCTCAAACAAATCACCGGAGGCAATCGCGACCCGAAGGTGATCTGGCATGAACCAACCAAGCAATGGGTTATGACTCTCTACGTTGAATGGCAAGGCAAACACACGATCCATTTCTTCACGTCACCTAATTTGAAGGATTGGACTCTCGCGAGTATCACCGAAGGAGATGCACCCGGCAGTAACTTCCTCTTCGAATGCCCTGACTTCTTTGAGCTCCCTATCGACGGCGACTCGACTCGCAAGAAATGGGTCTTGCTAGCAGCCAACAGCGACTATGCC
>JBILVV010000500.1:0-3317 GCA_044370255.1 Pirellula sp.
AAAAACAATTCGATCCTCGAGGAAAAACAGGTGCTTATCGGTTCTTGCCCATTCCTCTATGGCTGGAACGGCCACTCGTGGCAACTGATCACCGATCTGCTTTGGAATGCACCCTTGGGTCTGCAGGTCGCGAAAGGAAAAGTGTTGCCGGATCGACGCTGGGAGTATCTGCTGATCCCAGGCCAGGCCATGCAGCCCTATCAAAATGCCTATGAGATTCGAATCACCGAAGAGCTTTGGGAGACGGCCTACTTCGACCACGTCGCATTGATGACTGTCGATCATCCTGCAAACATCGAGGTCTACTCGAACGAGAAAGTTGGACCACCCAGCATCGCTGAACCCGCACTTTGGGTGTATGAACAAGTCACTGCACCGAAGTTGGTGACGGATGCCCACGGCAGGGATTGGACTGAGCAATCGACGAATATCGATGGCCAGTATGCGATTCCGTTCACGAAGCTTAGGAAGCAAGGGCTGGCGGAGAAGGGTTATCTAGAGATCGACTTTGGCCAGATCGATACAACTCGGAATGCACAGTTGGTGATGACCGGCTGGATTTATCCGACCGACACATCGCTCAATATCGGCATCGACCAAAACCCTGAATTGGATCCACCCATGCCCCCCCGCATCCTGACTGTCCAAGCCGATGGCGAGTTCGGCGAGGCGATCCCCTTCACCGGGTTTCCGGGGGGCAAACCCAAGACGATCGTGATCCCGCTCGACGGGGTGTTTACATCCCAGGACCATCGCATTCGGATCGAGCATTCGAGCGAGATCTTTTGGGATAGGATCGCTTTGGGGTACGGGCAACCGGTTCGCATCCCACGCAGCGACTCGGGAACAGAACCGGTCGAACTAGATCCACGCATTCACATTCAATGGCTACCCATCGTTTCTTCCGAGCTTCAGTACCGTGGCTTTAGTCGCGAAATGAAGCGACAATGGTTTGAGCCGCACTGGTACGATTACAACACTCTTTCGAAGGCTGCTGCCTGGCCCCCATTGGCAGGAAAATTCACGCGGTACGGCTCGGTCGATTCGATGATCGACGCGGACGATGATCACTTGGTGGTCATGGGAGCTGGCGATGAGATGTCGATACGCTTTGGGCTTCCCGCGACCAATCTGCCCGATGGCTGGGTGCGCGACTTGGTATTGCACAGTGTGGGCTGGGATAAGGATGCGGCGCTTAATACCCTCGAGGGGCAAAGCAGTTTGCCTCTCCCCTCTTCCAAGTATCAACAATACCCCCCCGGGATAGAGGATCGCGAAGAAGAGAATCGCATCGACCGCATGCATCGCGAGTCATTGACGCGGGAGCAATCGGCAAAAAGCTTCTGGCAGCCGGAGACTCCCTAATCATGCCGTCGGCTGATCTACCCCCTAGCGATGTCAACACCAAGCCACCTCCTGTGCTGCCGGGAAGAGTTTATCTGGTTGGGGCGGGACCGGGCGACCCTCGATTGATCACGTTGCGAGCCTGGCAGTTGCTCGGCAAGGCCGATGCGATCCTTTACGATGGCTTGGTCAACGAAGAACTGCTCGAATACGCGTCTGCGAATTGTGTAAAGCATTGCGTTGGCAAACGCGGTCACGGTGGAACATGGCAGCAATCCCAGATCAACGATTTGATGATCGAAATGGCACGCAATCACTCCTGTGTCGTAAGACTCAAAGGTGGCGATACCGGAGTCTTTGCGAGAACGGCTGAGGAAGTGGAACGATTGGAAGCGGAGGGGATCCCCTATGAGATCGTACCCGGAATCACGGCCGCTCTTGCGGTAAGCGCCTACACCGGCATACCGATTACGCACCGAGATTGGAGTTCCAGCATCGCCTTGGTGACTTGTCAGGGACAGGCGGCCGATGGATCCGCCGAGTCCGAAGAGATGGTTGACTGGGATGCTCTCGCCCGATTTCCAGGCACGTTGATACTCTATATGGGGATCGCTTCTGCATCGCGATGGAGCAGGAATTTGATCGAGGCAGGCAAACCTGCATCTACTCCGGTCGCGATGATTCGAAAGTGTTCGATGCCGGATCAGCAAACCCTATGTTGCCACCTGGATGATGTACCAGCCACTCTTGAATCTCATCCAGAGTTTAAGCCCCCAGTCATCACCATAGTTGGGGATGTAGTGCGAGCCGCCAGTCATAGGACATGGTTTACCGAGCAACCACTCTTCAGAGCGAAGTTCGTGATCACGAGCCCGCTCGAGCAAGGAAGGGTGCTTCGCGATATGCTTGCCGAGCAGGGCGCCCAATGCGAACTCGCCCCTGCGATCGAGATCGCTCCGCCGCAATCGTGGTCCAGTCTCGATGCGTCGATCGAAGCATTGGCGGATACCGATTGGTTGATCTTCAGCAGCGTTCATGGAGTCCAAAACTTCTTTCAGCGACTCCATCAATTGGGACATGATGCCCGCAAGTTTTCGCAAACCCGCGTAGCCGCAGTCGGCGCATCGACAGCTCATGCAATGCTCCCGTTTGGCATCCGGTGCGATCTCGTTCCTCAATCGGGAACGGGTGCCGAAGCACTCTGGATGGATTTGAAATCGCTCGCAACAGGAAAAAGCGTGACGGTCGTTCGTGCACCCGAAGGAAAGAGGCTGCTTCTGGATCGCCTTTCGGCTGTCGCATCGCGAGTCATCGACTGCCAAGCCTATCGGCAAGAGCCGGTTGCGCAGTGGCCATCTCAAGTGACTGCATTCATCGAAGCTGCCCCATTACCGATCGTATTGGCAACGAGCGCTCGCATTGCGACGCGTGCGGTGGAACTACTTGGTGAGCGCGCTGCGAGCATGAGCTGGCTGAGTATCTCCAGAAGTGTCACCGAGACATTGCATCGCTTGGGTTGTACACGGGTAACAACCAGTCCTATCGCCACGTTCGAGACTCTGGTGAAGACTGCGTTGGACTTGGAGAAACGGTGATTGGAGCGAGTGCAATGAAAGCCTAACAGCGCGAGGTGTTGGGTGGAAGTGTGGCAAACATCGCCATGTTCACTCCGCTTACACCCGGATGCTCGCTTATCTCGGCTACGATTCGTAGCGGACTCGTGTCGTAGCTGTAGCCCCGTAGGCTGCGGAAACCGTAGCTGCAGCCGCCAAGGCTGCGGATGATGCTAGGACCCGCCGCCGTCGGATGCTGACTTGATGACAGCGAGCTCGAAGCGGTTCTTCCACACCCATCGCAAAGCCTCTGGGTGTACCACTCGAACGTTTCGCATGGTAACTGGACACATACATAGCAGTCAGTAGTCGTTGTTTGATGTGTTATTGGTTGTCATCACGTGCGATGAAATGTCAACA
>JBILVV010000127.1:0-11785 GCA_044370255.1 Pirellula sp.
TCTCATCCTTCAACTGTTGTTCATGGCGTTAGTCATATTGGCTTGCTTGCGCCCTGGTTGGAGCGGTATGAATCGGATTGGAGAGCGCAGGATCTACATCATCGATAACTCGGCTTCGATGGGTGCGACTGATACCGATCCGAATCGGCTCGAAGTTGCTAAAGCAAAAGTGCGCGAGTTGATCGAAGACACCTCGAGCGATGATGTCGGGATGCTGATCGCATTCTCCGATCGCGCCGAT
Organism: Pirellula sp.; assembly: GCA_044370255.1. Lineage (GTDB taxonomy): Bacteria > Planctomycetota > Planctomycetia > Pirellulales > Pirellulaceae > JBKCUI01. The sequence goes on from JBILVV010000127.1 coordinate 242, forward strand.
GTTCGACAAGGCTTTACCAGCGATAAGCGACGACTGCTCGATGCCGTTGAGTCGATCCAAGTTACCTCGCACACAACCGATGCTCGCGAAGCCTTACGCGCCGCAGCAGGCCTCGCAAATCCAGGTCGCGTTAGCTTTGAAGACAACAAGGACGTTCAAGTTGCCGATGCGGTCCCCGCGACCGTCTATCTCGTCACCGATGGAGCGATCGGCGATTTGGGAGAAGCGGACTACGGCCAACTCAAGATCGAGTACCTACCGGTTGGAGTCGCGGATACAGAGAATGTAGGAATCGTCGGCTTTGCCGTTGAACGCAATGAAGAACAACCCGATCGCCTCGAAGCCTTTGCACGCGTTGCCAATACCGGACGAGAAGCGGTTCAGTGCACAACCTCCCTCTACTTAGATGATGTTCTCTTGGATGCCGGCACTCTGTCGGTAAACGGAGGAGAAGAAGCCGGTCTTCGCTTCGAGATGCAAGGGATTGAGCGAGGCAAACTGAGATTGGAACTAGACCACAATGATGCGTTGTCGGTCGATAACGTTGCCTATGCTGCGATCCGTCCATCGCGACAGATGTCGATTCTATTGGTGACCGGCGGCAATGCAGCCTTGGAAGCAGCCCTCAAAACATCGCGAGTACAACAAATCGCCGATGTGACTGTTGAGAACTCGGCATTCCTTACCAGTCCGGAATACGCCACCGCTTCTGCCGAATCGAAATACGATCTTGTCATTTTCGATGGCTGCGCACCCACGAAGATGCCTGAGAGCAGCACCCTATTCATCGGCAGTCTACCGCCAGACGACATCCAGGCCGCTTCGACGCAGGCTGCTTCAAACCAGGCAGATGCGCAAGGTGCAGAAGCAAACGGGGCAGTCTCCAAATGGCAGTTCGGTCCACCGGCGAGCCCAGCTCTGATTCTCGATGTGAATCGACTCAACCCGATCACTCAATACTTGGAGATGGCCAGCGTCAACATTGTCGAGGCCCGAACCATCACGCCACCTGAGAACGGAATGGTACTGATGACGTCCGATTCGGGACCCGTGTTCAGCTTGGCACCGCGGGGTCCATACCAAGATGCCATCCTGGGATTCGATATCGTGCGGGCCGGACCGAATGGACTCGAGATGAATACCGATTGGGGCATCAAGCGATCGTTTCCCGTATTTGTTTATGGAGCCGTCGAGTATCTCGGTGGCGGCACGACTCAAGCATCCGCGCAAAGTGTTCGTCCCGGCCTGCCGATCAATTTAACCCTGTCGAGTCGCTCCCCCACCTATGAAATCGTCGACCCAAAGGGAGACCGCACCAAGATCGATCGCGGGCCGGACGGACGATTCATTTTTACCCAAACCGATGTGCCAGGAACCTATGAAGTCCTCGCTCCCGGTTTGGAATACCCCGTCGAAATGTTCTGCTCGAATCTTTTTTCTCCAAGTGAAAGCAACCTCGCGATCGGTACGGAGATTCAGACCAGCGCCGAAAAGATTAAGGCAACCGATATCACCATTCGAGCTCGACAAGAGACATGGCGATGGCTTTTGATGATCGGCCTAGTTCTGCTCATGATCGAGTGGGTGGTCTTCAACAAGCGAGTCTTTATTTGACGGCGATGCACCCCGCACGATGCGATATCGAGGAACTGGAGGCTCAATGCAAGTTCCGCTTCTCGAGAGCCTCAGGACCGGGAGGTCAGCATCGCAACAAAGTGGAAACGCATGTCACGGTGGAGCATCTACCGACGGGGATTCTCGCTACTGCTGGCGAGGCTCGCTCTCAGGGCGAAAATCGACAGCGAGCCATGCATCGGCTGCGCTGCGCGCTTGCAGTCGGGGTCCGTAGCCAAAACGCCAGCCCGAGCGAGCTATGGCGACGATATTGTCGAGGTCAACGCATTCGAGTCGCCGACACCAATCCGGAGTACCCGGCTGTTCTCGCAGAAGCGCTCGATACGCTTGCTGCATGCGACTGGGATCCCGCAAACGCCGGAAAAGCTCTCGGCGTATCAGCCACCCAAATCGTGGGGTTAGCGGCGCAATATCCACCCGCACTCGAGCTGCTGAACCAACAACTCATAGCGAGAGGCAGAGCCAAAAGAAACCCTCCGAGAGACTCCTGAGAGTCGGGCTTTTGATTTTGGATCGTTGGGTCCATAATGCGCACCATCGAAAGACAGATAGTCATCGAAAGACATGTAGTCGCAGAATAGAAGCAGACAAGGGTTCGATTTCCTCATCCGACGGACGTATGGCATGGTCAAGAAAAGTATTTCCGATGTTGATTGTCGTGGCAAAGTGGTCTTGATGCGGGTCGACTTCAATGTCCCTCAAGATGATAGCGGAGCAATCACCGACGATCGTCGCATCCGCATGGCTATCCCGTCGATAGAATCGGTTCTATCGCGGGATGGCAAACTGGTTCTGATCAGCCACCTGGGGCGTCCTAAGGGAAAGGGCCCCGAACCTGAATTCACCCTACACCCGACGGCAGTGAAATTGGCCGAACTGCTTGAACGTCCGGTTCACTTCGCCTCCGATACGGTAGGCCCCGAAGCCGAGTCGAAGATCAAGGCCCTGAAGGATGGCGAAGTCGTTGTCCTCGAGAATCTACGATTCAATGCCGGTGAAAAGGATGGAGACTCAGCGTTTGCGAGCAAGTTGGCGGGGTGGGCGGATATCTATTGCAACGATGCCTTCGGTACATGCCATCGTGAAGATGCATCGATGGTCGCAGTCCCGCAAGCGATGGGCTCGAAGCCCAAGGTGGTCGGTTTCTTGGTCGCCAAGGAGATTGAGTATCTGAGCGATACCATCGCCCATCCGAAGCGTCCCTTTGTCGCCATACTGGGAGGAGCTAAAGTGAGCGACAAGATCAACGTCATCAAGAATCTTTTGTCCATTTGCGACTCGGTGCTTATTGGAGGAGCGATGGCCTACACGTTTTCGCTCGCTCAGGGAGGCAGGACCGGAAAGAGTTTGGTTGAGCCAGACAAGGTGGAATTGGCCAAGGAGTTGATTGCCGTCGGCGGTTCCAAGCTGATCCTGCCGATCGACACACATTGCGGAGATGGTTTCCGTGGAGATTGCAACAGGCAGATCGTCCGCGCTGGAGAGATCCCCGATGGTTGGGAAGGTCTGGACATTGGACCCGAGACGGCCAAACAATACGCTGAGATCGTAGGGCGTGCCAAGACCGTGGTATGGAACGGACCGATGGGAGTTTTTGAGATGCCCCCGTTCGATGCTGGAACCAAGGCGGTTGCGAAGGCGATCGCCGATAGCGATGCGACCAGCATCATTGGCGGTGGTGATAGCGCCGCGGCCATCGAACAGCTCGGTTTCGCCGATGCGGTAACTCATATTAGCACCGGTGGCGGCGCGAGCTTGGCGATGCTCGAGGGTGAAAAATTCAAGGCCGTCGAGTTGCTCGACAACGCGTAGCGCCGCGCATTCTGGTGGGGGTGGAAATCACCCCGCAAACGGTATTGCAAGTGGTGACTATCGCTAACCCAGTTTGTAGCTGGGTGCAGTCAGAATAGGGAATTGGCTTGAGGTCTCGCGATGCAGGTAGAAGATGAGATCTGTTCTCGATTCCGAAACGGTTGCTACAAGTTCGATATCTTCCATCAGTTTGCCAACGAGTAACTCCGAGCCGTTGCGTAAATGAAATTGCAACAAGCTTGGACGGACAAACCAAGCCCATGCGATCTTCTTCTTCTCGATGAGTTCCGAGGTAGGAGTTCGGTGAAATAGAAGAAGTGCACAATCCGAGAACAGCACGTCAGCAAGTTCGATAGGCGCTAGGGTGTTCCAATCGATAGAGCCGGCACTGAGTGCATGCTCTTTTCTGATTTCCTCGGGCGCCTCAGCAAACAAATCTGCCGCCTGAATATTCCATCCTGGCAATCTTGCGGAAGGGTTCCCGTAGCTCTTTCGATTCCAGAGCAGCGTTGCTGTACCCAACGACCTTAGATGCGGAATCAACTCAGGAAGAAGGTCTACCGCTCCTTCGATGCGGTGTTCGATGATTTCTGCTCGCAGCAACGTCTCGTCACGAACCAAGCCTTGCCACCAAGCGATGAACTCGTTGGTGGCTCGAATTTGCGGCGATGCAATGGACGTTTCTTCGCTGAGCGATGTTGTATCTTCGGGGAGGGGGAGATTGACGTTGAATTTCGTGTTCCCGGCTTGGATCCTATCCCCCGCTTTGAGAACGCTAAGCCGTGTAAAGGCTCCGTTTAGTTGCAGAGGGCGAACCGAAGTCGACTCGATGATCCAAGCGTTTTCCTCGAATCTTATCAAGAAGTGGACTTTGTCGAGATCGGGATCATCCTCGATTTGCTGGTCGGCATGGACCGATGACCCGACCTTCACAACTTCATGATTCCTGACCCAGAAACTCTGGGACTTCCCTCCTTGGTCGAGGTATTCGAGCGTCAAAACCATCGAGATTTGTGATGAATGATAGTGGAAAAGCTCGCATTGGACTGCCGTTTGGCAGAGCGACAGGACAGACGTCCCAGCGTACCTCAAGGGCCGGGCCGGTGGAATACCTGGCGTCGAGGGAGGTCAGAAACGACGAACGAAAAAAAGGCGAAAAGTAGGCAACCAAAGCCGAACCGAAACGACAACCGTGTAGGTATTCACTCGTAGCCATAGAAACGGTCAAGTCGTCATGAAACGCCTTCTCGAACTTTTGGATTCATCGCTTTTCCACCCGGATGCCGTAGTTACGAGGTTTGAGGGGAAGGAAGAGTTGTCGAACCATTTTGAGTATTTTCTGACCATCGATTCACCCAATCCTTCGATCACACCGGCAGATGTGATCGGTAAGCCCTTGGGACTGGAATTGAATCGCGATGGTGATTCGCCACGTATCTTTCATGGATACATCAGTCATTTGTGGGCCGGGGATTTCATCGCATCGAAAGACAGCCGTGCCCTCCCCTCGAGGATTTATCGCATTCGTATAGTCCCTTGGTCCTGGTTCATGACCAGAGCCGCCAGGTCCTTTGTCTATCTTCCTGAGAAGCAAGAGAAATCTGTTCAAGAGGTCTTGGATCGATTGATGCAACACGTTCGGAATTACGGACACGTAGAGCCTTGGTTCGATCCATCGGGAGCGTACATCTTGAAGGGACGCAAGCATGAACACTGCGTACAGTATCGTGAATCGGACTATACATTTTTCGCTCGAACCCTCGAACGGTATGGTATCTACTATTATTTTCGCCATGAGCCTAACAAGCACACGCTGGTGCTAGGCGATAAGAATCATCATCCTACGCTTGCGGAAGCAGAGATCGATTACCCGCATTCTTATGGAATCGTCAGTCCGAAATCGAGCATCATCGAATGGCATCATGCGTATGAGTTCGTATCGGGGAAATGGTCTCAGACCGATTATGATTTCAAGAATCCATCCTCGAGCCTGCGAGTGGAGGCAGCGAAAAATCCAGGCGTCTCCTTGTCGACGAACGCGGGTTATGAACTCTATGACTACCCGAATGACTACGTCCGCAAGTCGGATGGCCGCGAGGAGGCTCATCGACGCCAGGAGGAAGAAGAAGTTCGTTTCAACACCGTGAGCGGTCGCAGCTCCTGTGTCACGATGACTCCGGGCTACGTTTTCAAGCTCAGATCGCACGCGAATGTTCCAAGCGAGGCGGGTAAATCCTATCTGCTCACCGCGGTTGATCATCGCGCCCAACAACCCGGGCGTTGGACGTCTATGGATCAGGCTGAGCATTACGAGAATCAGTTCACCTGCATCCCGAAAGAAATGCAGTTCCGACCACGCCGCGAAACGCCACGGCCGCAGTTGTCAAGCATACAAACCGCAGTGGTTGTCGGTCCCCGAGGAGAAGAGATCTACACCGATGAGTTCGGCCGAGTGAAAGTGCAGTTCCATTGGGATCGCGAAGGGCGATGGGATGAGAACACCTCCTGCTGGATTCGAGTTTCCCAATCGCACGCCGGGCGAGGTTTCGGCGGGATCGACATCCCGCGCGTCGGAGAGGAAGTGATCGTCTCGTTTCTGGAGGGAGATCCCGATAGGCCGTTGATCACGGGTCGAGTGTATCATCAAGAGGCGATGCCTCCATTCAGTCTTCCAGGCGAAAAGACCCGTTCGGGGATGAAGACCAAGACCTACAAGGGAAATGGATTCAATGAAATGTCGATGGACGATACGCCGGGGAAAGAGCAGATCCGTATCCATGGCGAGTATAATCTAGATACCGTCGTAAAGAATAACGAGACACATACGATCGGCAAGGATCGTCAAAAAATGATCGGAAACGATGAGACCGTTTCCATTGTCAATAATCAGTCGATCAAAGTTGGAAACGATCAAGTATTGGATGTCGGCAACAATCGTTCAACCACCGTTCATGCAAACCACATGGAGAGCGTCAAGGCCGCTCAAACGGTGAGTGTCGGTAAGGATCAGACCATCAAGGTTGGCGCTTCGCAGAACAACAAGATCACCGCAAATCAGTCGACCTCCATCGGATCGAAGCAGTCGACAGATATCGGACTTGCCAAGAATGAGATGGTCGGTGCCATGGCAAACGAACTGGTGGGGTTCATCAAGACCGTCAACGTCGGAGTAGCTATGAACACCATCGTGGGTGCGCTGAATTCGGAACAAACATTAGGAGTCAAGCACATTGTCGCCGGCACCAAGTTCGAAGTCGTTTGCGGAGCTAGTTCCCTGACGATGGACTCCGGTGGCAAGATAACGATCAAAGGAACCAATATTTTGATCGACTCCTCCGGTCCGACCAAGATCAACGGCGCACCCATCGATTTGAACTAGTAATGCCTGAGGTTGATACCATGTTGTTTCGAAACTTCACACCATTTCCGCCACTGTGCTTTGAGAGTCGCGATGAAAATCAAAACGATTTTGGAGTCGTCGTCTTGCGAGGCAGCTTCAAAATCGAGAGCGGCAAGCGACTGCGCCTGAATCAGCAGCAGGATCCGATTGTATTCGTGGATGAGTTCTACGGAGATCCACAAAAATCGAGCTTGAAGACCCAGGCTTCCTTGATTCCTTTCAAACCTAGCACCGATGTTTTTGTAACGGCGAATGCGTATTCACCTAGCTTTCGTGCAGAGCCCGCGTGGAAGGCTGGTATCCGATTCGGTGAGATATCAAAGAACTTGTTTGTGACCGGACCGCGAATGTGGGAATCGCGTCTCGGTCGCATGACGATTACCAATCCTCAACCTGTCGTCGAGGTGCCCGTCCTCTATGAATCAGCCTTCGGAGGATGCTACCAAGACAAGGATGGTAATCGCGTAGCCTGGCCAGAGAATCCGGTAGGTCGCGGATTTATCGATAAGAGCAAACGCGAACCTGTATTAGCCCCGCAAATTTTTGCAACCGAGCAAGATGCTCGCAATCTTTCTTACGGAACACCATGCACTACCGCAGGCTTGGGACCCGTCGCTCCGCATTGGACGCCACGATCAAATCATGTCGGAACCTACAACGAGATGTGGAAACGGACCCGATTTCCCGATCTCCCAAGCGACTTTAACTTTGCTTTTTACAGCTCAGCATCCGAGGGGCTCACTCTACCAACCTTCGCCAAAGGAACCGAACGGGTTGAGTTAACCAATTTGACCGTTGAACGAAAAACCGTATTCGCTCTCCCTGGCTTTCAACTGGCATCGCTCCTGAGATTTGAATCCGGGGCAGTCATCCCAAGTCCCGTCATGTTGGATACCATCGACATCGATGCGATCAAAATGAAAGTGCATCTGACTTGGCGAACGGTCTATCCAGTCAACGCTGGATTGAGGGCTCTTGAGATTCGGGCTAAAGACATTCATGCGAAAAAGAAGCTGGAGGTCTAGGCTATGCCTGTTCAAGAAGGTACTGCGAAAAGCGCTGGATTCATAGTCGTCAACAAGATGCCGGATGTCTGCCTGTCGCCCAATACTCCCATCCCATACAACATCATCGCGTTCCTGTCGGATGCAGCGATAACATCGGAAGCTCAAGGTAACGAAGTTCGCTTTCAAGGCTTCTCGGCGTTCAATATGAAATCCCGCGTCACCAAATGCTTCGGTGATCAGCCAGGGGTCGGGCTTGGAATCGGCTCCGGTGCCGTCGGCGGTTGGTGTCGTCCGATCACTCCTGTCGAGACAGTCAATTGCAACGGAACCAAGCTATGTCGGCATGAACACACGGAATTCGAAATGAACTGCCTGGGACCAGACGGGCCAGGCAACACCATCGGCAAAGTGATCTATCTCGGCGCGATGCTCGCAGGCGATGTCGCTCCGGACGGGGCCATGCCAAGCGGTTCCAATGAAGTCCTCAAAGCGGAGACACCCAAAGAACCCAGTTTTCTCGATAAGATCAAAGACTCCCTGAAGATCGAATCGATCGAAGACGCTGTCGCCTTGGCTGACCAAGCCTACCAATTATCTCAGGTAGACTGGTCCAACCCAGCAGCAGCACTCGGAGCCCTTGCGGGAATGGCTGAGCGCGCTGGCCTGAAGGATCTCTCCAAAGCGTTTGGACTCGGCCAAAAGGCAGTCAAGGCTGATTGGAGTAAACCTTCTTCGATATTCAAGCATGCTGCGGAACTAGGGGCCGGAGCACTGGAACTTGGAAACTCCCTCAAGAAATCCATCGCCTCGGAATCGAAGGACAGTCCCTACAAAACCAAACCCGACAAACTCGACGCTGATGGTGAGAAAACGTTTGCCTCGCCCGCAGAAGCGACCCGAAACAAGGCCGCCATTCAGGCAGCGGTTAACGATAGCCCCACAGGAGTGGCGATCGTGGGTGGTGACCATGCCGGCGGACCAAGCATTTTCTCACCCCCTTGGAAACAGGGATATGACCACGTCATGGTTGCCTACAAAGAAAACGGTGAAATCAAAATCGCGGAAATGATGCCCTCGGGAGAACCGGGGATCGGTAGGAATTTCGGATCTCCCAATGCACCCTCTCGCAGCCTCGATGAAGCAGCCCAAGGCTACGATCTCGTCCATGCGGTGCCGGTGACAGGACTTTCAACTCAACAAAGCAGCGACTTCGTCGAAAACATGAAACGAAATACCGCGCCCGGAAATGTCTACTCGTTCAACGACAGCGACATCGGGGGCAAAAAAGGAGAGCAGTGCGCTAGCAGCATCGGTACTTCGCTGACGCAGGCTGGAGTCCCCAACAGGATCACTTCCAACGGCGACTTGAATCTGATTCGTCCAGACAATGTGTTGGATGAAGCGGAAAGAATCAACCGGCAAAAGAGATAAACCTTTTCGATTGAGTCCATTTTGTAACCAAGGTATTCGTCGAGCTATCGCCATGTACAACCCAATCGATCCAGAGATTGACCGCTTCAGCAAAAATCTTTGGCGCCCAAGCCGACTGAAAACCGAAGGTCGGGATCGGACTTCGACGTTTGCACCCGCACCAAGAATCCGCCCAGAAACCCCGAACGAAGCGCAATTCTTCGAGCTTCCGACCTCTCATACAAACCACACGGAAAACATCAGCCCCGCGAATCATGGTCCCTCGATGGATTCAACTGTTGAATCCATCGCCGCATCAGCGACAAGGAGTTCGGCGAAGCTTCAGAAAACTCTCGAGAGCCGCTCGAAAAGCGACTACAAACTCATATCCACGAATGAGCTTGCACATCTTCGAGAAGCCAATCCCATCGTCTATGACCGCATCGATGCTTTGTCGAACGAACAACGCCGAGGGCTGCTAGCCGCAGGAAATCCCGATGCCCTTACATTGCTTATCCCGAGTTCTCGCCAAACTGCCGGTATATCCGAAGTTGATCCTTCCCAAGCAGTCCCTAAGTGGGAAGAGGTTTTTCATTCCCAAAGATCGCCATCGGGAGCAACCGAAGTCGTAGGCAAACGATTTTATCAGGGCGATTGGTACCATTTCTCCAGCCGAATCGCAACGCCGCCGCGAGGTTACCCTGGGAGCGAACCCAATCACAGCCCATCTGCGCCACGGGCTTCGACCCTCTTTGCTTCGGACAAAGTGAACCAAAAGGATTCCGCTGCCATTCACACCAAGCCTGCCGATGTCACCGACCAAGACCTATCCAACTTGATCCATGCTGTACGAGGAATCACCGAAGGCCCCTGGAAACCCTACCTTCAAGGCCGAACGCTGAAAGGGAGTGATCACGATGTAAAGGGGGTGAAAAAGTCAGATAAACCCAACGGGATGAAAGCGTTTAAAGCGAAATTCGATTCCGTGATGGGTGTCCTAAAGGGGATCCAGGATGTCGCCAAGGGGATCCAGCAGGCAGCAGAGTTTCTCGGCCTCCTCGGGGAGTTAGGCAAGTTCGGTGACGTTCTCAGTTGGATCGGCTCTATCAAGCTACCCAAGAAGCCAGCTGATCTCATCAACTCGATCTTGACAGGTTCCGGAATCCTCCCAGGGAAAGCCGAACCAACACAAGGTCTCATCTGCATGGGAAGCGGCGAGGGTGGTCTCGTTGTTACCAAGGGAGGCGCGGCAGCAGCAGCCTTCGGCAATGGCTTGTTCAATCAAGTTGGCGTCCTTCAAAACGGTGACGGTTCAGCACCCAAAGCACCCGAGGCAAAGAACAAAACTGTGCCTGCTAAGGGGCCCAAGAACCCCAACAAGAATCCGCAAGATGATCCATCGAAAAAAGAACCGACTGGTAAGGAAACTTCGCAAGGCGGTTCGCCACCGACCAATCCTCAAACGCCTCCAGTGTCACCTACTCCACAAGCTGAGGGTGGCCCTGGACCAAACAATCCCCCGCCTCAACCGGCTCCAACTCCCACACCGAATCCAACTGATCCAAATCAAGTCCCAGGTCTGGTAACGGATCCAACAACAACGAACAACACGGTAAACGAATCGGAGTTGGCGATGGGATGTCGGATAGAAGGTTCTCAGAAATACGGCCCAGAGAATGCAGGTTGCTATGTAAAAGGAACCGATAAGGAAATTGGCACGGTCGCCGAAGCTGGCCCCTTTGAACTGAGGCACGAATCATCAACAACAGTCGAGCTTGGAGCAGGAATGCGTGGTGGTTCGGGAGCGATCGGTAAAGGAACCCAGTTTGGTATCCACAATCCAAACAATAACGACTCCTTCTATGCAGGCTGTAATGCGCAGGGCGGGACTCCGGGGAATAACTCGGCCGGTTGTCAAATTGGATTAACCGCCGGTCGTGACGACAGCAATACCTTTGGTGTTAGCCTTGGAATTGGGACAAACAATCCTCTGGGTATCTCAAGGGAATGTGTTTCGGGAGGAGATAGTGGTCCCCAAGTTCAAACCACCATTAATGTTCCCGTGCGAATCCCCCTAGTCCCCACTGCGCCATTGAATATGCAGGTGTCCGAGCGACATCCCGATAAGGATGGGATATGCGCTCAAGCCTTTGGCGTGAATAACACCCCACCCGATAACCATTAGCTGCACTAACGCAGAATCGAAGCAACTTAAGTTAGTGGACACGCTGGCCGGGTTGCGCTCCGGAGTCGATGCCGAGCAAGAATACTTCGGTTCCA
>JBILVV010000128.1:0-11776 GCA_044370255.1 Pirellula sp.
GCCGTCTTTACCAGCGCCGTCTTTACCAGCACCGTCTTTACCAGCACCGTCTTTACCAGCACCTTCTTTACCAGCACCTTCTTTACCAGCACCTTCTTTACCAGCACCTTCTTTACCAGCACCTTCTTTACCAGCACCGTCTTTGCTAGCAGCGTTGTCTTGATCTTGTTCACCCTCTTGGGTGCTTCGGTTCATGTTGGACGGATCATTTCGCTGCTCTGAACCCGACTTGTTTCGCGGAGATTCCTCGCTCGTTGGATTGTCAGCCTGTCCGTCGTTTTGTTTCTCTTGTTCTTGGCGGAACTGATTGATTCGTTCGATTGCTTCACCATCGTGAGACGGTGGCTTTGTATTTTCCTGTGATGGATTTGATTGCGAAGGCTTGCCACTGACGGCGCGGGTCGTCGACGAGGTAGACTCGGAGTCCATGTTATCAGCGGATCCGGAGCTTTGCCCTTTGCCGCTGTTCTGCCCTTGTGATTTTCCTTGCCCATCGCTTTTTTGAGAATCGCTTTTTTGAGACTCGTTGGTGCTGGAGTCACCGACTCCGCGCCCCTTGGAAGCATCGTCGGGGTTGCCGTTCTTGGATTGCGACTCTTGGGGTTGCGTGTTTTTGCTGTTTCCTTCTTTTGACGAGCCGCTTTCTTTCTTGTCGGGAGTTACTTCCCATTTCGTTTTAGGTTTGGTGCCCTTGGCCTCTTGCTTTGATGGATCTTCTGTCTGAGGTTGCGGTTGGTCATCGGTATCAGGCTTCTGATCCTCGACGATTCGAACTCGCACGGGGGTGCTAAGGGAACGATTGGGTTGAGCCTGCTGGGACTTTGGATCACATCGATTGTCGAATGCTTCCACGAACAGATCGAACTCGCGACCTGGTTTCCATTCGTAGTTACTGGGGGTGAGGTTCCATGTGCGAGAAACCTGACCGAGCGTTCCCTGCTCAGATTCAAAAATCGTTTCTCGGAACAACTCGGTGCGGAGTGTTGATTTTCCTGGGTTGGATGAGGGTTCGGCTCCGAACGCGTACATAGCGGTAAGTCCATAATCCGGATCATTGGCCCGTAATTCCAATTCGATCGAGCCATTGACAGGGATCTCCAAGATTGGAGGGAGATCGGAGTCAATTGAGACTTCGGGAGGAAGATCCTTAATGACTTTGACTTGGTAGAGCGTGGGGTCTGCGTTGGATACTCCAAGATCATTGGTAGCGTGGATACGATACGATGTGGTGGTTGGACTGGACTGTTTTTCATCGAGTAGTGCAACCCACTGACCTTTAATTTGTTGGTCGAGAATCTCCATGTTGACCAAATCTCGGGCAGTTTGAAAAACCGACTGCTCAAGTACGGGATCGAATTCCAAGCGTGCGGTCTTCATCCGTTGATTTGCGGATGCGAACAATTCAACGCGAGTACCTTCCGGTGCCTCGAACGAACCGTTTTGAAGTAAACTGCGCGGCTTGAGTTTGGTGTAGGCGGGATATTGAAGTTCGGTTCGTTCGACTGCAACGAGTGGAACGACTTGGACCTTTACATCAAATGGTCCTTCGATGGCGTCGCCTGCATGAATCCAGTATTTCAGTGGCTGATGAATTCCGCTGAATGATTTACCGAGATCGATCTTGTAGCTGATCCGTTCGATCTCAGGGATCAATGGGAGCGATTCACCGACCAACTGGCTATCGGATAAATCGAATCGGATACTGACTTTGTCTCCTTGGTGCATGCCGCGTACCGTCACCGTTACCGGAAGGATGGAGCCTTGGGTAACGGTCGTGTTTCCAGGCAGTACTTCGAGGATGTGCACACGTGCAGCGGGCGCGATATTTGCCCAAGGCATGAGCACACGAGCAATCGATGTGATGCCGCTCTTGGGGCTGGAGAACATGTAGATCGCGCTGCAGAGTAGGCATCCAAAAAAGGCAGCAGCCAGACGCACCACCGTAGCGGAGTCAACGACGCTTTGAGCATCCTGACCGTTCAGGTTACGGACCGCGTAGCGACCGAGGTACGAGACAACACCCTTGGGAGTCTTTGAATCATCGCTAGACAGTTGCAACCAACTGATCAAGCTATCTTTGCATTCGGGAAATTGCTTTTCGATGGTCCGAGCGGCATGTTCGATATGTATGGGATGGATCATCGGGGGCATCACTCGGCGGGGGAGCCACCAGAAACTCCAGCCGACCAGTCCCGCGAGAACGATGAGGCGCGCGAGTTTGGTAAGCGGCCACAGCCAGTGATCGACGAGAACCACAGCGGTTATGATGAAGACGACGACGGTCAGCCACCAAAGCAGACCGTAAAAGAACTCGGCCCGCCGCATGTTGCGAGCAGCTTGTTCTACGTAAATTCGGAGTGCATCGCGATTCGACGCGGTTGCATCGTTACCACCGTGAGAGGTGCCGCTGTTAGACGGCCCCGGTGAGAATGGCTTGCTCCGCGACGCGACCTGGGACATCGAACTTCAAATCTCGAGGGGTATTATGAAAGTCGAGGGGATGATGAGTGACAGATCACCAACCCATACAACGCCTTATTATAGGCCTGCTGGAGCGCCGCAGTTTGACGAATTTGATGATTGAGGTGGAGAAATCGTCCGTGGAATATCCCGAAACACGTGCCATCCGTTACAGATGCATCCCAACGAAGCCGCCCGTCTGCTCGATCATTTGCTGGAGTTGCTCGATTCGCTTGCGGGTCAGATCCGGATTCCCAGCCCCGATGTAGCGATCGAATTCCGAGCAAACGGCATGGTTGACTGTTTCGGAAAACCATAGCACCACGTGCTGTTCGAGCCATGGAACGTTCTCTTGATCCAGGGTGATTTGGAGCAGGGCTCGTCGAGCCGAAGCATCATTCTCGTCGGTGAACACGACCCCTTCAAACTTGAACGCGATCATGCCGCAATTCGGGTCATTGGTCACAAAGAACCGGCAGTGTGCGTTGTGTAAGTAATAGGTATTGTGCGTGCCATGATCAGAAATCGATTTCTTGATTCGTTCCCACTTAGCAATCAAACCAGGTGACGCATCGAGCGGAGGATCGAGTCGGGTAACGCTGCGTAGTGGTAGGCAGTCGAAGGCGATATCGACATGCCTGGAGTTTTGGATGGAGTTCTGTCGACTCGAAGCATCCATGGTACGCTTTCTTGCTATATGCCCGAAAATGCTTGGTTGAGAAGATCGCGTTCTTCAAGCTTATGCGATCGAAGCGATCCGGTCGCCGGACTGGCCGACTCGGGCCGAGACACGAGGCTCAACGAGAATCGTTTCGCGATTTCATCCCCCCAACGCATCTTCACAAATTGCCAAGCGCCCATGTTGCTCGGCTCGTCTTGGTACCATACGACCGATGTACCATCGGCGTAAATCGCGAGACTCTGCATGACTTGGCTTACATCCAAAGGGTAAAACTGTTCAATGCGGACGAGAGCTACATTCTGTGCATTGAGTCGCTTGCGTTCCTCGAGGAGATCGTAGTAAGCCTTACCGGTCGACAGTATCACTCGCGTGGTCGGGGTGCCAGCAGGACGATCGTCGGCAAGAATCTTTTGGAAGGATCCATGCTCAAAGTCATCGAGGGTCGACGTGCACGCTGCGTTACGCAACAGACTCTTCGGTGTCAACACAATCAGTGGCTTGCTCCACTTGGATTTGACTTGGCGTCGCAAAAGATGGAAGTACTGAGCTGGCGTAGACGGTTGAGTCACGATGACATTGTGTTCCGCTGTCAGTAGCAGGAATCTTTCCAATCGGGCGCTACAATGTTCTGGTCCCTGACCTTCGAAACCGTGAGGCAGGAGCATCACCAATCGACTCAGCCGTTTCCACTTGTCTTCAGCACTGGTGATGAACTGGTCAACAATGCACTGAGCAACGTTCCAGAAATCCCCGAATTGTGCCTCCCACAGGATCAACCCCTCCGGACAATCCAAGCTGTATCCGTATTCGAATCCGAGAACGGCGGCTTCGGAAAGCGGACTGTTGACGATTTCAATTCTCGCTTGATTGGGATCCAAATGGGCGAGAGATAGATAGCGAGCATTGTTCTCGACATCGTGAAGAACCGAATGCCGCTGTGAAAAAGTTCCACGCTGTGAATCCTGGCCCGTCAAACGAATGGGATGGCCGTCGAGCAGCAACGAACCGAATGCGAGGGCTTCGCCAGCCGACCAATCAAGTCGCTGTTTGCTCAGGGACATATCGCGGCGATCTTCCAGGAATCGAACAATTTTCTTGTGTGGAGAGAAGCCCGCTGGATACTCGCACAACTTCGAGAGGATCGTCGATGCATGCGATTTAGAAATCGAAGTCGTGACCGATTCATGCGCCGGTTCAGGACCACCGAAATAGCCGGACCAATATCCGGTCATACTCTGCAAGTCATAAACAAACGGTTCACTCTTGGCCAACTCGAACTCGCGAGTCAACTTGGCATGCCGCGCTTCGTCCACCGCATCAGCTTCCTGACGGGTCATGCCGTTCATGCTCAGCAAATGATCAAGATAGCTTTCGCGAACGCCCTTCTTCTTGTCGATGGCTGCGTACATGATCGGCTGAGTGTATCGCGGCTCGTCCGCTTCGTTATGACCTAGCTTGCGATAGGCATACATATCGATGACGACGTCCTTCTCGAATTCCTTGCGGAAGTCCATCGCCAAATTGACAACCTGGGCCACCGCTTCCGGATCCTCTCCATTGACGTGGAAGATTGGAATCTGGAGCATCTTGGCAATGTCAGTAGCGTAGGTACAGCTACGCCCCTGATCCGGTTCGGTCGTGAATCCGACCTGATTGTTGAGGACGATATGCAGTGTTCCGCCTGTTCGATAACCAGGCAATTCACTCAGGTTGAGCGTCTCCTGCACGACACCCTCACCGATGAATGCGGCATCGCCATGGATGAGAATTGTCATATTGTCGGTGCGATGGACGTCCCCATCGCGATCTTGCTTGGCGCGACAACGACCGAGCGCGACAGGATTGACGAACTCCAAGTGGCTGGGATTGAAGCACAGCGAGATGTGCACCTTCTGCCCAGTGCTGGTGGTCCAATCGCTGCTGTATCCCATGTGATACTTCACGTCCCCACCACCTCGGAACAACTCAGGATTCGGATCGTCGAAAGACCAAAAAATACTTTGAGCTCGTTTGCCCATGATGTTGGCCAGCACGTTCAAGCGACCGCGGTGCGCCATCGCCATCACTACGTTTCGCGCACCGTGTTGACCTGCCTTCTCAAGAGCCCGATCCAACAATGGGATTAAGCTCTCGGATCCTTCGAGCGAAAATGTCTTGGAGCCTGTGTACTTCTTGCGAATGAACTCTTCGAAGATCGATGCATCAGCAAGCTTGGTGTAGATTCGCATCTGCACTTCGCGAGACAGTTGAAGCCGATTTTCTGTCGACTCCATCCGTCGTTGCAACCAATCGCGGATGTTTCGATTGTCGATGTGCATGAACTGCGCACCGATGCTACGGCAATAAGTATTGCGAAGCTTCTCAATGATGTCCGCGAGCGTGCGACCGTTGGTGTATTGGATGTTCGGGGCGGTAAATGGCCTTCGCAGATCCTCTTCCGTCAGCCCATACGACGCTGGCTCCAACTCGGGAGGTCCCTTGCGACTCAAACCCAGGGGATCAATCTTAGCCATCAAGTGCCCGCGAACACGATACTCGCGCACCAATTGATCGACCCGCTCTTGCATGCGAGCCAACCACAATGCATCGGGAAGCCCTTCGGCAACTTGCTCGCTACCTCCGGTTTCGCCGATGAATCCCTCCGACTGGGCCGAGAGCGAAAACTCTTCAAAGTATTTCCGCCATACCTCGGAAACGCTCGACGGATCTTGAATGTACCTGACATATAAGTCGTCGATGTAATCGAGACTGTAAGTGTTCATAGGGTGTCAAATCTGTAATGGAGGTTGGGTCGCTCGGTTGTCTCGGGCTTCGACCGCTTCAGGCTTCGACCAATCGCCTGAGCCATCTCTTACTATCCATGAAATAGGTCGAACATCCCCGTAGTGCAAGCCCAAGGTTCAGTGATTCAACGTTAAACTCATGCTAGCGGCAAACAGAATGCCTTTGAAGGGCGCCTTGGGCATTTCCACTTGCGACGATTTGGAGATTGCCACCGATTATAGCTAGCGGCAAGTCGTAAGATAATGGCGATTTATACGGGATAAAATGAAATTCCCGCGCGTTTCCATTTCTTTCCACCAGGCCACGGAGTGAGCAAATTCGGCATACGGCGGGGAAGAGGCGGTTTGCGAAACCTCCGTCGACTTTTCCGATCAGGAAAATCTTTCGGAAAAAGTCAAGGTTGATGGGGAACGGATCGATAAGAGGAAAAGCCTACTGGGACTTTCCCAATCGGGGGAGAGTTTCGGGTTGCGTCGAGTTTCACGACTCGGCGAAGTTTTCCTTGCTCAGTATACGGAAGGTGTTGTCGTGATCCGCCTAGCCTCGATCTGCGTCGCGATCCTCATTGCATTTCCAACGTCCATTTTCGGACAAGAGCCTAGGCGCAAGGCGTCTGCTGTTCGTCCCGCAAGCTCCACTGCCAAAGTGGTTCAAGGGACAGGTGTACCGCGACCCACGCGTCCTGTCGGACGATTGGCGTCGGCTCGCCAAAATCCGGCAAGCCTGCTTCAGGAAGCAGAGACCGTTGCTCCGCAGCCATCAGTAACGGCTCCTTCCGTCCGCTCGGAGATGATCCTGGAAGACGAAGGGATGATTATCGAAGATGAAGGTGCTATGTACGTCGAAGATGGAGGCTGCTCCTCGTGTGGCGATTCGGGCTGCACCAGTTGCGGTGCGGATCCCTACGCCGCGATCGGTCCCTACGGAATCGACATTTGCAACCCAACAGGACTCGGTGGACGCAGACTTTGCATCTGTCTCCCGAATCATGGATGGGCCAGCGTCGATTACCTCGGTTGGTATCAGGCCGGCATGCAAACACCAGCACTCGTTACCACCTCTCCCGCAGGCACCTCGCAAGCGGCTGCAGGAGTTTTACCTAACGCTCAGGTTCTCTACGGTGGTAACGATGATATCCTGAGTGATACGATGAACGGAGTACGCGTTCGGGTGGGTGTTTGGTCACCGACCCGGGCCAACGCTGGTGCGGAAGGCGAGTACTTCGGATTCAGTCAGCAGACGGAATCGTTCGACCGAAATTCTAACGGAAGTCCGATTCTGGCTCGTCCGTTCTACAACAACATCACCGGTCTGCAAGATTCGGAACTGGTCGCCTTTCCAAATGTTTTGAGTGGACGGATCTTGGTCAATGCAGACTCGCAATTAGCATCTGCTGCAGTTCGTTTCCGCAGGATGCTCTGCTGCACCAATGGATGCGGCATTTCGGCAATGGCCTGCTCGCCCGTCCAATCGCAGTCTCGAATTGATGCCACCGTTGGTTGGCGATACATGCAACTTCGCGAAGGTTTGATGATTACGGAAGATTTGACTTCCTTAGACACGAACAACCCCGGGAGCTTTTTGATCCAGGACTCGTTCAAGACCTTCAATCAGTTCAATGGAGCGGAGCTCGGGTTCCAGTGGCTCGGACGACGTGGTTACTGGAGTGCCGAAACAATCTTGCGAGTTAGCATCGGTAATTCGTTGCAACGACTCGAAATCGCGGGCACTACGCAAAGTCCGAAGGGAAGCGCAGCGGCCCAAGGTGGGTTGCTTGCTCAGCCTGGACGAAACATTGGTACCTATGAGCAAGAGGAATTTGCCATGATTCCTGAGTTGGGAGGAACGATTGGCTATCAATTGACCGAACGCCTCAAACTCAACGTAGGTTACACATTCCTCTACTGGAGCAACCTGATTCGCCCAGGCGACCAAATCGATACAACCGTTAACACGAATCTGATGCCTCCGGTGATCCCAGGAAATACCTTTCTCGGACCCGCTTTTGAGATCCGAGAAACAGATTACTGGGTACAGGGTCTCAGCGTCGGTGGCGAATATCGCTGGTAAACTTGAGTTGAGATCCGGTTGTGCCGAAATCATCAAAGGCTTGCATGGCTCTATCGTGCGAGCCTTGATGCGTTCAGTAGTGGATCACGCGACGCCCATCAAGGAAAGATTGGAAGGATTCGACGATGGCGAGACTGTGGAAGCAACTGGTTTCTTTGATCCGACGTTCGTCCGACGCGGGTAGCAACGACCTTTCGTCCAATCGCCGGCAGAATGCACGCCGACGATTGCGCGTCGAGATGCTCGAGCAGCGTCAGTTGATGGCGGCCAATATTCAAGGGGTCGTATTCCAGGATACCACGGATAACGGACTCGGCGGCGCTGATCCGCTGATCTCAGGAGTAACCATTTCTTTGTTCCGCGATGGTGGCAATGGGACGTTCGACAATGGGGGCGGTGATGATATCGCTTCCGGAACGACCACATCGGCAGTTTCGACCGGTGCGTATTCATTCTCGGTGAATACAGCGGGTGATTACTACGTCGTTCAGTCGACCGTTGCACCGGGATTGATCCAACGCCCAGCGCAGCGAGTGCAGTCATTGACGGTCACATCCGGCGACATCTCGGGTTCCGTGATCACCACTCTCGATTCATTTAACACGACTCAGCAGATAGTCAATGCTGCATTTCCTGGCTCGACTCCCCAGAGTTCCGCTGTGGATGCACCTGAAGCAATCGGTAATGAGCGGGATATATTTGTCGATGCGACGGCTGGAAATATCAGTGTTTCCGCCAACGCACCGGCGAACCCAGGGTTGCTGGTTTTTGATGTCGGCGCACTGGCAAATGGTACTCGATTGATTACCTATGACGGAGACGACAACAACGCACAAACACTGAACAACAATGGCCTCGCAGGCTTCAATTTAACCAGCGGCGGTGCAAACGCGTTTCGGTTCGTAATCGGTGGCGAAACAGGAACGCAACTGATCGTGAGGGTCTTCAGCGGCGCGAACTCGTCGACCCGTACCGTAACGATTCCAGTCACATTGGGCGGGGGCGGATCGACGACACAAAATCTAGATATCCCATTCGCCGACTTCACGGTGAATGCGGGGACAGGTGCGAACTTTTCATCCGTTGGAGCCATCCAACTCGAGGTCACCGGTCCTAACTCTGCCGATGCGATCATCGACAGCTTCAGTACCGTTGCGCCGACTGTTTTTACTCGCAACTTCGCCAACTTGACTCCGATGAGTATCGGTAACCAAGTCTTCGCAGATCGCAATGACAACGGGCTGTTTGATACAGGTGCGACGCCTGCGGAAGTCGGTGTTGCATCGGTTCAATTGCAATTGTTCCTGGATTCCAACAGCAACGGAACCTTCAACCCAGGAACCGACACGGCAGCCTTGGACACCTCTGGCAACGCCATTGTCACCACAGCTAATTCATCGGGAATCTACAATTTCACCAATTTATTGCCTGGTAGCTACTTCGTAGTCATCCCGGCTACCAACTTCGCCGGCGGCGGCGCAGCGGTCGGCCATGTGGTCAGTTCGACGGTTCCTGCAGGTCAAACGAACAATGCTAACGTTGGCACTGCGATCGCAGGTGGAGCCGGGGCGATCGTTTCCTCGCTGATTACGCTTGCCGCAGGAGCAGCACCCACAACCGATGGCGACAGCGATGTGAATACGAACAACGCAATCGACTTTGGTCTCTTCTCGCAATTCGATGTGACGGTCAACAAGACGACCACTGCAACGGAAGCAGCTGCAGGTTCAACCATCACCTACACCGTGACTGTTCGAAATGATGGTCCCGGTCCTGCGACAGGTGTCACACTTACAGACAACATTCCCGATGGCATACAAGTGATTAGCGCTACATCGAGCAATGGTGGGGACGTGGTTACGATACCTGCTACCGCTCAAGATACGACCGCCGCTAATCCTGACGATATCACGGTCACCATTGGCACCCTGGCCGCAAGTGCAACCACCCAGCGCACGCTTACGATTGTGGCTCTTGTTCTGCCCAATACGGTAGGTACGGGGGCGCCGCTATCGATTATCAACAGTGCGACCGTGAGTGGACTGGGTACGGAAACCGGGGCACTTACCAACAGTTCATCGAGCACGCTTCCAGTGACGCGCAACGCTGTTTTGGCAATCACCAAAACCGGCTCTCCCGCATCCGTCGCAATCGGCAGCAATGTTACGTACACCGTAACACTGAGAAACACCGGACCAGCCACTGCCCGAAATACGATCATCACCGACACACTGCCTGTTGGCCTGGATTTGATTTCGGTAGTTTCGAACGTAGGGACCGCGACACCCACTCAAGGCGCAGGCGGTGCTGCGGACAGTTTCACGGTTACGGTTCCGGAAGTAAACGTAGATAGCCCATCAGTGGATACCGATGTGGTGGTGACCATCGTTGCTCAAGTATTGGCTGGCATTGTTGGCACGTCCTTCACAAATACAGTCAACGGTGACTCGGATGATTCAGCCGCAGTCTCCGCGAACGTGACGAACAACTTACAACGAAACGTGGACTTGGTCGTAACCAAGACGATTGCGACCAACCCACCTTCGGGTGCAACGCCACCCAATGCCGCTCCGAACTCGACATTCACCTACACCATCCTGGCCCGCAATGATGGTCCAAATGATGCGACCACCGTCCGCGTTACCGACAACATTCCTGACGGTATTCGAATTACCAGCGTGACTTCGAGCGACGGGACCGACACGATCACTATTCCTGCATCAGCTCAGGATACTACCGCTGCCAACCCCGATGATATTATCATCAACCTAGGAAATCTGGCCGTCGGTGCGGGAGCACAAACCACCATTACGCTGATCGGTGTGATTCTGCCTGGGACAGTTGGAAATTTCACAAACGTCGCGACGATAGCGGCTACCGATACAACGCTCAACAACGATACGAACGGATCGAACAACAGCAGCTCCGTTGCTGCGAATGCCCAACGGACCGTCGATTTGACGGTCTCCAAAACGGGCCCTGCGACGGCAGTGTCGGGCAATACGATCACCTACACGATGACGGCGACCAATAATGGTCCATCCGATGCGATCAACGTGCAAGTTGCCGACAACATTCCGGATGGAATTCGAGTCATCAGCGCAACCCTCAACGGAACCGCAGTGACCGTTCCGGCAACAGCATCGGATACCAACGCGGCGAATCCCGACGATATCATCTTCACCGTTGGTAACTTGGCATCGGGAGCGAGCGTCAATACCCTTCAAATCGTCGCTGCAATTCTGCCCGCAACGGCTGCAGGATCCTTGATCAACTCGGCGGTGATTAGCACGACGGACGTCAATTCCGTGGAAACCCCGAACAACAACAATGCCGCCTCCTTTACGACTACCGTCAGCGTGCAAAACGATGTCGCGATCACCAAGTCGGGGCCAGCGACTATTCCCGCTGGTACCGAGTTGACTTATACGCTCAACGTCACGAACTCGGGTCCCTCGACCGCAACCAGCATCGCGGTGAGCGATGTTTTGCCAGCGGGGTTAACGTTCGTATCCGGAACCTCAACGATCGGTGGAACGACCGCTGGAACGGTATCCGCCACAGGCAATACCGCGTCGGTAACCATTCCTACACTCAATCCGAGCGAAACGGCAGTAGTCACGATTCGCGCGACTGTTGCTGTCACGGTAACCGGAAACATCTCCAATACCGCCACGGCGACCGCAGCGAACGATACAAACGCCGCGAACAATACCAGTTCCGCAGTCACAACGAACGTGACCGCTCCTCCAGTTGTCAGCTTCGCAGGACGTATCTACA
>JBILVV010000501.1:0-3298 GCA_044370255.1 Pirellula sp.
ATGCGAAACCTCGTGAGAGCTTTTTACGACGGTCTAAACTTCGGTCAACTCGTTCGCAAGCATCCTGACAAGAAGCATCTGATCACTGACATTTTGATCGGTAATCTGTTCAAGGATGAAGTCGACGAATTGTGGCCGATCATCGATGCCATGCGCGAAGAAGAGATGGCAGCTGTCTGAGCCGAGTCGGACTCTGAGCCGAGTCGGATCGCGCTATCGCTCGCCGAGACGCAGGTTCTTGCGAATAGTTGTCGGCGAGGGTTCGCTGAGGTTGAATTCCTCGAGAGCAAAGTCGGCATCGATTTTTCGGACGCTCTTCAACTGGATGTCACCCTTCTCTGGGTCGACATGATAAACCGCCATCGTCTGTTTTGCAGGATCGACCAAAACGATTTGTTGGAAGCCATTGCTGAGCGTCGCGCTGCTCATCAAGTGGGTCTGGTTAGCGGCTGCATGCGATGGGCCCGCGACTGAGACTCCGACGTTGGGTGAATAGCTATTGGGCGACGTCCAGTTTCCAGCCGGGGCGGGGTTCTGGCTCCAGGTCGTCGGCAGGTAGCTAGACGATACCATCAGGATCGCGAGCAACAGGGGGTAAAAAAGAGCGATTCGGGAATGGATCAGTTTCTTCATAAATACAGCCGTCCGCGATGGCACGAGAGGACGTAAACACATCGGGGAAAGTACTTGTTGTCCAGGGATGACGCTAGAGCATCCGTAGCTTCTCCCCTAGAATGCAGATCTTGTCCCGACAACCCTCCTGTGAAAGCTTCTTCGATCGAATGCGACGATTTGAAAGCATTCTGAATGGCACCACTCGATCTTTTGCTTCGGTCATGGCGCGAGGATTGCTGTGGGTCGCCTCGCAACCGTATGGTGTCGTGGTCCAGTTTCGGAACTGGATGTACGATCGTGGCTGGTATGTATCTAAGCAGGCAGCGCTGCCGGTCATTTCGATTGGCAATTTGACAGCGGGCGGTACTGGAAAGACGCCTGCCTGTGTCATGTTTGCGAGGTGGTTTCGCAACCATGGAGTGCGGGTGGCGATATTATCGCGGGGGTATCGAGCTCTAGAGGATGGGGCCAATGACGAGGCCCGCGAGTTGGAAGCGTTGTTGCCCGATGTTCCCCATTTGCAGTCGCCAGATCGATGCGCGATGGCGGAGTTGGCTGACCAAGAGCTTGGAATGCAGTTGTTGTTGCTGGACGATGGGTTTCAGCATCGAAGGATTCGAAGGGATCTCGACGTGATTTTGATCGATGCGACCGAGCCCTTTGGGTACGGCTATCTTCTGCCGCGGGGATTGCTTCGCGAGCCGATTCGTTCTTTGCGACGCGCCGATATGGTGATCGCCACACGAGCGGATCAAGTGGATCGACAGCGGTTGTCGGAGTTGCGAAATCGCGTTCAGCGTTACAACCCTAAAGCGGCATGGCTAGAGGCCGAACACGGAGCAGTCGATCTGGTCAATAGCCTAGAGCAACGGCTTTCGCTCGATGCGCTGAAGGACCGAAGGGTCTTCCTGCTCAGTGCGATCGGCAATCCAAGTAGCTTCGAAGTTGCCGTAAAGCGATTGGGGGCCCAACTGGTGGAACATGCGGTTTTCGCCGATCATCATCCGTATTCGAGGTCGGATATGGAGCGATTGGAATCTCGCATCGCATCGCTCGAACCACGGCCGGAGATGGTTATTTGCACTGGAAAAGATCTTGCCAAAGTCCAAGTGCCGAAGCTTGCCGGAATCCCCGTCTACGCGATTCAAATCGCCATGAAAATCGTTACCGGCGAGGTGATCTTCGAGGAGCATATGCATCGGATTCTCGAGCGACTTCAGAACGTCTAAGCGGAAGCGCTGCGGTTGTGGGTTCGAGTAAGCGAAGTTGCGGTAAGAGCAAAAAAAAGGCTCCCGGAAGTGAACGAGTCCCAGGGGGGGACGGAGGACTTCGAGCTACTTTTCCGGGAGCCAAGCTTTGGAGACGCAGACTGAGCATCGTCCGTGATACTCATGTCTGCTAAGGAGAGGTGGTTGCCGCTTCGATCAACGCGAATCCTTTCGCAATCGCTCGAAGCCGTCCGCGGCAAGCCGCAGAAGCACTTCTCCGTTTATTCCAGTTGGATGTTTGTTTGTCAAAGATCGTTTATCAGTTGCTTGAGCAACGAGCGGTAGAATAGAGGGGGGCGTAAATCGAGGTCAATTGCGATTTCCGCAAAAAACGACGGTGTGAGAAGATAGTTTTGAAAAGATTTCTTCCCTTCTTGTAAAAATGATCGCAGAGAGGTCGAATCGGAATTTTCAAAACTCGACGCGTGAGCGAGGAACGCGTGAAGGAACACGTCGCGAGCGACTTAAGTCTATCCCCCACTTGCGTTTCGGGTTGAGATTGAGCCGAAAAGCGAAACTGCAAAACTTACGCTTTGCTTTGAAATCGGCTCGAAGTGCGCTTGTATCAGCCCCAGAGGAAGGCATATAACGAGAGTGGAGTTAGTCGACGTGTAGTGTTTTTTCCGATTCGGTACAGCGATTGCATCGAAGGGATATTCAGTAACGCGAATGCCACCCTGGCGATGGTTGCAGCGGTCGTTATCGACAAAAAGCAAAAATGCGGGATGGATTCGCGAAATGGTACAAGTGTCACAGGGAGGGAATTGTTGGGATTGCACGGGAAGTTGGTCGATACTCCGGACGCTTTCGCTCGAAAGCAGCTTCTTTGCAAAGTCGCCTCGGCCGCTGGTTTGTGCGGTCACTCTGCGACAGGGATTGCGAAGACAAGGATCTCGAGCCAGTGGCATCCAGCGGGTGTCAGTTCGCACGGTTGCAGTCCCGAATCCATTCCTTCCCGACACCAAGTCGTTTGGTTCAGGGATCGCGGTTAGCTCGTTTGAAAGAA
Source organism: Pirellula sp. (assembly GCA_044370255.1). Lineage (GTDB taxonomy): Bacteria > Planctomycetota > Planctomycetia > Pirellulales > Pirellulaceae > JBKCUI01. The sequence goes on from JBILVV010000501.1 coordinate 2,890, forward strand.
GTGGAGTTTCGTAAAGATGCAAATTTCCAATAACTTTTCCGTTTCAGGCGTTGATGCACCCCGAGCTACGGATCGCAGTAATGCTAGCCAACCTAAGGCGAGTCCAGCCACTCCATCGGGAATTGAGATGCCGAGCGATTTGCTCGACCTGTCTCCCGAGGCTCTTTCTGTTGCGAGCCAGCAGCCTAGCGAGTCGTTCCGTGCGGACCGAGTCGCTGAATTGCGGCAGGCGATCGCGGACGGAAACTACGACACTGACGAGAAGCTGGACGAAGCCCTCAGCCGCATGCTCGATCGTCTCTCCTGAGTCACCGGCCTAGGGGCCTGTTAGCTAGTCACCGGTCTGATCTGTCTGATCTGTCTGATCGGTCTGATCGGTCTGATCGGTCTGATCGCTTACGCCGCTGGG
>JBILVV010000502.1:0-3296 GCA_044370255.1 Pirellula sp.
CAGAGCGTTCATCGTGGGCAGCATCTCATCGAGCCGGCGAACGGCATTGATGCTGTGGTGATAATCCCACACATCGCAGATGATGACCGCGACCCGTTCGGGCTGCCAAGTAACATTCTCTGTCGAACGTTTCCACAGTCCGCAGTCTCGGATCGTCGTCCGTTTGGAAAGCGAATACTTTGCGCCCTGCACTGCATCAGTTCCATCCCCCCAGGACAGGTTCTTCATACACAGTGCTCCCGCTACCGCAAGAAAGAACGTACCGAATACCAAGATGCGTTGCGGATATTGCCCACTCAAAATCACGGCATTTTCCCCAGTAATTGAACTTGATCATCGTCTTCGACAACCGCAGTATAACGCGCTGATGGTCATGAAGCTTCCAACCGAACGAAATCTCAAACAGGATAGTGCGATACGAGGTCCGCCACTGCTAATCCGCTTTGGATTGCACCCTCAATACTGGCGAACTCGCAGTAATCGCCGCAGCGATAGATTCGATTCCCGACATGGTTGGCCTTGGGGGACGCTGCGATCGCAGCCGATCTTTGGTCTGGAAGGGCGTATGGGATACGATAAGTTTGCAGATGCCGCCACGTTTGAACCGTCCAGCCAAACCATTGCTCCAATTCGTTCTGGACTTCATGCAAGGTTGCTTCACCGAAATCATCGGCCAGACCGACCATATTGACCGAAGCTAGTGTCCATCCCTTGGGTGCGTAACTCGGCTGAGCTAAACTCGGAAACGCGACGTGATTGATTCGGCCCTCCCCGGAACCGTTTAGCATCAATATCGGCTGCCTCGTCGGCGGTGTGGTCAAGGCGAAATAGAGGCAAACCGTCGATCGACTTGGGAAATCCGCCTCACAGGTTCTTCCCCCCAGCAATCGCTTCGCGGTAGGTTGCTCCGTAGCGACGATGATGTCATTAGCCTCACACCGCGAGCCATCGGACAAGATCACCGCGCCGGGTTCCACTCTCGCAACCGTTGTCGACAGGCGTATAGATTCCTTGGGTAGGTGGATAGCGATTTGCTCAGGGATCGCCTGCATCCCATGTTCGGGCAACGCGGAATAGCCGAGGCTGAAAGCGCGAAAAACAAACTCCATCCGCGAGGCATCGGTCTCGAGTTGCGGGTCGAGGAACACACCCCCAAAAAAGGGGCGAAAGAATCGTTCGATGATACGATCGCTGAAGCCGCGCTGTTTCAGGTAATCGCGAGCTGAAACGCCGGTTCGTGTAAGGATAGCCTTAACAAGTTGCTGCACCGAAGTGCGCTTCCAGATTGCGAGATACAACTTATCGGACAGCGTTGCAACCGGCGAGAACGCAGTCCGGACTGCTCCGTCCAGACACGACCAGCCGCGTACGCGCATTGGATCGACCACCGTAGACCATCGATGCCCCAATCGGACCATCGAGCCCGCGGAGAAATAACCAAGACGCAGGTCGGGGAGATTCAGTTCCCTCCCTGCCGTTTCGTAGGCGGTGAGGTAGACCTGAAAGCCATGATCTAGGAGAAAGCCATCGATGCAGTCGGTCTTGATACGACCTCCGATACGGTTCGAGGCTTCGAGGACCAGGACCTTGCGTCCTCGCTGGTGTAAATGGCGAGCTGCGGTCAAGCCGGACAGGCCTGCACCGACGATAATCACGTCTGCATTCACTCGCTGCTCACCTCGCAACCTTCGCGCAGTCTGGGGTTCTCGAGATAGGCCAGGACCAAGGCGATATCGGCGGGGGTGATGCCACTGATTCGGCCCGCCTGGTCGAGATTGAGCGGGCGGATACGGCTGAATTTTTGGCGTGCTTCGTTTCGGAGGCTGACGATCGCGTTGTAATCAAAGCTTGGTGGAATCTGTTTGTCCAGCATGCGTTGCTGGCGTTCGACCTGGACTTGTTGCCGAGCAACATAGCCCGCGTACTTGATGTCGTATTCGACCTGGAGCCCGATCGCATCGGGAAACGGCTCCAAATCCGATGGAAACTTGTTTTTGAGCTCGTCCCAAGTGACCTCATTTCGCTTCAGATACTTGTCGCCAGGAACATCCCCGATGCGCAGACTAGCAACGGTGCGATGGATGGTATTCATCGTCGTTTGCTTGTCGAGTAGTCGCCGATGGCGCGATTCATCGACTAGTCCGAGGCGATATCCTATCGGGGTCAATCGCCGATCGGCATTGTCTTGGCGCAGCATCATGCGATATTCGGCTCGGCTGGTGAACATGCGATACGGTTCGTCCACTCCACACGTCACTAGATCATCAATCAGCACGCCCATGTATGCTTCATCGCGACGGAGCACGAGACCGTCTTTGCCTTGGAGTCGCAGGGCTGCGCTAGCGCCAGCGACTAAGCCTTGAGCGCCAGCCTCTTCGTAACCTGTGGTGCCGTTGATCTGACCGGCAAAGAATAAGCCCTGAACGCTTTTGGTCTCAAGCCAGGGTGTCAGTTGATCGGGTGGGCAGAAATCGTATTCGACAGCATAGCCATAGCGCATGATCTGGGCATGCTCGAGCCCCGGTATCAAGCGGAACATTTGGTCTTGGACATCTCGCGGTAGTGAGGTGGAGATGCCGTTGACGTAGATCTCTTGCGTATGTCGTCCCTCGGGTTCGAGGAACAATTGATGCCGATCTCTGTCCGCGAAGCGAACGACTTTGTCTTCGATCGATGGACAGTATCGAGGGCCGGACGATTGGATCTGGCCGGTGTACATCGGAGCGCGATGGAGATTGGCGCGGATCAGTGCGTGGACTGCTTCGTTCGTGTAGGTGATCCAGCACGGCATCTGGGGTTCGGGGAGATGATCGGTCAGGAAGGAGAAGGCTTGCGGTGCATCGTCTCCGGGCTGCATTTCGGTTTTGGAGTAATCGATCGTGCGGCCGTTGAGGCGTGCGGGGGTACCGGTTTTGAACCGCGAAATGCGAAAACCCAATCGATGGAGGGCATGGCTGATGCCGGAAGTGGTTCCTTCGCCAGCGCGACCGCCAGGTGTCTTTGCTTCCCCCGTGTGCATGACCGCTTGAAGGAACGTGCCGGTGGTCAAGACAACAGCTCGAGCGCAGTAGATGGCATCCCCTCGGACACGGACGCCGGAAATGGTTTCGTGTCCGTCTTGGATCTCGGTCAGCAGGTCTTCCACCAGTTCTTGGCGAAGGTCGATATTGGGTTGTTCTTCGATACGCCGCTTGATCTCGAACTGGTAGGCTTTTTTATCGGCCTGGGCCCGCGGAGAGTGCATTGCGGGACCTTTACGGCTGTTGAGCAATCGGAACTGGATTCCTGTGCGATCG
>JBILVV010000503.1:0-3292 GCA_044370255.1 Pirellula sp.
ACGAGTACCGCGATGCTGAGTACGAGTACGAGAAGAAGCAGGAACAAAGCATTGGACCGAAGTGCTCGATCGAGCGTTTCTGACTTGCGTTGAGTCAACTCCTCGCACTCAGTCGATGCAGTAGATAGCGATCAACAGTCAACCACGTTGACTGCCAATCCACCGAGCGAAGTCTCTTTGTACTTGGCTTGCATGTCGACGCCGGTTTGTCGCATGGTTTCGATAACGCGGTCGAGGGATACGAAGTGTTTGCCGTCGCCGTAGAGGACCGCGAGTCTGGCTGCATTCACGGCCTTGGTCGCACCCATCGTATTGCGTTCGATGCACGGCACTTGGACGAGCCCTGCGATTGGATCGCAGGTGAGCCCCAAGTTGTGCTCCATGCCGATCTCTGCTGCATTCTCAATCTGCTCGATACTGCCACCCATACAAGCAGCCAGACCTGCGGCGGCCATGCTGCATGCAACGCCGACTTCCCCCTGACAGCCCATCTCTGCGGCCGATAGCGACGCATTGAGTTTGTACAAAAGCCCAATCGCGCCTGCCGTCTTCAGGAATCGATGAATACCATCCATATTCCCGGGTTGAATCCCTGCGAGATCGCGCGGTGACCCTTGCATGAAATAGTGATAGTAGGCCAGCACTGCAGGGATGATCCCTGCCGCACCGTTGGTGGGAGCGGTGACAACCCGACCTCCGGCCGCGTTCTGTTCGTTCACTGCGAGAGCGAACAAACTGATCCAATCGAGATGTTGCAGCGGGTCTGAACTCAATCGGGATGCATGGTCGATCAACCATTGACTCGGAGGGATCTGGGCTCCCTTGCTCAATCGTTGATAGATTTGGGGGGCCCGTCGTGCGATCCGGAGAGCACCAGGTAGCATCCCTTGCGTGATACATCCCGCGTCGATGCAATCCCGCATCACTTCCCACAAACGATCCAGACCGCGGGCGATTTCTTCTTCACTGCGACGGCTCAATTCATTCGCGTAGACGATTTGCTCGATCGACTTGCCGTGCTGCCTAGCCATCTCGAGCAACTCCGCCGCTGTTGTGAACGGATGCGGGACATCATCCCCCGATTTCTCATGCGCATCTTCTTTGCTACTTGGGTTCGAGAGTTCCTCTTCGGTCGCAACGAAACCGCCCCCGACCGAAAAGAGTTTTTCGCATCGCAGCAATTCGGACTTATCCGACCAAGCCGTGAACTCCATGCCGTTGGGATGCTGCGGCAGAACCTCATTTCGGAGCCAGATCAGATCGCGTGTCTCGATGAACGGGATCTCGCGGCCCGCGATCTTTAAGACCTGAGTTTGACGAAGCGTCTCGACCGTTTGTCGAAGAAGATCCGGCTCGGTTCGATCGGGCAGGCAACCGGAGAGGCCAGCTAAGATCGCTGTATCGGTCGCATGTCCCACACCCGTCAACGCCAAGGATCCATACAGTTTGACTTGCACACGAGCCACGTTCGATGCAACTGTAGGGTCTGCTTGAAGCCGTGAAGCAAAGCGTTGCGCAGCGATCATAGGCCCAACGGTGTGAGAGCTTGAGGGACCGACACCGACTTTGAAGAGTTCAAAGATGCTATGCATGGTTTTCTCGATGCTGCTAGGCGAGTTCCAATGGCGACTTACTCAATTGAAACGACTTGCGGTCTCCTTGATCGAAATCGATGCGCACCATTCGCTTGGGGCCGAACCCTTCTGTGGAAAGGATGGTTCCTTGACCATACGCTGGATGCCGCACCCGCATGCCTGCTTCGAATTCATCGACGGGAACACCTGCCAAGGTCGCGGCCGCGATCATCTCGGAGCCCGATTGGAGCTTGGGGAGACTCTTCCACGAAGACTCCCGAGCGCGTCGGGCCTTTCGTTCGAGTGCCTTTGGGAAATCACTTTCCGATCCATCTCCCCAAGATTCTCCCCACGAGTCGTCAAGGTCGCTTGCCATCGAACCTTCTTCATCGCCGCCATCGGCCAAACTCATTTCGGCACGCGGCAACTCCATCAGGAATGGGCTCGGCGCAGCCATCTGATTGCCTCCGAAACCGCGTTGCATGGCGTTGCTTAACTGCAGAGTTTCGCGAGCACGCGTGATCCCTACAAAGAACAACCGCCTCTCTTCTTCCAGCTGATCATTGTTGTGGCGGCTTCGAACGTGGGGCAAGATGTCTTGCTCGATCGCGATGATGTATACGTGGTCGAACTCCAACCCTTTTGCCGAATGGAGAGTCATCAAAGTCACCCGATCATCGCTGGTGAGACTGTCGGTGTCACTCGACAAACTGACTTGCTCGAGAAACTGCTGCAAGGCGTTGCCATCTTCATTGACCAGATCGACTTCGGATGCGTCGGAGATCAACTCCTGGACGTTCCCTTCGACACTTTCGTCGGGCGCTTCGGATTTTTTCGCTGCAAGGTATTCGATGTACTTTGTTTCCTGTAGTAGTTTTTGAAGCATCGCCACGATGGAATTGCTCGACTCCTCGACCAACTGGTCGTAAAGAGTAAGAAACTGTTTCGCGCCGGTTTGGGCTTTGCGGCTCAACATGCCACGATCGATCGCAGCGCGGAGAGCGACCAGCATCGGTATTTCTCGATTCCGAGCCAATTCGTTCACTTGCGCGAGGGTTTTCTCCCCAAGCCCGCGAGCTGGGACATTGATGATCCGCTTAAAGGAGATGTCGTCGGTGGGATTATTCACCAATCGCAGGTAGGCCAACAGATCGCGGATTTCCTGGCGATGATAGAAGCGATAACCGCCGATCAGTTGGTAATTGAGTTTGCGTTTCAGCAACGCCTGCTCCAATAAACGTGACTGACTGTTGGTTCGATACAGGATCGCGAAGTCGCGGGCGTTGGCTTTCTCTTCGAGGATTGCCGATGCGATCTGATCGGCGATCATATCCGCCTCTTGCCGAGCATCGATATAGGTACGCAGCGCCACCTTGGTTCCTGATGAACGGGTCGGAATCAATCGCTTGGCTTTGCGCCGACGATTGTTCTCGATCAAGGTATCGGCAACCGACAGAATCTCCGGCGTACTTCTGTAGTTCTGTTCCAAACGCACAATTTTTACACCGGGATAATCTCGCTCGAAGTTAAGAATGTTGCTGATGTCGGCACCGCGCCAGCCGTAGATCGATTGATCGGGATCGCCGGTAACGTTGATATTTGGGTGATCGAGTGATAATCCCCGCACAATCAAATATTGGGCGAGATTCGTGTCTTGATACTCGTCGACGAGGATGTAGCGATGCTTGGCATCGAGGTCGGCACGCAAATCTTCATTG
>JBILVV010000007.1:0-35143 GCA_044370255.1 Pirellula sp.
ATCGTTAGCGAGTGATGACGCAGTCCCCGGTTGCCGTCGGCTTGTGTTAAACTGTGATGCGTCGATTTAAGCAATTATGTTGTGGTATCCCACACCAAACCAAGCCAGCGAGTTTCTCACGATGTCGTCAGCACCACAACCTGAGTTTAAGCCATTCGTTCCTGACCAGGAAAACATTCCGGAGTTGACGTGGTTCCCGATCATTATGGGCGCTTTGCTAGGCATCGTCTTCGGGGCGTCGTCGATGTACTTGGTACTCAAGGTCGGCCTGACCGTGTCGGCCTCGATTCCGGTTGCGGTTCTATCGATCACATTGTTCCGGCTCATCTCAAACCTAACCGGACTGAGACGCACTACGATTCTCGAAAACAACGTCGTTCAAACGACCGGGTCCGCGGGTGAGTCTCTGGCCTTCGGTGTCGGGTTGATCATGCCTGCCCTGTTATTGCTCGGTTTCGATATCGACGTGATCCGGGTGATGACCGTGAGTGTCTTCGGCGGTCTCTTAGGAATCCTACTGATGATTCCTCTTCGCCGCGCGTTCATCGTCCAGCAGCATGGAAAGCTCACGTTTCCAGAAGGCAAAGCATGCGCAGAGGTTCTTGTCGCTGGCGAAAAGGGAGGAGCCACTGCCTCGATGGTTTTCTCCGGATTCGGTTTGGCATTCATCTATCAAGTCTGCATGCAGGCGTTGCATCTGTGGAAAGAAGTCGCCGCCACACCTCTGAGTTGGACCAGCGCGGGGAAAACAGTTGGGCTCAAAGGGGCAACGCTTAGCATGGAGTTGTCTCCATCGCTGCTGGGCGTTGGATATATCATCGGACCAAGGATCGCCAGCATCATGGTTGCTGGCGGCGTTCTCGCCTATCTGGTCATTAGCCCGATGATTGTCTTTTTTGGGGGAGAATTAACCGCTCCGCTTGAACCTGGCACCAAATTGATCAGCGAAATGAAGGATGGAGAGATTCGGAATTCCTACATCCTGTATATCGGCGCCGGAGCGGTTGCTGCAGGCGGTATCTTCAGCATGATCAAAGCACTTCCGATTATCTTCGGCGCGATCATCACTTCGTTTCGTGATCTATTCGCATCGCGAGATAAGTCTGCGGGTGGCGCTCGCCGCACGGATCGCGATTTGCCCCTGCCTTTGATACTGCTCGGTAGCATCCTTCTGGTAATCGGCTTGATGGCGGTGCCGCAACTCGGGTTAGGTTTCGATACCAAAGGGATCGCTGGCGCGATGATGATCGTTATCTTTGGATTCCTCTTTGTGACCGTCGCATCGCGATTGACCGGTGAGATCGGCTCCTCTTCCAATCCGATTTCGGGCATGACCGTCGCTACGCTGTTGCTCACTTGCCTGATCTTGCTCGGTTTGGAAAGCCTCGGTTGGGTGGAAATCGACAAGACCATCAAGCTCACTGCGTTGACGATCGCCGGCGTGGTTTGCATCGCTTCTTCGAACGGTGGCAGCACGGCTCAGGCGTTGAAGACAGGCCATCTGGTCGGTGCCACTCCCGCCTCGCAACAACTCGCCATCCTGACGGGTGCGTTCACCTCCGCACTCGTTGTGGGACTGGTTCTTTTAGCGATGAATGAAGCCAATTCAACCTACAGCAAGAAAGCGATTGAACCCTACAAGGATGTAGTGATCGATGTCAATACTCTCAAGGGCAAGGACACGGTTCATTCCGGTCCCTACGCATCCGAGGACAAGAACGAATACTTCGTTCTCAATCTCGGACGAGCCGAAACAGGTGGCGAACTTCCACCGGGAAGGTACTTGATCGGTAACGATGGCAAGCCTGTATATCTGGTGGACCCGGCCATCAACGGTATGCTCAAGGAGGATGATCTTGGGAACGATATCACGGGCAATAAATTCGACGCGCCCAAGACCGTACTGATGCAACTGATCATCGATGGAATTCTCGACCGTCGGTTACCTTGGGGCTTGGTCTTGTTCGGAGTTTTGATTGCAGTCACTCTAGAGTTGAGCGGTGTGCCAAGTTTGCCGTTCGCTGTGGGTGTTTATCTTCCTCTTGCGGCGTCGACTCCGATCTTTGTGGGAGGTGTCATTCGATGGTTCAGCGATCGAATGACCCGCAAGAAATCCGACAGCGAAGATGACTCAAGCCCGGCGGTGTTGCTGAGTTCAGGCTACATCGCTGGCGGTGCTATTGCTGCAGTGTTGATTTCTTTTATGAACTTCCGTCCGGAAATTCTTAAAGCGATTAATTTTTCCGAGGGGCTGCCCGAAGAAGGGAAAAAAGCTGTCTCGCTCGTGGCTGGCTGGATTCCTGAGTGGTGGTTCAAGAGTACTTATCCATCGTTGGTCGCTTTCGGCGTTTTGGCTTTGGTCATGCTGATCGTCGGGCTTGCCAGTCGTCCCAAGCAGTCGGCATCATGACTTCTATTGCGGAGTGGCTGAAGATCGCGTGGCGATATCTCTGGCCGAGCCCGTATACGATCCTGGGATTTTGGATGATGCTGGCCCCTTGGAGCGGCCAACGCCGCTGGATCATCCATCGAGGGACCGTCGGTATCGTAGGCCCCGCAGTGGAGCGACTCCTGTCGCTGGCCCCGATTCACGGTGGTGCGGCTGCGTTGACCTTAGGACATACGATCTGGGCAGTTTCGGAATCAGCGTTCTACGAAGTCTGGGATCATGAGTACGTGCATGTTCGCCAGTATGAACGCTGGGGCCCTCTGTTCGTGCCCGCCTACTTTGTCAGCGGTTGGTGGCAATGGATGCACCGTCGCGATGCCTACTGGGATAATCCTTTCGAGGTCGAAGCCCGATCTGCAGAGTTCTAGCATTCCCGCGCTACGCCGAGAGCGATTCGGGGCTACAATACATAGCCTCCGCCTCAAGTAATCTCTACGACGTTTATTGAGCACACCGCTTCCTCAACCTGCCGTTTCTCAACCTGCCAATAGCTGAAGCCATGGAAGTTTTTCGCCATCGATCCATCGGATGCTGCATCCGAGCCACCTGCTTGGTGATGATTCTCCCATGTTGGTTGGTCGCTACGATCAACGCGATTGCCCAACAACGAAACGATCTCGATCCATTCTTTGAGTCTAAAGTTCGCCCTATACTCGCCAACCGATGCTGGACATGCCACAGCGGTGAGGCGGGAGAATCGAAGGGAAGTTTGCGACTCGATCACGGAACACTCATCCTCAAGGGTGGAGACTCGGGGCCTGCAATCGTCGCTGGCAAACCCGACGAAAGCTTGATCTACCAAGCCGTGAGTTATCAAGGGTACGAGATGCCGCCGGATGGACGGCTACCGCAAGAGGAAGTCGAGGTTCTTCGAACTTGGATCGAGCGAGGAGCAGTATGGCCGGATGAACCATTGCCGGAAGATCGCACAGACGACAAGTCCTTCGATTTGCAATCGCGCCGAGATTCCCACTGGGCTTGGCAACCTCGCAATATCAGCAGTCGCTCGCAACTCCCCTTCGATAGCTGGTCGCGAGATCCGATCGACACTTATATCTCAAGCAAAGTACGCGAAGCAGGACTTGAGCCGAGCGTCTCCGCAGATCGAGTTGCATTGGCTCGCCGCCTCCACCTCGATCTCCTTGGTATTCCTCCAACGATGGAACAAGTATCTCGAATCATAAAGGATCCTCGCCCTGATTGGGATGCTAACTTAATCGATGAGTTGCTTGCCGATCCGCAGTTCGGAGTCCGATGGTCGAGACACTGGATGGATTTGATCCGCTATGCGCAGTCGCGAGGTCATGAATTCGATGAAGATATTCCGGCAGGTGAGGCCTACCGAGATTATTTGGTGAGGGCGTTCAATAACGATCTGCCATATGATCGATTCCTGATGGAGCATCTCGCAGGTGATTTGCTCGATTCGCCACGGCTGAACACTCAGCTAGGTTTCAATGAGTCGGTGCTCGCCACCGGTTTCTGGCATTTCGGAGATTGGGTGCACTCACCGGTCGATACGCGCAAAGATGAAACCGATCGCTTCGACAACATGGTCGATGTAGCGAGCAAGACCTTTCTAGGGGTGACTGTCGCGTGCGCCCGATGCCATGATCATAAATTCGATGCGATCAGCACTGAGGATTACTACGCGATGTTCGGTTATTTGCGGAGCAGCCACTATCGCTTGGTCCGTTACGAAACCGACGTTGCCCATCGCGATGCGGCCAAACGACTCGAGACGCTGCGCGAGCCATTTCAAATGGAAGTGCACAGCGTCCTACAAGCATTGGCTCAAGATTGGACAAAGGTCGCTGAAACAGCCGACATCGAAGCTGATCATGCTAAGAAATTGATCGATCGATGCATGCAGTGGTCGAATACGGAAGCAACGCGCTATCCTCCTGACGACCCACGAGTCGTGTTCGATGCACGAACTCCGGATCGAGTGCTTTGGCAATCGGACGGAGTGGTCTTTGGAACCGACAGCAGCAAGCCTCTGACGGCCACGGCTCCGATGCGATCTGGCTCAACGTTGGGGCTGATCCATCCTTTTGACGAAGGTGCCCGCGATCGTTTCTGGGATCCCATGACCCAAAAAGTCGATGCGGTGAATCGGCAAAATCGCTATGCACAAGTTGCCGAAGCAGGAAAGATCTTGCCGACCAAAGCGTTCCCACTGCAGTCGGGCAAAGTATCTTATTTGGTGCGTGGTTCATTCCGAGCCTTTGCCTCGGTCGATTCGCACCGCTTGGTGGCTGGTCCCCTCCACGGTGAAACACTGTTCGAAAACAGTGGACCCAACGACACCTATCGTTGGGTCACTCATTCTTTGGATCGTTACAAAGGCAAAACCGTTCATGTTGAGTTCTCTCCCCTGGCGGATAACGATTTTGCGATCGTGCAAGTTGTCGAAGGACTCCCGCCTCAACCGAACAACGGGCAATCACCCTCTCCCGCAGTCATGTTCGAAACCGCGAAGGAAGCCGTCGGAACTTGGCTCAACCACACCCAAGACATGACCGAGATGCAGCGGGTCCTTTGCGCTGCGGTTCTTGAAGAACTCGTACACCGTCCTGTTCCATGGTTAAGTGCCGAGAACGCGAATGCTCGAGCATTGGATGAAGTTGCGACTCGTTGGCGCAGTGCGGAATCGGCCTTGGCGGATTCTCTACCCTGGCAATCGAAACTTGCGATGGCGATGCGCGATGGTAGCGGAATCAACGACTTTGTTTTGATTCGCGGCAATCATCTCCGTCCGGGCCATGAGATTCCACGACGAAATCTGGAGGCATTGACACCGAGCAAGCACACGTTTGACGGAATCGGTAGCGGACGACTAGCTTTGGCGAAACAATGGTTGGAACCGTCGAACCCATTGGTGTCGCGAGTGATGGTCAATCGCGTGTGGCATCACTTGCTCGGGCGAGGGATCGCGGCCACCACCGACGACTTCGGCGTGCTTGGAACGCCACCCACGCATCCAGAACTGCTCGATACCCTGGCTCAGGATTTCATCGATCGCGGTTGGTCGGTCAAATCCTTGATACGGTCGATTTGCTTATCGCAAACCTATCAGCAAGATTCGCGGGCGACTCCACAATCGCAGGAAGTCGACCCCGACAACAAGCTCCTTTCTCATGCTCGCGTTCGGCGTTTGGAATCGGAAGCGATTCGAGACACACTGCTGGCTGTGACCGGTGAATTGGATCTGCGATGGATGCCGGACACCGAAGCGAGCGTACCCGTTCACCTAACCGATTTTCTGGAAGGTCGCGGTCGCCCCAATCGGACAGGCCCGATGGATGGTCGCGGACGACGGAGTCTCTACTTGGAAGTGCGTCGCAACTTTTTGAACCCGATGATGACCGCCTTCGATATGCCCAACCCCTTCAGTACGATGGGACGCAGGAATGTTTCCAACGTACCGGCTCAAGCCCTCATCCTGCTCAACGACCCCTTCGTACACACATTGGCCCAACGCTGGGCGGATCGTATCGTGTCGCAGTACGGAACAGACGAACAGCGTGTATCGGCGATGTTGCTGCAGGCATCGTTGCGGGAACCTTCTACTGTTCAGATCGAGCAGGCCATTGGCTTCATTCGCTCGAGTGAGTTCGGGAATGCAAGCGATGCTTACCGGGCGTTTGCCCATCTCCTTCTCAATCGAAAAGAGTTGATTTTCCGATTCTGAAGCCAACCCAGATTGCCGAAATTCAGGAAATTGCCATCTTTCGCGTAACGATTTCCCTTTACGCAGTCCCTGCGATTCCTCTATTATGCGGTCGACATCGGTCAGCAAGATGCTGACCTTAAAAGGCCATAATCCACCGCGGTGTCGGACGAAGGTAACGAGAATGAGCGGTTTTTTCATCCTTTTGGTGACGAGTTTCCTCTTCGACGAACCTCTGCCGGCTCCCAAGCCTCCACCTGAAGCATCGCGCGCCACGGCATCTCGTGCTGAAACCCTCCCTGCCCCCCGAAAATTGCCACCTGCGGAGGAAAACACGCGATTGATTTCCACCACGACACAACCTCCGTCGAGCCCTCCGATCGCAACCGGAGCACCCACTGCGGAAGCAAAAGTCGGATGGGGTGTCGATCCGTCTGATAGTTCGATGTACATGGTTATCCAGATCGCTCCTTCCGCGATTGAAACATTCGCTGCAGGGCAACGAGGACAGGAATTGACCAGTCGCATACCACCGATGCTCCGCAATCGCATCGAGAAGGTGATTGTCCGCTTCGGTACCGGTCCCGTGGAGCAGTTTCCATCCGAATCGGAACTTGCCAGCATGCCGTTGCCCAAAAGCACTCCTTCGCAATCACCACAGATTGCAAACCTCGATCGAAGAACCCCGGTCACCATCGACCAGCCTCGTTCCACGGAAGTGATCCCGACTGCTTCGACGACGCAAATCCCAATCGTACCGGGTACGAATATGCCCAGCACAACGATACCCAATACAACGATACCCAATACAACGATGCCCAGCACTGTTGTATCGCCGACGGTGACATCTCCACCTCCGGTCTGGAACAACAACACAGCCGCGCCCCGACCGACGGGAACCGTTGCGAGCAACGATGGCTTCGCTCCAAACAATCGCGTGGTTCCGCCATCGCTCATGCCGTTTGGAAGCACCCGACCAACGGCCACCCAGGGCAATGTGACCTACAGCGGTACCAACAATAGCGGCAACAACTACGGGAATGCTCCGTATGGTACCAGCACCTATGGCAATATCCCCTTGGTGGCCAACAATCCGAACACAGGGGTGTATCCACCGGTCAATGAACCGATTCTTCCAAACGGCGTTGCCAACAACGGCCAGATGAATCCACCCAATTCGAACCCTGGATTTTACAATCCCAACGCCAACTATCCCACCAATCCGAACTACGGTGTTCCGGTCTCAACGAATGGCCCGACCTATGCAATGCAGGGCTCATTAACGAATCCGCAGGGCCATCTTGCACAAGGACCCGTATTGCCCCCACCGAATTTATTGCCTTCGACGACCAGCGGCGCGACGACCGGTAGCGGCTGGAGATTGCCTCCGCGAGATGAACAAACCGAAGTTCGCGATGTTCTCAATTCGACCCGGCCCGGAAGTTGGGTGCCATTCTTCTTGGTGCTGTCGTTTATCCTCAATGTTTACTTCGGTCTGTGGCTGAATCATCTCAGCACCAAGTATCGTCATCTACTGGCAAATGTTCGCGGCGTATCGATGCCCGAGCTAGAGCGAGCTTAGCATGCCATTTCAACATCATTCATACGAATGAGGTTGTTCGGCAGCGAGCCTGCAAACCCAAAAAACCGCGGCTAACGCCAAGGCGTCTAATGTTTTTTTACAGGCTATGAGCTGGTCACACACTACTTCAAAGGCTTTTGGAAGACCAACAGATAATTTTCTTGAAGCACTTCCTGGACATCGCGGACTTTGATGAACCCGCATTCGAGGATCTCCGACTCAAAAACTTTTTGTCCAGCCCGAACATGTTTCATCACCCAATCGCTCGACTCCCCCTCAACGCGTTTGAAGTCGATCACAATCACTCGACCACCGGGTTTCATCGCTTGATACAAGGAAGACATCGTCTTTCTGGGGTACTCGAAATGATGGTAGGTATCGCAGATGAAGGCCACATCGACCGATTCACCGGGAAGCTCAGTCGAGTCTGGTTTGCACAATAGCGTATCGACATTCCGGACATCGAGCTCGCGATTGGTCTTGATGATGTGATCCAAAAAGTTCTGGGCAATGTCAACAGCGATCACTTGCCCATCGCTGCCGACAGCCTTAGCGAACAGACGAGTGAAAAGCCCGGTGCCTGCACCGATATCCGCGACGGTTTGTCCTTCCGCGATGGCGCAAGCTGCTAAGATTTCATCTCGCTTGTTAAAGACTTCACGGCTTTCGACTTCGAATTTTTCTTGAAACGACTTCACATCGGGATTCGCGAAGGAGTCGTTGATCCCAGGATTGACACTCTTATCCTGAGCCGAGCCCAAGTCAATGAACCCAGAAATGAACCCCGATAGGGTCAACACGAAAAATACAAATCTATGTAACAAACGTTGCACGAATTTGCCTCGTTAGCCGCGGAGAAACAACAATCGGATCAAGTCGCACATTGAGCCGTCGAATTCGAGGGCGTAGCAACGACTCGATTCCAAGGCATGCGTGCCAGCAACATTCCCATACCACAAGTGTCCGTTACTCCAGCGAATATCAAACCCGCTCCTACGAACGCAGATAGTCCGATGAAGTAGGGGTGAACGAAGAAACCTAGAACTGCGCCGGTTAGCACCAACGATCCCGCCGCGATTCGCACTTGGCGTTCCAGACTCATCGCCTTCTTGCCTCGCACCACTGGCAAACCGGCTTGGTCCCACGCTTGGGTCCCTCCCTCGACGTTCACCACATTGCCGAATCCCGTTGCTGCGATCTTTTCGCAAGCCTGCTTGCCCCGACCTCCCGATTTGCAGATCACATAGAGCGGATTCCCGTTTCGTCCGGCTACGATGTCGGCGGCTTTCAATTGGTCGAGAGGAACGTTGCGAGCAAACGACAGGTGCACCTCGCGGTACTCTACAGGCGTCCGCACATCGATCAGTTCGATCTGGTTGCCTGACTGAACCAAGTCGTGAAGCTGTTTCGGCGATATCGTTTGCATGTTTCGTCTCCCTATCCTTGATGTATACGGATGCTGAACCTTTCCAAAGTCAAAACCCGGCGAGTCGTTTTTCCTCACCGCTGCCTGCCAAAATATATCGACATATCCCGACATGTCAATCTGTCGAAGCCGGAAATTTCGGACAGCGTATCGAGAGTTCTGCCGCCGGACTTCTCCTCCGAAGAGACGTCAAAATCGGCCTGAGCGAACAATTATTGATTCGTTTTCGCTCGAGTGTCGAAGGAAGGAGGACTGGAACGGAATCGTCTAGTTCGGCAGGGTCGCCGCCCCAACCTGTGGTCACCCTGCATCTCGCGATGAACTTTCGACGGTCCGATTTCCCTTCAGACTTTTGGTATCCGACCTTTCGTCGAGCGGCACTTATCCATTTTGCCGTTTGTTTCACCGCGATCCTTATCTCGTCAACCGGCTGTTCCACCTTGTGCTGCAGGTCCGCATGGTTTGAAGGTGGCAAAACGATGCATGGCCTCCAGGCTTGCCATCAACCCTTGGACTGGAATCAACTCCTTCAACCCATCCCATCGTCCTCATTCGGGTTTTCCAGCGCTGGGGCATCCGAGGACGTGGATCCAATAAACATGGCCCGCTTGCGTTTTCGGGGAGCGGAACAACTTGCTGCTAGCTCATCTCAGGAATGCGTCGACGAGTACTATGCGGCTGTGTTATGGAGTTGGCTTGCAGGCGCCGGTCAACTCAATTCCCCTGCCCAGGAAATTGCGAATCAATCGCTGGCTAGACTGTTGAATGAGGGGCAAGCGCGAGGACGTTTGGATCTGCGTGGGGGGCTAAAAGTAAACCATGCGGGAACCGTGCGTATCATCCCGATTGAAACCAGAGGATTGCCGTGGACCAGCGAGGAATTCCACGAATGTCGAGTGGTAGGTCGCTACTACCATTGCAACATATCGAACTACCACCAGACGAACGGTCTTGGAGTCCCAGTCGTGATACTGAGACACAAGCCAGCATCCGCTTCTCATTCATGCGACTTCCTCCCAAAGACAGCTGCGTTTGCAGCCACCGCTGTCCTCACTCCTGATGGATCATCCCTTCGTCTCTATGCCCCGTTACGATTCAAACAGGACTCCTTCGAAGGTATGGAGACACCCTTAGCAACGGATACGACGGCGGATCTTGCCTATGGGTTGCATTTTCATCCCCAGACTCGAATCGAGGATTTTCTGCGTCCGGATTCGAGTAGAGATCCATCGCTCCTTTATTTTTTAGAACCTTATCAACCCGATAAGATACCGGTAATTTTCGTGCACGGATTGCTTTCTAGCCCCGATGCTTGGACAAACATCATCAACGAACTTCGGACGGCCCCCGAGATCTCGGAAACCTATCAGTTTTGGGGGTTCAAGTACGCGACTGGCGCTCCTTTCGTACGATCCGCCGCAGACCTGCGAATTCAGATGGATGCTGTTTTGCAACGTTATTGTGAGGAAGACGATCAGCATCTCCTTCACCGATCGGTGATGATAGGGCACAGCATGGGGGGCCTCATTTCCAAGTTGGCCATTGCTCATAGCGACGAAGCTTTATGGGATTCCATCGCCTATCTACCCATCGAAACGGTCGCGACCGACGAGGCGACTCGAGCACGATTGATCGAAAGGCTTTACTTCGACCCCCACCCCATGATTCGTCGAACAGTCTTTATCGCAACGCCGCATCAAGGGAGCAGTTCCGCTGGACGCATCTGTGGAAAAGTTGCCAGCGCGCTGGTGTACAACGACGATTCCACCTTTGAACAACTATTGCGAGATAACATCGGTGGATTCAGCGACTCCGTTGCTTCCGGGCTACCGACATCGATCGACATGCTCGATCCGAGGCAGCCGTTCCTCGACACAATCGGTCGGCTGCGACTGAACCCATGCGTTCCAAAGCACACGATTCTCGGAACCAGGGTTAGCCTACCTGGCCACCCTCCCTCCGATGGCATCGTATCGCGTACCAGTGCGCAACATCCGGATGCGATTTCGGAAAAGCAAATCCCGGCCTCGCACAACGGATTGCTCAAGCATCCCGAGACTGTCGAAGAACTACGTCGGATTCTCAGTCTTCACATCTCTGAGCTGACGTCTACATACAGTAGTCACGACAGAGTCACCCCCACGAGCGACTGATTAACAAATAGATGCACCGAAGTTATTTCTGTATGCTTCGGGTAATTAGACTCTTAGTCCCACTTCTGGGGCAACTTCGGAACTCGCAAAGCCGTCTCCTCGGCGAACGCCGATCCAGACCAGCAATTTACGACGCAGAGTACGCAGAGGTCGCCCAATCCTGCGATGAATACGAATAATCCATGGACGCTCGGGGTTGCTCCCGTGGATGTTGTGTGCAGAACGATGCTTTGCAATGTGGTATCGATCGCAATCGCACAAGATTCGCAACAGGGAATTCCACCATCTCCGATTCGGCACTCGCAAGGAAATCTGGAAGTCCATCAAGTAAGGATTCCCGTCCTTGCCAACGATTACGTTTTCCTGCTTGTGCAGATCGACATACGCGATGCGCCGCATATGAAGTTCTCGAATTAGTCGATCCAGGGAATCAAAAAAATCCCTATCTACATCGGAGGCCAACGAAAGGGGCTGCCCTTCGATGAATGCGTGAGCGGACACATGCCGAACCTTCTGTCCATCAATCCGAACATCACGACAGACACCTGGAATACCGGTCACCCCTTGAAGCTTCGCTAGCAAATCCATCTCGCGTCGAGCTAGGAACCGTCCCAGCCAGCGCATCGGAATGAATCCCAACGGAGCCAGGCGATTGAACTTGCAGACGATTCGCTTCTCGTCTTGCCCTTCACCCGACCCAGGGTCAACGGGGGCTACACCATCGCCGTAGACGGCTGTGGCTGCCCAGGAATCATGCTTGAAGATCTCTCGTCGGAAACATCGAACGCCATCCACTTCGACTTCGGTCGGCGGCTCAGCTCGTCCACGGGCCCGAAGGTAGGGGGGGCGGGGCCGGCCTTTAAGATGATCGTTCAAACGACTTCGCTCGGGAAAACAACGAAAACCCACGCGAATGACGCGCGATCTATCGACACAGATCGTTTATCGGATCGGTGGAATGACGTCCTGCAAATGATCACTGGAGCTTGTCGCAACCGTTACGATTTAGCCAGAATCTCACCTATGGCGTGAGCTGGATCGACGCCGGTCAAGCGGGCATCGAGCCCCTGGAACTTCGCAGTGAATCGCTCGTGATCGATTCCAAGGGTGTGTAGCAAGGTCGCGTGGAAATCCCGGACATGGACCGGCTTGTCGACGACGCTATATCCAAACGGACATGTTTCGCCGTAGGTGATACCGCCGCGAACCCCCCCTCCAGCCATCCACATGGAGAAGCATCGAGGATGGTGATCGCGACCATAATCGGTGGCCGTAAGCTTGCCCTGAGAGTAGTTGGTCCGTCCAAACTCACCTCCCCAGATCACAAGCGTATCTTCAAACATCCCACGATCCTTGAGATCCTGGAGTAGCGCCGCCGTCGGTTGATCGGTCTCTCCGCACTGCGTACGCATACCGCCTGGAACACCGCCATGGTGATCCCATCCTTGATGGTAGAGCTGAATGAACTTCACTCCGCGTTCCGCCAATCGACGCGCGAGAAGACAGTTGGCCGCGAATGTTCCAGGGGTTCGAACGCTCGGGCCATAGCGTTCGAGTGTCGCCTCGGTTTCATTCGACATATCGGTAACTTCGGGAACGCTGGACTGCATCCGATACGCCATCTCGTATTGGGCGATGCGAGCCGACAGATCGGGATCGCGAGTCGCTTCCGCTTGCAATTGATGTAGATCCTGGAGTCGATCGAGCATTTGTCGTCGGCTGGTTGCATCGATGCCTGAGGGATTGGTCAGGTACAACACAGGCTCCTTGCCCGAGCGGAACTGGACCCCTTGATAGCGAGCAGGCAGAAAACCCGCTCCCCATAAACGTGAGTAAAGGGGCTGATCGACTTTGCCCTTGGTGATCAACACGACGAAGCTGGGTAGATTCTCGTTATCGGTACCTAATCCGTATTGAATCCATGCACCGATACTAGGCCGACCGGAGATTTGATTGCCGGTCTGCAGGAAAGTGATCGCGGGATCGTGGTTGATGGCTTCCGTCGTCATCGACCGAATGATGGCCATGTCATCGACATACTTCGCGGTATGGGGGAGCAATTCGCTGACCCATGCGCCGCATTGACCATGCTGGGCAAATTTGAAGATCGAACCCGCCAGTGGCAGGATCGCTTGGTTGCCTGACATTCCTGTCAATCGCTGTCCTTGTCGCACCGAGTCGGGGAGCGGTTCCCCTTGTTTCTCGTTCAAGAGAGGTTTGTAATCGAAGGTTTCCAGTTGCGATGGCCCGCCCGCCATGAACAGATAGATGACTCGCTTGGCAGTCGGCGCATGATGGGTGGGATTTAGGACACCGCGCGATGCGATCCCTTGATTTGCACTCGAAGAGCTGTCTTTCGCTCTATCGTCACCGAAGACTCTGCTGTCTCGCGCTATCAAATCCGCTAGCGCGATGCCACCCAATCCCATCCCTGCTCGGAACAACCAATCTCTCCGTCCGAGATGCTTGTTGGGTGCGTCGAATCGCATGTCGTTAAACATAACTTGTCTTCCTAAATAACGCATGAATGCGTCCAGATTAGTGTGCTCAGCGTTTCATCACGAATTCATCAAAGCACATCAGTGTCTCCGCGACGACGCAAGTAGCCGCGAGTTCGATGGGATTCAATGACGCGTCAGCGACCCGATTTCCGATTTTCAAAAACTCGGTTGCCGAGGCTGGAGCTTCGCTGAAGTACGCGTGCTGTTCGCGATACGCTTTGTCAACAACCGCTCGCTCATTTTCGTTGAGTGGCCGACTGATCAATCGGATGGCCATGGCGTTCCATCGCGATGCGAGATCTTGCGGATGTGCGACTATGGATTGCTCGGCTGTGTATCGAGCCGCTTCGATGTATTGAGGATCGTTGAGCAGCACCAAGGCCTGAAGCGGAGTGGTGGTCGTTTCGCGGCGTGCCGTACAGGTCTCACGGCTTGTTGCATCGAAGGCCAGCATGCTCGGGGGAGGTGCGGTACGCCGCCAGAATGTATACATGCTTCGTCGATACAGGCCATCTCCAGTGGCTTGTTGATACGACTTGCCGGTACCAGCTTCCTCCCAAACACCTTCGGGTTGGTAGGGCATCACGCTCGGTCCACCGATCGTCGGGACCAACAATCCACTGGCAAACAAAGCTGCATCGCGAACTTGTTCGGCAGATAATCGATGTTTAGGTCCTCTCGCAAGCCATCGGTTCTCTGGATCCGATTGTTCCCAAGCGGCATTGCGTGCGGTCGACGATTGTCGATACGTCGACGACAAGACAATCTCTTTGCATAGCTGCTTGACGTTCCAGCATTGTGCCATGAACCGTCGCGAAAGTGCATCGAGCAGTTCGGGATGAGTTGGGGGCTGGCCCTGGCTGCCGAAATCTTCGAGACTCGCGACGATGCCTCGGCCGAAGAACAGAGACCAGAAACGATTGACGGCAACTCGGCTGACCAATGGATTCTGTTCATCGATCATCCAACGGGCCAACTGCAAGCGATCGTTCCTTGTTTCGGTGCTTTGCGCGTCACGATGGTTTTCAATAGTTTTCCCAACGATCGCTGCTTCGATTGGATGGGGGATAACGGGATCGCGCGGCGCGTCATAGGCTCCCCGTTCGAGCACGTAGGTGGTGCGAGGTTTCTTGGCGGGTGCCATGGACATGATCTGCCGCACCTGGACCACTAGTTCATTTTCTCGACGCCTAGCATCACGAAGCGAAGCAACCAAGGCATCGAACTGTGAATCCCCTTGCAAAAGACTCGTATCCCACTCGGTTGCCGCCGATTGCAAAACGCTTCGTTTTTCCTGTTCATTCAGGGTTGGCGATTTCGTATACAGCCGGGCGATTTCGATCGTACGGAGTTCGCGATCGAAGATCTGCAGTTCATCCATCGACCCATTCCGAAACCCGATATCGCGGAAGCGAGCACCGACGGTGATCGGCAACGTTCCAGCAGCTGAGTCACCCCATTCGCTTCGGTGTCGGAAGTCGCGGGTCAATTGATCTCGATCGACATTTACGGCAACAGGCCGTCCGTTGACGAATAGCCGAATGCCGGAAGCATGGCTGCTGCCATCGTAAGCGACGGCAACATGAGTCCACTGCTGCACGGGAATCACATCCACAGCCTCAACGCGAATGGCATCTCCAGGCCAGAAGTGGATCAGCGAAAACTGCGGCTTCCCTTGATGCAGGACCAATTGCATCCCGCGGAAAGCAGCATCTTCGGCGGCTTGGCTCTGGTGAACGATCACAACTCGATCCGCATGTTGCTCGGGTTTAACCCAAAGACTGATGGAGAACGGATCGGGACGCCCTAATTGAATCTGCCGTTTCTTGTTCGGATCATCGGCTTCTGTGACCATCAATGGGAACGTGATCGCATCATCGCCGTTGAAACGCGTCCCCTTGCCGATCACTCCATCCTCGGAACCTTCTAGGGGAAAGGTCCAGTCGGTTTGCGGAGGTTGTGCATCGAATACCGCAGGATCAACAGTCGCCGTCGTTTGACGTGAAAGCCATGCCTGTTTGCGTTCCGCAATCAACTGATCCAGTTTCGATTCGAGGTCGGATATCTCGCGAAGTAATTGATGATGCAGTTCCTTCTGTTCCGGTGTGTAAAGAGACAGCGCTGGCGTTGGAGTGCCACGGGTAAAGTGGGAATACAAACCATGCTCGTCGATATCTGCAAAGTATGCGGCGAAGGAATAAAAATCTTTTTGCAGGATCGGATCGTACTTGTGATCGTGGCAGCGAGAGCATTCGAGTGTCAGCCCCAAAAACGCAGTCCCTGCCGTTACGGTTCGGTCTGCGATGTAAACCTGACGAAATTCTTCTTCGATACTTCCCCCTTCGTTGGTTTGACGATGAAGGCGATTGAAGGTGGTTGCCAAGCGTTGCTCATCCGTTGCATCGGGAAGCAGATCACCGGCGATTTGCCACATAACGAATTGGTCGTATGGCAAGTTTCGATTGAATGCATGGATGACCCAGTCTCGCCACGGCCAAACCTCCATGTTGACATCCGCTTGATAACCGAAAGTGTCTGCGTAACGGGCTACGTCCAGCCACATGTTTGCCATCCGTTCGCCGAAGGCTGTATTAGCCAAGAGACTATCGACGATCGCTTCTCGCGATGCTTCGGAGGGGTCTTGGGTGATGGCATTGATCTCTTGTTCCGTGGGAGGCAACCCGGTCAGGTCCAACCTGACCCGACGCAGCCATCGCAACGGCTCGGCCGGGTCGGCTGGCTCCATGCGGTTGCGGAGCAGTTGGTCGAGGACATAGAAATCGAGCTCTTGGCTAGGCCAATCTTTCCATGCTTCGGGGATCGTTGGAGCGTTCGTACTCTTGGGAACCGGGACGAATGCCCAATGGGATTCGTACTCCGCACCTCGATCGATCCAACGCCGAAGGAGATCGATTTGCTCGGCAGTAAGCTTCTTACCTGTTTTCGGCGGAGGCATGACCTCCGAGGGGTCTTGGCTGACGATGCGGGCAATCATCTGGCTCACGCTCGAGTCCCCTGCGTCGATCGCACCGTGTTCGATGGCATCCTCTCGAACATCCAAACGAAGATCGGCTTGGCGACCATGCTTATCCGGGCCATGGCAGGAAAAACAGGCATCGGACAGGATAGGACGAATATCCCGATTAAATCGGATTTGTTCGTCGGTCTGCGCAGAGGCCTGATTCGCTAGCAAGCCAAACGCAACAACAGCCAAACCGGACCAAACAGGGGAACATTTCGATCGTCGCATGCGATTGGGTCGATACAAAGTGCGTTGAAGATGCAAGAATGCATAGGGTGGGAAGAAATCTATTGTAATTGTTACCCGCAGGGGCGACTACATCATCACGAACTTCGCTCAACAGGGCAAAAGCATGAACCCCGTTCGCACCAGCCAATTCGAACGCCAAACAGCAGAAACCTCCATCGAAATTCGTTTGAAGTTGGATGGTACGGGGAGGAACGATATCCAAACCGGCGTCGGTTTCCTAGACCATATGCTGGTCTTGTTCGCCAGGCATGCCCTGGTTGATTTGGAGATCAAGGCCCAAGGGGATTTGCAAGTCGACTCGCATCACACCACCGAAGACGTCGGAATTTGTCTCGGTCAAGCAGTTCGCGAATGCTTGGGAGACAAATCAGGAATTCGCCGCTACGGCCACATGGTCCTCCCCATGGAGGAGACTCTGGTCACATCGGCCGTCGATTTCAGCGGCCGATCTTACTTGGTTTTCCAAGCCCCGATGCCTTCCTCCAAGATCGGAGACTTCGATAGCGAATTGGTGGAGGACTTCTGGCAAGCATTCTCAGCCAATGCGCAGTGCAATCTTCATGTTCTGCTCCATTACGGTCGCAACACGCACCACATTGCGGAAGCTGTCTTCAAGGCTACTGCGCGTGCAGTGCGCATCGCAGCTGAGTTCGACGCGCGGCAGGTCGGCATCCCCAGTTCGAAGGGGATGTTGTAGAGCCCCATCATGTCTTACGCTCGTTCAGCTTGATCGCTCGCGTCAGGATACGGTCCAACGCGGAGGCGAACTCTGTACGATCGCGTTGGCTGTAGGGACGGGGGCCCGATAACTCCATGCCCGCTCCTCGAGCCGCGTCGAGAAAATCGCGAGCAGCCAGTCGCACACCGACATTGCGATCATCGTAAACCTCGCCGCGCGGATCGAGTACGAAAACCTCTTTTGCAACCAATTGGGCTGCGAGCGGAATATCAGCGGTGAGCACCACATCCCCGGGTTGGGCATGCTCGATGATGTACTGATCGGCAACGTTGGCACCGTCTCGCACCGTTACCACCTGGATCAAGCGATTCCCGGGTGGAACTCCGATGGATTGATTGGCAACGAGGGTGACTTCGATGCCAAGTCGTTTGGAGGCGCGAAAGACGAGTTCCTTCGCATCGCGTGGTGCCGCATCGGCATCAATCCATAACTTCATCGCTCGGCACAATCCTGAATGTTTTTCGGTTCGCAGTCATTCAATAGCATAGAGTCAGAATCATGGTCGCGCCACTCTTGGCTGCATGAACCGATTAGAATATTCTCGTGTACTCCCCGTCGAAAACGCTGTTGAAAACGAGATTCTTTTGAACTCTTTGAGTGAAACATGAAAAAACAGTATCTGCGAGCGATTTTGTATGCCCTGTCGGTCGCCGCACTCCTCTGCTGCAGCCTAGGGTACAGCGCCTCGATAGCCTTTGCTCAGTCGGATGCCGATTTGGATCGCATCTTCCAGGAGTTTCTCGACGAGGAATGCCGAATCCATCCGGCCTTTGCCAGTTCGCTGGGGAACCATAGCTACGATCATTTGCTCGATGATCTATTCCCGGCTGCTCGTGCGAAAGATGTTGAACGCTATCGACAGTGGCTTAATCGCCTGTCGAAAGAACTCGATCTGGCCTCTATGCCTCGCAATTCCCAAATCGATGCCGAGATTTGGATGCACACGCTGCGATACCGAATATGGCAGGCGACCGAGACCGATGACTTCGCAAACGATCCGCGAGTCTATTTGACGTACGCATCCGACAGCGTGTTCGGACTGCTGACTCAATCGACCCTGCCCAAGCATCGCAACATCGAGAATGCGGCTCGGCGCATCAGCCAAATTCCCAACGTGGTCGCGGCTGCGAAAGAGTCGATCATGAACCCGCCAAAAATTTTGACAGAGATCGCGATTCAGCGCACGCAGGGTGCCATCGATTTTTATCGCGAAGGTATTTTCGCCCTCGCAGACGAATCCCGTCCGTTGAGCTTGCTGAGCGAGCCTTGCCAGCGCGCTGTTGCATCCCTGACCGAGTTCAAGGAATTCCTGCAATCGGACGTCCTTCCTCGCTCCGATGGATCATGGCGATTGGGGAAGGACAAATTCTATGCAAAATTGGAGTTGGAACTTGACGCTGGCTTGACCGGTGATGAAGTTATCGCGGAGGCGCGATCGGAAGCCGACCGTGTCGAGCGCGAAATGTATTATGTAGCCAAGCAATTGTGGCACGAACTTTTCCCGAACCGTGTTCTCCCTCCCGATGACTCGGATGGTCGTCGCGATACAGTCCGTATGGTTCTCAACCAACTGGGAAAATCGCATGGAAAGCCGGAGGACTTAGTCGAAGACGCGCGAAAGACCGTCGCCAAGATCCAATCGATGATCCGAGAAAAGGGAATCCTCACCCTTCCCAATCCCGACCAATGCGAGATCATCGAGATGCCGGAGTTCCAGAGGGGCTTTTCCGCAGCCTATCTGAATCCCGCGCCCCCTTTGGATGCGGATGCCAAGAGTCTCTATGCCATCTCGCCGCCGCCAAGCGATTGGCCTGCATCGCGGCAAAACGCCTTTCTCGAAGAATACAACCAATACATGCTTCAGATTCTGACCATCCACGAAGCATACCCAGGGCATTATGTCCAACTCGATTACTCGAATCGCTCCCCCTCCTTGATTCGCAAGGTCTTCTCGTCGGGCGTATTTGCCGAAGGCTGGGCGGTATACACGGAGCAAATGATGCTCGATCAAGGGTACGGCAACGGCGACTTGGCACTGCGGCTACATCAACTCAAGTTTTATTTGCGAGCTGTGCTCAATGCGATCCTCGATCATTCAATGCATTGCGACGAAATGAGCGACGATGAAGCGATGGCGCTGCTGACGCGCCGCGGATTCCAGACTGAGGGTGAAGCGTTCGGCAAAGTGCAGCGAGCCAAACAGAGTTCGTGCCAGTTATCGACCTACTTCGTCGGCCGGACAGCGTTCTATCGACTGCGTCAATCCGTGCAGCGGTCTCGCGGTGACTCGTTCGACTTGGGGGCCTTCCATGAGCAGGTTCTCAATTGCGGCACTCTCCCCGTCAAATACCTCCCAGAGTTAGTCAAGTAGACTAGAGAAGCTCCCCTTGTGCACGCCTCGAGTTGTGCGAAATCGAATGAAATCACGGGTCTAGGTTCCGGTGGGTACTCTACGGCGAGACTCGTGTATCAGAATCGCATCGCCTGCTCAAGCAAGTCATCCAAGTTGCTCGGTGTTGACGTCGCGGGAGCTTGGGTCGAGATCGAGTGCAGATAAGGAGACGCAGAATCGCTTAGCAGATCACAATCGCCTTGGTGTTGCCCTTCTCTGACCCAATCACAATTCGCTAGCTTCGGAGGACAGAACTGCGTTCGGAGGCGTGTCATGATATCCCCAAAGGCTGCTTCCGCATTCCTGAGATCGCCGCATCGGAGGTATTGCTGGACCTCCTCGACGCTCACCCCGAGTGCATGCAGTTCATCACGCATCGCGACCTTGAGCGGGCAGAGTTCTTCGGTCGCCGGTACCACGCTGGAAGTGTTACGTTCCTCGCACCCAATATCGCGATCTGATTTCGCATCCAGGGATCGGCGTGGAAGTGCCCGCATCATGACCTCGTGTCACTGTTATTGACTCCAATGATCCTGCTGTAGCTTCCATACTGACATCCGCCGTCCTTGGCTGGCAAAGAGGGTAACGGATAGGCGGGTTCGTTGGCAATAACGGGGCCTATGTTTTTTCACTGCTAGCATTCGATAATTTCGTTATCGCCCCGACGGGGGCTGGCTGATACAATTAGAGCATCATGCACCGGCCTCTCTATCCATGCCTTGTTGCTTCAAGACTCCTGCTGATCGCCGCTGTCCTTCTCGGGCAGTTTTCTGGTGGGGGTGTCTGTTGCTGTTGGATCAGGTATTGTGTTGGGCAGTTCGAAACTTCGGCGAACAAACGCCCGTTGGTTCGCAGCGAGATCAAGAAACCTACCTGCCCCAAATGCTTGGCGAGACTCAAAAAGTCTCAGGAATCTCACGATCAAATCGATGGGGCTCGTTGCCCATGTGTTAGCCACACATGGATAGCAATTAGCAACGAGTTCGAGATAGAGTCTCGCATGCGTGTGGAAGGTGGATCGCTAAACTCCACCCCGGAATTGTTTTTCTTTTGGATTGGTGATCTATCCTGTTCCGCACCGCCCCTTGAGGGTGTTCGGAATACGGATTGCGGGCGGTGGCAAGCGCGCGCCTGTATTTGGCGAATTTGATCCTCCAGCGCGTTCTTCGCGCTCCATTCGTTCTTCGATCAACGTGCTTTTTCTGTTCTGCCCGTGAGGAGGTCCGTTCCGTGAAACGTTTTATGCTTTTTATGTTACTCATTGCAATCGCCGTCAGTATGGCTGCCAAACCTGCTGCTGAAGGGGGCACTGCTGAAGAAGGGACCGCTTCCAAGCGAGACTCGCTTCGCATCGCTGTTCAGAAGTTTTGTCCCGTATCCGGAAGGGAACTTCCTAAAGATCAATCGTTACCGAAGTGGACCGACACCACGACCAAAGAGGAGCTTTTCGTATGCTGTGAAAAGTGCGTAACGGGGACTCCAAACAGCAAGCATCTGGAAAAGATTCGAGAGAGACAAGCCACAGCCCAGCGCGAATGCCTTGTGATGGAAAACGAAGTCTCTGTGGAATCCAAGTCGCAAATCATCGGTGGCTATCGCATCTTTGTCTGTTGCCCTCCCTGCTTCAAGAAAGTGGAGAAGGCGCAGGACAAATACTTCTCCAAGCTCGATGCGTTGCATGAGCAATTTCTGAAAAAGGAGTAAAGATCATGGAATTGGATTTGCAAATGGTCCCGAGTTATCGGAACTCAACTTGGAATAAAAAATCGGGTTGGATGGTGATTGTGTTTTTTGCCCTTACGGGTTGCGGAGTGGAATCTCGGAAGCCCGATGTAGACCGGTTACCAGGCGGCCCGGTATCGCAGGGTTCGCCACCTAAGCTTGCATCCGAGACGGCGACTGACGGGCACGAGCACAAACCGGGCGCTCACGGCGGCCTGATCGTATCGCTGGGCCGCGACAGTTACCATGTGGAAGCGGTCTTTGACAAACAAGGGTTGGTTCGACTGTTCACCTTGGGCCAGGACGAAACGCGGGTGATTGATATCGAGGCCAAGGAACTCTCGGGTTTCGTGAGACTTGAAGGGGACGCCGAGGCGCAGTCATTGAAGTTCCTACCAGAACCACAGGATGGTGACGGCGAGGGACGATCGTCGCTTTTCGTGGCGAAGCTACCCGAATCGATGGTAGGGCAAATGGTGGAGATCACGATCCCCAATGTCGCGATCGATGGCGAGCGATTTCGTCTCGCGTTCACCAAGGCGGATCTCAAGCATGGAGACAAATCGCATGGAGATGTTTCCATGCCGCAAAAAGTTGCTGATGACCAGGAGCAGAAACTCTATCTCGAACCTGGCGGACATTACACGGCAGCCGACATCGCTGCCAATGGCAATGTAACTCCCTATCAAAAGTACCGCGGTATTCCATCGACTCACGATATGAGTCCGAAACCTGGAGATCGGATCTGTCCGATTACGGAGACCAAGGCGAATCCGAAATTTGTCTGGGTCATCGGAGGCAAGAGCTATCAGTTCTGCTGCCCGCCGTGCATCGACGAGTTTCTACAAAAAGCGAAATCGTCCGACGACCCGCTTCCGGATCCCGAAATCTTCGTACAGAGCGAGCCTAAGCCGTGACCCATCGAACGGGATTCGTTGCGATTGCGATAGCAGTTTTCTTCGCGGGATGGACGGTTGCGTTTGCTCATGAGGGGCATGAACCGATTCCCTCGAAGGGGGCATCGGTCGATGCGAAACGAGGGGCAATTGCCCTGTCAGCGACTTCGAGGGAATTGCTCGATGTTCGGACCGGCGAGGTGGTCGCTTTGCGTCACCAAGACCGCATTCGAACCTTTGCAACGATCGAATCGCCCTGGGGACGCAGAGCATTTGCAGCCAGCATGCTCCCCGGACGTGTTACTGCTATTCATGTCCGCTCGGGCGAACGGGTCGAAGCGGGCCAGTTGCTTGCCGAAGTGGAATCGCGTGAACTCGAGCTATTGCACAGGGAGCATATCGATGCAGCTCGCGATCTTGAATATGCAAAACGTGTTCTCGAACTACTCGGTCCGACGCGGCAAACAGGTGCTGTGCCGGAGCTTCGTTTGTTCGAAGCCGAAAATGCGATGCTGCGGGCAAGGAACCGGCTGTGGGTTGTGGAGAAGAAAGCTACCGTGCTGGAGTTGCCGTGGCGCGAAGAAAAACATACCGCAACGGAACAGACCGGCCGTGAGCACTGGGGAACTTTCTTCGTACGATCTCCGATCGCTGGCACGGTGCTTCAACAAAATGCCGTCCTCGGTCAATCGGTAGTCCCAAATACTCATCTTTTTCAAATCGTCGACAACTCTCAGTTGTGGGTGCGCATGCATGTTCTGGAAAGCGATTCCCATAAACTCGCGTTGGGTATGCCGGTCGAGATGATGCTCAATGCATTTCCTGGTCGCGTGTGGAATTCGAGCATCGATAAAATCTCGCAAGGGATCGACCCTGCGACGCAACAGATCGCTGCATGGTGCACTTTAAATTCGGACGCTATTAATAAGGGCATCCAACCGGGTATGACGGGCCGAGCCATTTTCTATCGCGAAGCGGCAAAGGAAAGATTGTCGGTGCCACGCAGCGCTCTCTGGAGCGACGGTCTCTCGTACTTCGTTTTCGTGGAAACTGCGTCTACGAAGCAAGGTTCGGAATACGAGCGGCGCCCGGTGTGGGTAGATACCGAGCGACTAGCTAAGCCAGACGCTCCGCATCCAAAAGGCAATGCGATCGATTCGGATTTCGTCGAGCTCACTGCCGGCGGCTTGTTCACCAGCGATCGCGTTGTGACCCAAGGCACGCATGAATTGGCAGGGCTGCTGAGTCGGTCCTCTCTGCGCCTGGACGATCGGATGGCAAGAAATCTCGGGATCGAATTCCAAAAGGCGAACACTCAGGCCATCAACGACATTCTCTCCATCAACACCCAAGTGGATCTAATGCCGATGAAACGGTTGCGTGTCGCGCCGCAACTGACCGGAACGCTGAAACGATTGTATGTCGATCGTGGGCAGCAGGTGAAAGCGAGCGCGGTGCTCGCAGAACTGGCGAGCTTGGAAGCGGTTGATCTGCAATTGAATTGGATCGAGTCCTTGCTCGACTATGAATTGCAGCGAGAGATGCTGCAGCGACTCAGTACAGCCGCAGGGAGCGTGTCGCCGCGAGTTTTGCTCGATATGCAGAACTCGCTTCAAAAGATTCAGACGCGCGCTGCGAGCCAAGAGCATCAACTGGAATTGATCGGCTTTGATGCGGATATGCTTCGAGAGATAGCCACCCGCAAAACCGTTTTCGATGCGTTCCCGCTTCGGGCACCCTCGGAGTCCATCGTCATTGATTTTGTCGGAACGACTGGAGATGTCGTTCCACTGGGTGAGGATTTGTTTGAGTTGCATGACCCGAGCGGCTTTCAAGTGGTCGGGTTCGTGCCCGCCGCGGATAGCGCCAGGGTGGTTGTGGGTCAAAGAGTTCGTGTGCGTTTTGACGCATTTCCTAATCGTGATTTTCTCGGCAAGGTTGCCGCGATCAGCCCCGCCGTCGCGAAAGACTCCGGGGTCCTGTCGATTTGGATCGAACTCGATGATTCGCAATGGACCGGATTTCGCAATCGAATGCTTGGTCGAGCGTCCGTGACCCTAGGGGTTGGCTCCTCGGCGTTAGCCATCCCTCGATCCGCGATTGTGCGAGAGGGACTCAATGCGTTCGTCTTCGTTCGGAGCATGAACGGTAACATCGAACGCAGACAAGTGACAACAGGAGCGGAGGACGATCAGCATGTGTCGATCCTGACGGGGCTTCAGCTCGGCGAAGAGGTCGCAGTGACGCAGGTCATGGGACTCCAAACAGCACATGCTTCCATTCGATAAGGCCCCTCGATGCTCGATTCGATCATTCGATTTTCTCTAAATCATCGCTCGCTCACCTTTCTGGTAGCCATCGTCGTTGCGATCGCGGGCTGGCGCTCAGTCACTTCATCGCGCATAGACGTGTTTCCCGATTTGAATCGTCCAACCGTAGCGATCATGACCGAGGCGGCCGGTTTGGCACCCGAGGAAGTCGAGTCCTTAGTAACGCGGCCGATCGAACTGGTCATGGTCGGGGCAACCGGCGTACAACGTGTTCGCTCCTCGTCGGCTCTCGGCTTGTCGATCGTATGGGTCGAATTCGATTGGGGGACTGACATTTCGCTCGATCGTCAGGTTGTTACAGAGCGTTTGCAGTTGGCTCGGTCGCGATTGCCATCGGGAATCAATCCTGTCATGGCTCCGATATCGTCGATCATGGGGGAAGTGATGCTGATCGGCCTGCGAAGCAACCAAGCAAATCAGGGCCCGGACGCTGCACTCGCATCCGCCATGCAATTGCGTACTATCGGCGAGTTCGATCTTCGCAATCGTTTGTTGGCGGTCCAAGGTGTTTCGCAAGTCTCGGTCATGGGGGGGGTGCTCAGGCAGTACCAGATCGTCACCTCTCCCGAACGTTTGCTGTCGCAAAACGTCACGCTCGATCAGCTCGTCGATGCGGCTCAGCGAGCAAGCGTACTGGCAGGAGGTGGTGTCATGCTGCGAGGAACGCGCGAGTCGGTCATTCGCATTCAAGGCCAGGCGCTCGCGCTTCAACAAATCGCGGAATCTCCTATTGTCTTGCGAGATCCGATTCCTGTGAGGATCGGTGATGTTGCGGAGGTTCGATTTGACGGTCCTGTGCGACGCGGAGATGCCGGTTCATGGATCCGCGAGCCTGAGTCGATTACTTCTCAGTTCGAAGGGGGGACGGCAGTGATACTAGCCGTACAGAAACAACCCCAGGTTGACACGGTGAAATTGGATCGCGAAATCAATCAAGCTCTCACAGAGATGCGTAAGGGACTTCCCGATCACGTTGTTATCGACGATCAGATCTTTCGCCAGTCTCGATTCATTAGCGCGGCAGTCGACAATGTTTTAAACTCGATTCAGGAAGCGGCTATCTGGGTCGTGATCATTCTGGTGCTTCTCCTGGGGAATGTTCGCACGAGCATCAGCTCGCTCGTTTCCATGCCGATGTCGATCCTGTTGACCTTTCTGGTGTTCGATTGGCTCGAGATCGGTATCAATACTATGACACTCGGCGGTATTGCAGTCGCGATCGGGGATCTAGTCGATGACTCGATCGTCGATATCGAAAATATCTATCGTAGGCTCAAGGAGAACTTCGGACTCGATCCGGAGCATCGTAAACCGGTCTGGGATGTCGTGTACAAGGCTTCGTGCGAGGTCCGCAATTCGATCGTTTATGCGACAGCCATTGTCGTGCTGGTGGTGTTGCCGTTGTTTTCTTTGACCGGCATCGAGGGGCGACTGTTTGCACCCTTGGGTGTTGCCTATCTGATTTCTTTGTGCTGCTCCCTGGTGGTTTCGCTGACCCTGACGCCGGTGCTCGGTTATTGGCTATTGCCGGGCGATCGGTTCTTGTCGCAAGCGAAGGAGCCATGGCTGACCAAGGTGTTGAAACGACTAATGGGTAGCGTACTGCGTTGGACGTTGCCTCGCGCAACTTGGATTCTCGGTGCGGTTCTTCTATTTGTGGTTTTTGCCTGCGTAGCGATTCTCGGCATGGGTGGTGAGTTCTTGCCGGAGTTCAATGAAGGGACCTTTACGGTATCGCTCCGTTTGGAGCCGGGTACATCCCTTGCTGAAAGTGTGCGTGTCGCATCGCAGGTGGAAAAGGAACTCTTCCAAATTCCAGAGGTTCAGTACGTTGCGAGACGCACAGGGCGAGCAGAACTGGATGAGCATGCCGAGGGAGTCCACTCCTCCGAGATCGATGTGGGACTGGCGCCGCATAGGGTTCCCAAGTCAGGTTCGCTATGGAAAGCGCTGGCATGGTTGCCCATTCCCAAAAGCTGGAGCCACGAAATTCGCGGCCGGGGAATGAACGAAGTTGCGGAGGAAATACGCGATCGCATCTCTTATCTACCCGGCGTCGCTGTGAATGTCGGGCAACCGATCTCTCACCGGATCGATCACATGATGAGCGGCGTTCGAGCGCAAGTAGCAGTCAAGATATACGGCACCGATCTGCAGCGACTGCGCGAGATTGGTTACGACGTCGAATATGCCATGCGCACCATTCCGGGAGTTGTCGATCTACAAGTGGAGCCGCAAGTCGAAGTTTCTCAGGTTCGCATGCAGATCCGTCGCGAAATTGCTTCGCGACATGGGTTGGCTCCGAGCGACATCGCGAAATGGCTAGAGACAGCCTATCAAGGCAAAGTGCTATCGCAGATCCTCGACGGAGACCAATACTATGGACTGGTAGTATGGTATGACGAAGCGTCTCGGCGCGATCCTCAAACCGTGAACGATACGGTGATTGAGACACCCTCCGGGCGTCGCATGTCCCTCGGGCAATTGGTTGAGGTCATCGATACAACAGGCCCCAATATGCTCAATCGCGAAGATGGCCAGCGCCGCTTCGTGGTTTATTGCAATGTCCAAAATCGCGACCTTGCTCGAGCGGTCGCAGACATCGAATCCGCTATCGATCCGATTCGCGAGCAACTTCGGCAGGAAAACGCTGGCTACCGCGTTGCGCTCAGCGGACAATTCGAAGCGCAACAGGAAGCCAATCGAAAACTTATCTTCTATGGGATGCTGAGTATCGTCGGCATCTTATTCTTGCTTCAGAAAGCGGTGAAGTCATGGTCTGCGGCAATTCAGATCCTTGTCAACATTCCGCTTGCGGCACTCGGATCCGTTGCGTTGCTGTTGATCGTCAATCGGCCGGACTGGAATCAATTGATGGCGGAACCTGTCTATCGATGGCCCTTGGTCTGGACCAGTGCAACCACGTTGTCGGTCGCGCACTTGGTTGGCTTCATCACGCTCATTGGGATTGTATGTCGCAATGGGATCCTGATGGTCTCGCATTACATACACTTGATTGAAGAGGAGGGGATGCCATTCTCAAAGGAGACCATCATTCGCGGCAGTTTGGATCGTTTACCTCCGGTATTGATGACGGCCATGACGAGTTTCATCGGGCTAGCACCGCTTCTCTTTAGTGCCGAGGAGCCTGGCAAAGAGATCCTGCATCCGCTGGCTTTGGTGGTGTTTGGAGGAATGCTGTCCTCGACACTGCTCGATCAATTGGTGACACCTGCGTTATTTTATCGATTCAGCGCCGCGAGATATCGTAAACAGTAATGGTTGACAGAGCGATGCTTATGTTTTCTGTTGGGCCAGTGGTCGCGAAGCATCTACGCCGAGCATGCAAATCGCTGCCAGCAAAAAGCAACCGCCGCAAGCGATAAAGGCAGGCATCTGGCCCAGGTCGTTGGACTCCCCTAGCTTCATCAAGCGAGGAATCATCAGCGAGCTAAGCGATGCACCAAGATTTCCCCACATGTTTGCCCAACCATAAATGGTGGAGGTATTTGGACCACCGATATCTTGCATGAAGGCCCAAAAGGAAGGATTACCGAAATCGGTCATCATGGCCACCATGCCACAACACATCAGGATCAACCAAACCGAGTCAAGCCAAGGGCAGAGAAAATAGGCAATCGATGCGATTGTGGCCGCTCCGGTGACGGGCAGGACTCTACCCCATCGTAGTCCGAATCGTTGGACGGCTTGGTCACTTGCCCATCCGCCCAACAACATACCCGGCAAACCGCAGGCCAGGACCAATGTCACCATAAAAGCCCCCTGAACATCGGGGACATTCTTCACTTGTGTGAGATACGAGGGGAGCCAAGTGATCAAGAACACCCATCCGGCGTTGGTACAGAATTGTGTGATGGAACTGAGCCACAGCGATCTATTGGTCGCGCAAGCCAAGAGAACACGAGCAACATGCTTTCTTTGCCCCTCTTGGTCGGGAGCGTGCCCGATCTCGTGCAGTTCGTCCTGGTTGACGTTAGGGTGTTCGCCAGGTCGATCCCGAACAATGATCCAATAAAGAGCCGCAACGATGACTCCTACTAATCCATACAAAATCAAGACTGCGCGCCAACTTGCAAGCCAGGCAACCAACAGAGTGGAGATCGCCGGGGCTAACATGCCGCCGAATCGGCCACCCAGACTGACCCAGGAACTCGCCTGGCCCCGTTGATGTAGCGGGAACCAGCGGCGAATAACACCTCCCGATGTGGGGTACGCGCCAGCCTGCGCGACTCCGCACAGCAACCTCGCTGCAAGCAACCCGGTCAAACTCGCGACCCATCCGGTCATGAAGGTCATCAGCGACCAACCGAGGATGTAAATCGTCAACATCTTGCGGGCACCCCAGCGGTCGCTGGCCCAACCCGCAGGGATTTGAAAAATCGCGTAGGTGAAGAAGAACGCGGACAAAACCTTGCCGACTTCTTCGGGCGGGGCTGGGAAGTCTTGTCGAAATAGACTCCCCTTGACAATCTCACCCAAACAAACTCGGTCCAAGTAGAGCAAGAATGCCATCAACACGCTCGCCAAGGCGACCATGTAGCGTACATTGGAAGGGTTCGTTGAATGCTGAGCCACGGTTTTTTTGAAGGCACGTGTTGAAGGACGTTGGTTCGAGTACGATCATACTGCACAGGGTAACTTCCTGCTGGAATGGTCCTCGAAGAAAGGGATAGAGATGTGGATTTTTGACGCGCATTTGGATCTGGCCCTCAACGGTGTTGATTGGAATCGAGATCTAAGACATAGCGTCGATGACATACGGGCTCAAGAAACCACTCAGGGCATGACAGATCGTGGGCGGCAACACAATACCCTCAGCCTTCCTGAACTGCGAAGGGCAGACGTCGCGGTATGTCTAACGACCCTTTTGGCCCGACAGGAAATGGAGATCAGTCATTCGTTCGGCTGGACGTCGCCGCATACTTGCTACGCGATGGCACACGCTCACTTGGCGTATTATCGAGCGCTAGAACGTTCAGGTTATCTTCGGATGCTGAAAACGAAGCAGGATCTTGATCAACATTGGCAGATGTACACCACATCACCCCAATCAACACCGCTCGGATTCATCTTGACCATGGAAGGGGCCGATCCGATTCTGACTCCAGATACGATTCACGAGTTTCACGCAGCCGGGCTTCGTGCACTGGGGCTGACCCATTATGGAACCAACCGTTACGGTGGTGGTACGCGGAGCGAAGTAGGGTTATCGTTGACGGCAATAGAATTGCTCAAGCACTGCGAGGAGTTGGGGATCACGATCGACATGACCCATTTGTCCGATGTCGCATTTTGGCAAGTTGCCGAACTTTTTCATGGCCGCGTTCATGCGAGCCATCAGAATGCCAGGGCGATTTGCGATTGGCAAAGGCAATTTAGCGACGACCAAATCCGATGGGTTATCGAACGAGATGGAGTCCTTGGAGTTTCCATGGATGTGATCATGCTCCAGGATGGATATGTGCGCGGTCATTCGGTTGCGACAGCGACGCTAGAGCGAGCCGTCGACCAAATGGATCATGTTCGCGCGCTCTCTGGGGGGAGTGTTCGGCACATCGGATTGGGCACCGACCTCGACGGTGGATATGGCAACGAGCAAACGCCCGCGGATCTGAATCGATATCGGGACGTCCAGTCCCTTGCGGAAATCATGGAGAGGCGTTCCTATAGCCAAGCGGAAATCGAGCAAGTGTTCTACGGTAACTGGATGCGATTCTTCGGCCAGGTTCTCAGTCACCCAAAAGCATGATGCGCGTCGAGAGACCCAAGTTGCGTCAAAAGAACGTCAAACGTCGCAGCGCCACATCGAAGACGAGCATGGCACAGGCCAGGGCCAGAAGCCATGGCCATAAAGGTTGGGGACGCTGGGCAGTTCGGCCATCCCCTTGAAGTAGTTCCTTCGCATCGGCCTTAAATCGCCCCCCCGATGCTCTTGCGATCTCGCTCAACCAATCCTCGTTGGTCGGACGAATGCGCAGCTCGTCGCTGTATCCTCGAATGATGCCTCGCGATTGCCGGTACTTCACTTTTCCGTTTTCTTTGATCGCGATGTCGACGTGATAGGCACCCGGATCTTGCACTTGGATGTCGCTGATGTATCGGCCCGGTGCCGCTTGCGATATCTTCTTCGTCTCTCGCTTCATGGCTGGCCCGATCACGCTCAGTTCGACGTCCGCTTGATTGAGGAAACTCCCGAGCTCATTCGCGGCATCGATCGACCAGTGGGAATCATTCCCCATGCGATCGACCGCGATCGAAATGCCGCGGCCATCGCTCTTGCGCATCGTCTGCCGTACGACTTGCGTCCAGAATTTTCCATAACCCGGCCAAGTCATCCACTCCGCGGCCCAACGCGACTTGGCATCCGACGTAAAAGCGACCGACATACCAAGCCCGTATCGCCACCAAGCCAACAACGGATCCCCTTTTTCCGTTGCGAGAATCACTTCACACGTTGGTTTCGGGCGCGTCATGACGTAACCCAATAGAAACGGTGCGGTCTCCATGTCGATATCGGAGAGTGCGTAAGTGGTCCGAATCACTTGCGGAATAAACGGTTGCTCGTCGATCGCCGATTTGCTGGCCGTGACGGTCTCCTTGGCAAAGATCTGCGGCACTTGAGTCGGATCGGAGGTGAAGTAATAGCGTCCCTTTCCGATTTTCGCGATCTGCTCGAGCATGTTCGTATCCGAGCCGTCCCCTACGGCGACGGTCGAGACGGTCATCTTGGCGGACGCCATCTGCTGGGCGATCCCTTCGAAGTCACCCGGATTGGAGATGCCGTCGGTCAAAAAGATGGCGTGCTTAAGCCGAGTCTGTGTGCGAGACAGGATCTCAAACGCTTGCTCCATGGCGGGGTACATGTCGGTTCCACCCGCCGACTCGACCCGGGCGATATCATCGCTGATCTTGGCTTTGTTGTTGGCGCTCTGCATGTCGCTGACGACATAGGTTTCATGATCGAAGGCCAAGACTCCTACCTGATCGTTTTTGCCGAGCAGCTCCACTGCAGCTCGAGCTGCCGACTTGGCCATCTCGATGCGATCTCCGGACATGGAACCCGATCGGTCGATGACCAACACCATCCCGAGCGATGGTTTTTCCTTTTCCTTTTCAAAGTCGCTTCGCACCGGCAGGATCTCTTCGAGGGTCGATTTGTAGTAACCTCCCAACCCGAACGATTGCTCTCCTCCGAGCATGATGAAGCCGCCGCTGAGTTCTTGAACCCAGGTTCGCGCCAACTGCATTTGCTGTTGCGTGAGCGCCGTGGCAGGTACGTTGGACAAGATCAAGGTTTCATAATTCTGCAGATCCGCAAGTGTATCGGGCATTCCTTGCGGAGGTCGCACATCGACTTGGATCCCTTCATCCTCGAGCGCATACGCAAACTCGCGAATCAGACTCGGATCGCTTTCGATGACGAGAACTCGCGGTTTGCCGGATGCATAGACCAATCCTGCCGTCGTGTTGTTGTCGAGCAGGGTGTCGCTGGCAAGTTCCGAGATGCGGGCCTGGAACGCCGCCAATCGTTCACGATCCACCGATTGCTGAAAGCGGAAACGATTCTCGCCCGTTTGGATCTTCTTGCGCTCGCTGAGGACTTTGTGATCCCCTCGGTAGACTTCGACCAATCCCTCGTCGTCGTGGTTCGATTGGATCACGACCTCGACCATGAAGGGCTCTCCCTCGCGCACTTCGGCCGGTACGTTGACCTCGGCGACCTGTACTTCGGGTGCCGTCGGTGTGGGAAGCGGAATCGTCGAGATTGGAATGCGGCTCTGGCCAGCTACACTCAACGCGTCACCGATCGTCTCATTGCCATCGGACAGCATGACGATATGCGGAACGTAACCGGGAGGCATGTATCCCGACGCCGCTTGCAACGCCGCGGCGATGTCGGTATCGCGTTGGTAGTTTGATTGGGTGGAATTCGATTGCTTCGGATCGGAGGATGGCGATGCTGCTGCGCGGTCTGCATCCGAAGCCTTCTCGGTTTTCGGAGTAAGCCATGTTTTCGCATCGACAACCGAACCGGGCTTTGCCGCGAATGGCAGAATCGCTATGCCATGCGAGCCGGGTTGGTTCCGAAGCGATTCCACAAAGGATTTGGAAGCTGCCGACCCTTCGTCGCTGATGCTCTGGCTTTCATCGCTGAGAATCACGAAAAACGGCTCATCCGTCGTCCTCAGCCAATGAAGGCCCGCAATCGCGAGAACCACCGACGCGAGCATGATCGATCGCGCGAGCAGCGACAGCCGGCGCTGGGCCTTCGAGAAGTCGGTCAGGCTTGCACGAAAATAATAGACCACAAGCAATATCGCTGGCAGGAACAGCAGCAATAGCCAAGGTCGCGTGAACTCGAACGGCATAGCGGAGGCCATCATGCGAGCACCCTCCGCTGATACATCCCCCACTCCACCACCAAGAGCAAGCCGATCAACAGCGCTAGGTAATACCATGGAGGATACGAGAACCACGATGCGATCGCGGTTTCGATCGACTCAGGGGCCGCGTCGTCGGCACCTCGAAGATCGGTCTCCACAGCACTCTCGAGATTCACTGCGTAACGTTCCAGCAATTTCCCGGATGATCGCAAGGATTCCAGGGGCGGTATTGCCTGCCCATTCATCTGGTAGAGTTCCCAAAGGCCGGTCTCATTCAATGGCCCGACGGTGCGACCGGTTTGACGTTTGACTTGCTGGATCGGAGAAATCAGCCATTGGTCCTCTTGGCCCGATGTTTCCTGAGATGACTCGCTCAACAACGCGGTTTCGCCGCCGGAAATTGCCAAGCTCAACTCTCCGCTTTGGTTCGTGAACCAAGCGATCGCGTTGCTGGCAAGGATCGGAAACACGGTGCGAAATGCGAGATCGCTCTCTTCGAGATTTACTCCGAGAACAATCGCTTTCCTATCTCCATGCATGAGCGTGGTGAAGATCGCCTCTCCTCCAACGGACGAAGCGATGGGCTTGGCGGTATCGGTCAGGAAGGTCAGTTTCTTTGTGCTGGGAAACGTTACGTTGTCCAATCGCACGTGAGTCATCAACGGCGAGTTCTTGTCTTGATCGGTCACCAGGGGACTATCGATCAGACCATCGACACGAAACAGACTCGCGTTGGTTTCGGGGTCGATGATGAATAACGGCTTGGGTGGCAGCGGATCGGGAATGAGCTTGTGAAGAACGATGACTGTATTCTCAGGCCAAGTCGTCGGAATCTCCTTTTGGACCGTTACGCGGACGAGCGGGTTGGCTTCGAAGACTTTTTGCAAAAAGAGGTTGCCGGGAGAGACGATCATCACCGGTTGAATGACCCGATCGGGCAGGATCGCCCATGCGACATCGTCGACGCTAAGTTTATTGTTTTTCGTGCGGTCTTCGGAATTGTCGTTTTCGAACTTGGATAACGATGCTTTCAATACGCCCCCTTCGAGCGAGGTTTTCTCTAATGTTCGAGACCACGTATCGTTGGGCTGCAGCTTCAAGGGCAATATATCGACCGGACGTTGTTCGAGCTCGATTTCCAGTCGGCACTGGATCGGTTCATCGGATGCATTGTGGACTTCGACCAATAATTCGTAGCCAAGAGCATCAACCATGCTGCGCCGCGTTTGAAACTGCGTGATCCCAACATTCGAGGCTTTCGTACCGAATACGCGATACTCGACAGCGATTGATTCCTTTGCTTCGTTTACTGGATTCGTTTCTTTGCGATCAGTACG
Organism: Pirellula sp.; assembly: GCA_044370255.1. Taxonomy (GTDB): domain Bacteria; phylum Planctomycetota; class Planctomycetia; order Pirellulales; family Pirellulaceae; genus JBKCUI01. Next base: position 34,877 of record JBILVV010000007.1, read on the forward strand.
ATCGGTAAAGACGACAACTTTTCCGTTGGGCACTTTTCCGTCGGGCGCGTCGCCGATCAGTTGCTTTGCCAGGGCGACTGCTGATTCGATATCCGCCGTGGTATCCAAAGGAGCGAGATCGTTGATGGCTCGGCGCAGTGAAGGAACGTGATTGCCCATGCCGAGGATCACTTCGGGCCGCATTCCGGCAGTGAGTATGGCGACTGAATCCTGCTCGCGAACGCCATCGAGGACCCGCTGAGCGGCTTGTTTGGCGATTTCGAAACG
>JBILVV010000130.1:0-11603 GCA_044370255.1 Pirellula sp.
AAAGTCAAGAAAACCGTGGAGCAACTCCCGACAATCAGCGTTTTCCCTCATTCGTCCCTCGCTCACGCATCGGGTTGGGATAATCCGAGGCAAAACGATAATCTGAGGCAAAACATTGACTGCCAGCAATTGCGAAAGGCTAGGCACAAGTGGTCACATAGGCCGCACGAACCGGAAATTCGTTAAAGATTCTCCGAACCGGTCAGGTTCGCTCCGTTTTGGCGGTTCTTCTCTGGTTCCTCGTTTTCTTGACAGCCGATACATCTGCATCGACAATTCAGGCATCCCACCTGAGGCTCCCAGATCATTCCTTCCTAAGGGAGTCGCCTAACAAAACAACTATGCGATCTTCATTTGCACCCGCAATAGCTGTCGCGATGCTGGCAGTCGGCCTAGCGATTTCGACCGCTACGGCTCAAGAATTTGAAACAGGCAAAGCCCTTTACGCTGCGCGGTGCGTTTCCTGTCACGGCGAGATGGGGGTCGGTGTTGCTGAAAAGCATGACCAAGCTCTTCGCGGAGATCTGTCGATGCTGGAGTTGGCGGACACGATCCAGCAGACCATGCCCGAGGATGCGCCGGGCAGTTTGTCACTCGAGGACTCCAAAGCGATCGCGACGTTTGTCCATCACGAGTTCTACTCACCCCTTGCCCAGTTGCGGCATGCACCGCCCCAGATTGAGCTCTGTCATTTGACCGTCGAGCAATTCCGAAGATCGGTTCTCGATCTGATGATACCGTTCAAGCATCGTCCGGAACGTTGGACAGAAGCTCGCGGATTGAAGCGAAAGATCCATCAAGGGGACTGGGGCAAAGACCACAAGCAGGTTGAAGAGCGAGTCGATTCGCAGTTGGCATTCGATTGGGGCAACGGAAAACCGATCCCCGAAGTCGATCACGAGAAGTGGCAAGTGCGTTGGGATGGTTCGATCTTCGCACCCACCACCGGGACCTACGAGTTTTATCTCGATGCCAGCCTGCGAGCTAATTTGTACATCAATGATGATGCCGTGCCGTTGATCGATGCGAGTGTTGTCTCGTTTGAGAAGAGCCTCAATACAGCGACGATCTTTCTTGTGGGTGGCCAACCTTATCGCTTTGCATTGGATATCCAACATTCGAAGGAACCGACCTCGAAGATATCGCTCGAATGGCGCATGCCGGGCGGATTGCGACAACCGATCGCTCCGCGTTATCTGTCTCCGACCTGGTCGCCATTGCAGTTGATCTGTTCGACTCCCTTTCCGCCCGACGATTCGAGCGTGGGTTACGAACGGGGACGCAATGTATCTCGAGAATGGTACGAAGCGAATATCGCTGCAGCGATCGAGATCGGCAACCGTTTGACCTCCGATTTGAAGCGATGGATGCCCGATGAATCCAAAGATGCCAATCAAGTCGATGCGGTGCGAAGTTGGTGTCATCGATGGGTTGCGATCGCGCTGCGGCATCGATTGAGCGACGAAGAAAAACGCTGGTATGTCGATCAGCATTTCGAAGGTGCATCCATCGAAAATGCCGTCAAGAAGATCTGTATCTTGACCCTGACGTCGCCGGAATTTCAATATCCGGGGAATCGCCAATCGATCGATGAGAACAACATCGCTACTCTGTCGCTAGCCTTGTGGGACTCCCTGCCCGAAGAGTGGATGCTCGACATGGCCGCTCGGGGCGAGGTGCATGAGCCCGAGTCGTTGCCGGGCTTGATCGACACGATGCTGAAGGATCCTCGATTCCATGAGAAGACGCGCGGGTTTCTTCGGTCGTTTGTGGGGATGAGCCAGCCGCAGGAGTTAGCGAAGGACGCTCAGCGCTATCCGGAGTTTGGTCCCAAGGTAGCATCCGATCTGCGCGAGAGCATGGAATGGTTTATCGATGAATTGGCGAGTCAGCCCAAGAGTGATTTGCGCACGTTGCTGACTGCCGATTATCTTTATCTCAACGGTTCGTTAGCGGCTTTGTACGGATCGGATTTGCCAGCGGACGCACCCTTTCAAAAAGTCGCGATGCCGCGCGAACGCTGGTCTGGAATTTTGTCGCATCCATTTCTGATGAGCAGTCTCGCGTACCACAATGCGAGCAGCCCTGTACATCGCGGGGTCTTTTTGGCAAGGCGTGTGTTGGGCCGTTCGCTCCGACCGCCAGTCGATGCGGTTATCCCGGTCTCTGAGGAGACGACGCCTGGCATGACGACGCGGGAGCGGGTGGCGATGCAGACCGGCGGAGCGATGTGTCAGTCGTGCCATCGCGTGATCAATCCGCTCGGCTTTGCGCTCGAGAACTATGATGCCCTGGGTCGATTTCGGACCGAGGAACTGGGCAAAGGAGTCGATGCGTCGGGCCAATACGTTACCTCGCAAGGGGAGCGGATCGAGTTTCGAGGGGTCCGCGATCTCTCCGATTTTTTGAGCCAGTCCGAGGAGGTCCGGAGTTCGCTGGTGCGGCAGATGTTCCAGCACTTGATCAAACAGCCGATCGCCGCCTATGGCGTAGACCGAGTAGGAGAGATAGAAACGAGATGGGCCCAGGAAGGTTATACGATCGAATCGCTCGCGCGTTTGCTGGCGATCCTGTCTTCCCACAAACCTGAATTCGGAGGCAAAGCGGCTCCGGATCGGATATCCTTGAAATAACTTATTTTTCGTAACGATCGATTTTCCATCATGCAATCCAACTATCTGTCTCGCCGCGAATTTGCCCAACGAGCCGGGGTCAGCATCGCTGCAATTCCTTTCTTGATGAATCTCTCGAGCATCGCTCGGGGTGCGGAGGGTGCATCGCGTCAACGGCTAGTGATCGTGTTCAGTCCCAATGGTGTGGTTCCTCCAGCATTCTGGCCGGATGAAGAGGGGGAGACGTTTCAACTCAAACGGATCATGGCATCGTTGGAACCGTTCAAAGATCGGCTTTTGGTCCTGCATGGAGTTCACGACCGCATTCGCGGGGACGGCGACAACCACATGCGCGGGATCGGATGTTTGTTGACCGGATCGGAGTTGTATCCTGGGAACATTCAGGGCGGCTCGGATACGCCTGCGGGATGGGCGAGCGGCATATCGATCGATCAAGAAATCAGGAATTATCTTCAGTCGCAACCGGGTTCGCAAACGCGTATGGGTTCGCTTGAGTTTGGGGTTGGGGTTCCCAACCGGGCTGATACATGGACGCGCATGGTCTATGCAGGTCCCAATAAGCCGGTCGCGCCCATCGATAATCCGTACGCGATGTTCAACAAACTCTATGGTCAGCGTCGCGATGAGGAGAGCGTCAAGAGTATTCTCGACGAGTTGCAGATCGACTTGGATCGCATCAAAACGCGAGTGAGCGATTCGGATCGCAAGCTTCTCGATGAGCATGCCGCACTGGTCCGAGATTTTGAACGGCAACTGCAAACCAGCAGTGCTGCGACGGGGCATGCCGTGCCGCAACTCGATCCGCTCGTGGAGGACAACAACGACAACATCCCGACCCTGACAAGGATGCAGATGGATTTAATGGTGCATGCGATGATGGCAGACTTTGCTCGCGTGTTTACCTTCCAATTCACCAACTCCGTCGGCCAGGCCAAGATGCGGTGGCTGGGAATCGAAGAGGATCACCACGGGTTGTCCCATGAGCCTGACACCAATGAAGAAGCGGTCGAGAAGCTGACCAAGATCAACGTGTGGTACTGCGAACAGCTTGCACACTTGGCGCAGCGACTTGCGGATACCCCCGAGCCGGGAGGGACCGGTTCGATGCTCGACCATACCACGATTGTCTGGACCAACGAATTGGGGAAGGGGAACTCGCACACTCTGGACAACATACCCTTTGTGGTTCTCGGAGGAGGCTTAGGGTGGCGCACCGGCCGTTCGCTGAAACTAGGGGGTGTGTCGCATAATCGTTTACTGATGAGTCTCGCACATGGCTTCGGCCATCACATCACGAGCTTCGGGAACCCGGATCATTGCAAAGATGGTCCGCTGGTTCTCTCCTGACCATGGCAATGCTCATCGTCATACGAGGTCCAGGAGCAGGTACTCAGATACCGCTTCGCGACGGCGTTCAGAAAGTCGGTCGGGATTCGCATTGCGATATCTATTTTGACGATACCGAGACCTCACGGACTCACGCGGAGATTCAGTGCGGTTCCGGCCATGCCGTCATCAAGGATTTGGGGAGTAGCAACGGAACGTTTGTCAACGGCGAACGGATCCGACTTCATCAACTTAAGGCGGGTGATTTTATTCAAGTCGGAAAGCGATTGATGGTTTATCGCCCATCGCACGCGGATGTCATCAGTAGCGATAGCGACGTGGAAATTCTCCCGGCGAATAAGGATGACGAGTCCCAGATTATCGGGCGGGCGGATCTCGATGAACCGATCGGCGGCACGGTTGCTTGGGGAGTGGAATCGGATTTCTTTGATACCAGTTCGCGGTCGATGTGGGAGATTATGTATCGCACCTCGGTCGCTGTCAGCCGAACACTCGACATCGATCAACTGCTAGGTCAAATCCTCGACCTGATTTTTCAATGGGTTGATTGCGATAACGGGTGCATCATGCTGACTGACCCAGAAAACAGTCAGCTTCGACCTGCTTCGCGGCGAAGTCGCAGACCCGCACCGGGGCGTCGATTGGCGATCAGCAGGACGATTCTCGATTACGTCATCAAAAACGATGAGGGTGTGTTGACCAGCGATGCCCCTACCGACAAGCGATGGGATACAAGCGCCAGCATCGAGACCAGTGGAATTCGAGAAGCGATCTGTGTTCCGATGCGAGGCCGATACGGCATGGTGGGTGCGATCTATATCGACACTAGCACAGCGTATGGACAACGCATCCGCGATCCGAAAACACCGATATTCAATGACGAGCACTTGAAGATGCTCATCTCCATCGGTCACCAAGCCGCCCTCGCAATTGAGGACACGACTTACTATCAAAGCATGCTGCAAGCTGAGCGGTTGGCGGCGATGGGCCAGACCATCGCTACACTCTCCCACCATATCAAGAATATTCTCCAAGGATTGCGAGGAGGGAAATATATGGTGGCTGAAGGGATCAAACGCGACAACCTCGATGCGATTCAGTCCGGATGGAAGATCTGCGAAAAGACCCATGAGCGAATCGAGGCATTGGTCTTGGACATGCTCTCGATAAGTAAAGATCGGAAGCCGGACAGAAAACCGACCGATCTTTGCGAAGTGATCAGCGATGCGGTCGATCTGTGCCGAGTACGAGCAAGCGAGAGCCAAGTAGAATTGGTCTGGAATCGGCCTGAGAATTTTCCAAACATGATGCTTGATGCCGAAGCGATCCATCGCGCGGTGTTGAACCTGGTCGGCAATGCGTTGGATGCATGTCAGGAAAGAGAAGACAGCAGGGTAACGGTCGCCATCGAGCGGAATTCCGAGGGAGTCGTCCTGCAAGTGATCGATAACGGGATCGGCATCCCGGAGTCCGATCTGCAAAAGATCTTCTCGTTGTTTGAATCGTCCAAGGGGAGTCGGGGAACAGGACTTGGGTTGCCGGTCAGCTTGAAAATCGCAAAGGAACACGGTGGCAACCTGTCGGTAGAGAGCGCGGTTGGAACCGGCACTACCTTTACGCTGGAGCTTCCGTGGCGAACTAATTCCAAGGTCGCTGAATCCTAGCCGTGAAGGCAAGGTTGCTTTGTCATGAGCAGGAATTGCGAGTAAGCTTAGTGCATCGCGGAGCTTTTTACCTGCGGATGAAATCTTTCTGGGCGAGCATTCAACGGGTGCTCGCTGCGTCATGACGTTGGATCAAACCCTCAATCAGTCGATCGGAGAACAGCTTCGTGCAGAGGAACTCAGCCTGCGCGCGACCACTCCTCCGTCCGAAGTCCCCGGCTATCGGATGGAACGATTGCTCGGGCAGGGAGCTTTCGGACAAGTCTGGATCGCAACCAATCTCAACACCGGACGGACAGTCGCTATCAAGTTCTATTTGCATCGTTCGGGCGTCAATTGGTCACTTTTGACACGCGAGGTGAAGAACCTCGTCTCGATGTCGGGGAATCGGGCGATCGTTCAAGTTCTCGAGGTCGGATGGGATGCGATCCCTCCCTATTATGTCATGGAGTATCTCGAGCATGGATCGCTCGATGAATTGATCCGAAGCCAAGGGACGCTTCCCATCCCGCGCGCGGTGGAATTGTTTTCGGAGATAGCATCGGGATTAAACCATTCGCATGGGAAAGGGGTTCTGCATTGCGATCTGAAACCCGCGAATGTTCTGTTGGGACCCGACATGGAACCCCGGATTGCAGATTTCGGACAGAGTCGACTGACCGATGAGCAAACACCCTCCTTGGGAACGCTGTTCTACATGGCACCCGAACAAGCCGATCTCAATGCCGTCCCCGATGCACGGTGGGATGTTTATGCACTGGGGTCGATTCTGTATTGCATGCTTGTAGGTGAGCCGCCCTATCGAACCCCGGACGTCGTCGAAACGCTCGATCGAGCAGTGCAACTACAAGAACGACTCAAAAGCTATCGAGAAGCGATCGCGGCAAGCCCGTTTCCTCGAGCTCATTATCGCATACAAGGGATGGATAGCTGGTTGAGCTCGATCATCGATCGCTGCATTGCCAAACGGCCCGAGGATCGGTATGCCAACGTGCAACAGGTCTTGGCTGCCCTCGAACGCAGGCGAGTCGCGAGACTCCGACGCCCTCTGATGCTCTTGGGAATCTTCGGACCAATGTTGCTGTTAGCCATCATGGGATTGTTTTATTGGCGAGCAGTTACCGTTGCGGAAAACGATTTGTCCAATGAACTCCGCGAAGGTGTGCTGCAAAGCAACTTCTTTGCCGCCCAAGCGGCAGCCGGTACGCTCGAATCCGAGATCACCGGCCTGTTCCGATTGATCGAAGAGGAATCGCGAAGATCGACCCTTGAAGAGTTATTCATGGACTGTGTCGATCAGGCTGGCATCGAACTGCTCAAGTCTCTTGCGACCGAACAGGCGGCGCCCAGCGACGGTAAGGCATCCCTCCAGCAGATCCCTGCGCGAAATCAGTTGGATATTTATCTCAAGGATCGATTGGAACTGATCCGTACCCGCGGATCTGCGGCTACCAAGTCCACGAAGTTCGATTCCTTGTTTGTGATGGATCGCTTTGGCACAATCCTCGCATCCGCATTTGCCAATGAACAAGCCTCTACGCTCGTAGGCGAAAATTTCGCATACCGAAGTTACTTCTCTGGACAAACCCAAGACCTTCCTCCTCCCACCCCGCGACGCAACATCTCCCGAACCCAGGCATCGCATCTAAGTGTTCCGTTCCTCTCGGCGGCAACCAATCGATGGAAAATCGCCGTTTCGACCCCGATCTCGTTCAAATCTCCCGAAGATGAAGATCGAGTGATCGAAGGTGTGATGGTCTTAACGATCAATGTCGGGGACCTCGAGCTCCTGCATACGTTCAGTGCTCAACCCAAGGGCAAACAGTCGGATGACGGCCCGCCTCCCAGCCAGTTCACAGGATTTGCCGTTTTAATCGATGGTCACGAAGGAGATCGCGAAGGAACCATTTTGCAGCATCCTTTCTTCTCTGAAGTGGGGAGTAAGCCGCCACAGGAATCCAACCTTCGTTTTCAGATCGATTCGGGCATGCTCAAAAGATTGAAGGATACTGGTACCTACCGGTACATAGATCCGATAGCAAAGGATCCACGCGGATCACGCTATGCAGGAGAGTGGATCGCTGCATTGGAAAGGGTCGAGGTCTCGCGCCGAAGCCTCGATGATTTTGAACGACGGCAATCGACGTCGCTCCTTTTGCTGATTCAAGTTCCCGCCAGTTCTATTACGGGTCCCGTAGCGGTCATGAGCCAAAAGCTGTCGGGCCTTTTTTTGGTGGCGGTGCTAGCACTTCTCACCGCCATTGTGGCCCTGTGGCTCTTCGTTCTTCGCTACATGCGGCTCCCCGATAGTTTCGTGGAAGCGGCTCGAGCGGTCTCCGATGCTTCGGAAGGCCGATCCGGAAGCGGACTCGAGGGAGTCCAAAAGCCCGTTAGCTAGCGTTCTTTATGAAGGCTTGGCGAAATTGCGAAAGATAAGCAATTTCGACCGGCGACTGCATGACGGTAAATTTTGTTGCGATCGTAAAAACCCGCAAGTTTTACCACGGGGGTCGCCGAAAACCTTTGTGTCCGACGATACGTTCGTCTTCGAACAACAAGGGTTTTATCGATGTCCTGCAAGCAACTTTATTCGGCCCTGGGGCTCATTCTGATTGCGACACTTTCCACACAATCAGGTTGCGTGGGCCTATCGAACATGAACTTGGGCCCATTCGGAGTTCCGATTCCGATTTCGCCCTACCTCCAGGACAGCGAGGAAGTTCAATTTCACATCCACGAGCGCTATGCTCGAGTACCGATCATGGGTCCACTGACGCGAGGTGCTCAGAACCACGCGGCAATTGACCCGCCAAGCGACGATGAGGTGATTCACGCTCTGGAGCGTGCCCGTCCCATTCGCGGCGGTATTCCTCTATTGCATGAGAAGCAACGCAATCGCGTTCGCATCGTGAAGTGCAAGATCGCTGATTACGTGGACGAGCCTCGGTTTGTTCCCCTGATCGGATTCGCACAACTACACCATGCTCACTACAAGTGCTCCGTCTACTTCGAAGAGCGGACCATCAATGGCTGGCCAGTGCCCTACACACTGGACGACAAGGAATGTGTTGAAGTGATCTACATTGACCACAACCACTTCCACATGGTGGGAGACCCAGACGTCGGGGACTGCGGGCCATACTAGTCAACCTTTTAGAACGAAAAGCCGAAGCAATGCCGACCACTCGCGTCGGCATTTTTCGTTGGAAGACTTCGGTTCACTTAATTGTTCTGAATTTCCAGTCCTTGACGATCACCTTGGACTGAAAGGCACAGTATCCAACAGGTCGTGATCGCATGACTTCTGCGCGAACAGAGAACCGCCGATTCCCGCGCTCTACTTGAAGGATTTGCTCGTCGTCGAGCCATACGCTGATATGGGTCGGATCGACGCGGACCTTGAAGCGATACCATTTCCCGTTCTTGAAGTTGCGATAGCTGGCGGTTTCGTTTTCGCTGGCATCGTTGCCGTTGATGCTGCTGATGCCTACTAGGCCGCCTCCCCATCCGCCGCAAATGAACGAGCAGTATTCCTTGCCTACTGGGAATGTGACACCGGCAAAGAAGTCCGAACCATTCACTCGCTGTGCGGACCATTGCATTTCGTAGTTCTCGGTTGGGAAGTCCTTGCCCAGTCGGGTGATTCCGGTCAAGGGATCGCCAGGCTCGAGGACCAATTCGCCACCCTTGTTCGCGATTTCCCCTTCGCCGCCGAAGTTGGTGATTTCCCAACCCTCGAGCCCATCGGCAGGCAGCAGCGTCTTCCATTCGGATTCACTTCTTTCGCTCTCTTTTACAGCGGATTCGTTTTTGGTCGCGAGTTCTGAGTCCTGAGCGTGAACGATTCCAGCGCAGAATGCAAAGAAGAATGAAAATACCAACGTGAAGAAGGTGAGGAAAATGGAGAGGTGTCGCATTGTTTGAGAATCGGTATCGTGAGAGTATAAGAGACGATCCATGGGCGATGACTCAATCGCCACTCTCGACACACTATACCAAATCGTAGCGGGTGGCACTTGCATACAGGGTGGCACGTCCAGAAGCTTTGCGATGGACGTGAATGTTAGCCGAGATGCGCGAGCATCCGGGTGGAAGCGCACTGAACATCGCAACGTCTGCCGCAGTTCAACCCGGCAGCTTGCGCTGCTCGGCTTTTATTGAATGCGTTCCGCGTGAGCATGGGTGGCACGTCCAGAGGCTCTGCGATGGACGTGGGGAGAGGGGCCGTTGCCGTGTTTCTAACAGCACGCCCTTCGAGGACTCAGGGACGTGCCACCCGACCGACTGGAAGTCCGTCGTACCAATCGCGGGTTTGATGGAGTCTTATCTGACCTGAACGTGGTTTACGAGACGGCTAAGCCCTCGGGAGGATCGACAAACTCGGGTTCGACCAGCTTGGTGATGACACCCGATTCGTAGCCGCGACGGAGAAGCTCGCGAACAGCTTGTCGCCCGCGTTGTCCGAAATCCAGGGTCCAATCGTTCACGTACATGCCGACAAAAGTATCGGCCTTGTCCCGTTCGAGTCCCCGGCCCCAACCGAGTGCGTAATCGAGAGCCGATTTGCGATGCTCCAGTCCATGGGCGATGCTTTGGTACAGATGTCGATTCACATCGCGGATCACATCGGGGCCGAGATCCTTTCGAATGCCGTTGGCTCCGAGAGGCAACGGCAGACCTGTTTGCTCCATCCACCACTTGCCCAGATCGACGACTAGGTGCAAACCTTGGGATGCATAAGTCAACTGCCCTTCGTGGATCACCAATCCGGCATCGATCGGACGACCTTGAAAACTTCCTTGTTCGACCACGTCGAGTACTTCGTCGAAGGGAACGACGACATGTTCAAAGTCTTTGAGCCACATGCGGCATGACAGGTAGGCGGTGGTCAATGTTCCGGGTACCGCAATTGTTCTTCCAGCGAGAGACTCGCGAGTTGATGGTGAGCGAGTAACAATCATCGGCCCATAGTTGTCCCCCATACTCGCGCCGCAAGAGCAGATCATGTAACGATCGCTGAGGTAGGCGTAAGCGTGCAAGCTCAGGGCGGTCAGTTCCAGTTCCCCTTGAAACGCGCGACGATTAAGGGTCTCGATGTCGACTAATTCGTGTTCGAAGACATAGGGTCCGGTATCGAAGCAATCCTTGGCCAGGCCGTAAAACATGAACGCGTCATCCGCGTCTGGGCTATGCCCCACTCGAATGCGGATACGGTTGTTGGTTGCGGATGTCATGGTGGCGGTTCCCGATTTGGCCAAGCCCGACGGAAAAGTCGGATTATTCGAACTGAGTAGTATTCTTCCGGATCGGCAACCCATAGCTCTGGCTGGGTTTCGTCCGGAGGGGCGTCAGTGTACGCCCATTACTGTGAACCGCAATCGTCCCCCAACCGCAACGAGATCTGATCAGATCCGATCACGAGGGGGACTATTACGGGAGAATCGGCAGGTAGACAGTGCTCGGGCGCCCGGGACTGCGGAGGACGGAGTGGATTGCGGATTGGAAATCCCCCTCGTCTGCATCGAAAATGTTGGGGACAAATTTTTGGGGATTCCGATCGATGAACGGAAACCAAGTGCTTTGGACATGGATCATGATTCGATGCCCTCGCTGGAACGTGTGGAAAATGTCATTCAATTCCAAGCGAATCCTGGTGGGCTGTCCTGGGGTCATGGGGAGGGGATTTTCGAAGCTTTCACGGAACCGGCCACGCAAAACCCCAGCCCGCACCAATTCCTGTCGACCGCTTTGCGAGTTATCGACCGTTTCGCCGCGCCGCCGTGTTGTGCCGGGTGTGCCGGGAAACTCATCGATGATTTTGACGATCCAATCGGCATCGGTTTGAGTGGAGGCGACCCACAGATCGACCGGGATCGGGCCAGCGACCGTCACGGGATCGGCGATCACATCGCCTCGATAGACCAGCACATCCGGCCTCCACGATGCGAATCGCTGATCT
>JBILVV010000506.1:0-3251 GCA_044370255.1 Pirellula sp.
GTTTGGGTCGTGATACTCGGGATTTTCACTGAGAAGGAGCAATCCAGAGATCGCCATAAATCAAAAGCTCATCCTTCACACCAACGGCTCCCAATGCTCGGGTGTATGGTTTGATTCCATAATCGGTTTGTCGAATGCGGAATTTTCCGCGAAGATGATTCCAGCCGTTCTTCTCTTCGAGATCGCATGTTGCCGATATCTTGCGGGTCGTTTTGTGGAGCGTGAAATCACCCTCCATCAGAATTTCGGGCAACTTGCGGTCTGAAGTCTTTCCTGTCGACGAAAGCTTGATGTTCTCCAACTTGGCTTCCGGATACTTGCTGACATAGAGCACCTCCGCTCCCAGCATGTTCTCAGTCACCTTTTTGCGTGTTCCCTGGTCGATGTCATCCGCTAATCCAAAGACCTTGCGACCATTGGGAGTATCAGCATCGAACGACTTCATATCGAAGACCAGTGCGCCTGGATGGCTACCATCTATCGTGACATTTCCATTCAGTAAACGCCCTTCAACGCCGTGAGCATGACCTAATGCGGTAGTCCGATCCACAAAGATATAAACACGACTGAATTCGGTGTTGATGTCTCCTGCCTGAAGCGATGACTGCGATTGCTTCTGCAATCGCTCCTGACCGTTACCTACCGCTCCGACCCAGATGATTCCCACCGCAGGTATCCACGCTAGGAAAACCTGTGATAAAGCACTCCACACTGCTCGGCGAAATCGATCGCAAAAAACGGTTTCGTAGGAAGTAATCATTGCATCCTGCCTGTTGGACTTGTCTTGGTCATCGTCATCCTGGTTGAACATCCAGCCTACTATAACGCGTTCCAGTGTTTGCTCACAATTGGATTCCGCATGCTGAAGGATTGGAATCGACTAGATGTCTGACTATTCATCTCATAGGCCGCAACCTCTCGATGTTGTGCAACGGTTTGCCTGCTCGTTGTGCCAATTTATGCAGGTCCTCATTCGATAATCTCAACGTAGCCGAATAGCTTGCATTGCCTGGTTACTCGAATGATTGTTTCAGGAAGGGATGGGTGAAGCCGAGAGCATAATACGGATCGTTTGCTATTTCGTCTGACTGACTTAGAGGAATTACTCTACAATCAAAACAGCGATGACAAAAAAATTCGGCAAAACTACATGAAGCAACGCAATTTAGTGCCAGAGAAAATGGATGATCCAGGTCTTTGCCCTGAGGAGCATCACCGCGCGTTGGCAGGACTGCGTCGCATCAATCGGCTATCGGGTACTGCGACTCAATTGCAACGGGAGGTGCTCAGGATCACTTCTCGTGACGCGAGTCGCGAATGGCGAATTCTGGACGTTGGCTGCGCGGATGGCGAAATCGCATATGAAGTATCGAAACTACTATCGGATCATTTGCGATTTAAGTTGACGGGTTGGGATATGAGTGAGGTTGCGATCGCAGCTGCTCGTGCACGCTTGGAATCGGCAACGAAGCCCAACACACCTTCGCTTCGCTTCGAGGTTCGCAATCTCTTTGATGAATTGGATGCGATCTGCGGAGATCCCCCCTTTGATATTGTCTACTGTACGTTGTTGCTGCATCATTTTTCCAATGAAGATGCAGTTCGGATTCTTGCTGCCATGAAGCGTTTGGCTCATCGAGCGGTAATTGTCGACGATTTACAACGATCGACACTTGGATGGTGGCTCGCGTCCGTCGGTTGCCGCATTCTATCCCGATCGCCGGTGGTTCACTTCGACGGGCCACAGTCCGTGCGAGCTGCATTTTCCTGCAATGAAGCGTTGGGACTAGCTAACAATGCTGGTCTCAGTGGTGCAAAGCTGCGGCGCCATTGGCCGGAACGATACATGCTCTGCTGGGAGAATGCTTCGTGATTGTATCGCAACGTGTCACATCGACACTCACCAGAAGCGAAGCATGCGACCGACAGTGGGATGTCGGAATCATCGGCGCCGGTGTCGCAGGCTCATCACTTGCGATTCTCTTGGCGAGGCAAGGGCACTCAGTTCTTTTGATCGAGTCGCAGAGGTTCCCTCGCGAGAAGGTATGTGGCGGATGTTTAAATCAGCGGGCAATAGCATCGCTGGATGCCATGGGGGTACTCGCAGAGTGTATGGCAGCGGGGGCTATCGATATTGATGCGCTTCGGATCAGGCAAGGGACGCGCGAGCATCGGTGGGCGATTCCAAAAATGATCAGTCTCCGCCGTTCAACGCTCGATACGATTCTTGTCAGAAAATCGATCGAAGTCGGCGCTCACTATCTCGACCAAACTTCCGCAATCATCGATTCATCGGAACGTGGTTCGTCCGGCGATGTCGGGATGCGTCTGCGTAGTCAAGGTAACGTGTCGGGCGGACCTTCATCGACACTCGAATCGAGAGAAGCAAACACACTCTGCAAGGTGCGTACCCGCATTGCCATTGTCGCAGCGGGGTTGATACGTTCCCCTTTGACGCGATCTCGATCGACTTCGCAGGATGCGTGGCCTGCGAAGACGGAACCGCATTCGAGGATTGGTGTCCAAGCATTGATACCGGCTGAAATACTTGAAGATGGCGATGGTCGTTGGCGCGAAGCTCTTCATTTGCACGCCAGGAGTGATTTACGCATGTTGATCGGCAGCGACGGTTATCTCGGAGTATCGCTCACCGACGGCGGTCTCTACGACTTCGCAGCAGCGCTCGATCCGGATTCGATTAATCGTCATCGCTCGATTCCTGCAGCGATCGATCATTTGTTATCCGAGTGTCACCTGCCTTTGATCGGCCTATTGACTCCGGATGGTTGGAATTCGACACCGCATTTGACACGTCGATCCTGGCCAGTAGCTCAGGATCGCGTATTTCTTTTAGGTGATTCGATGGGGTACGTCGAACCGTTCACCGGAGAAGGTATGTCTTGGGCGATGGCAGGAGCAGCGTGGCTGAGCGATCGGTTGCATGATGCTCTGTCACGTTCAGGAAAAGTCGGAACGGATGGTCTAGGTGTGAAAGATGCAGAAATAGCCTGGAACCATTGGGCTGGTATCCAGCGTCGACGTCAACAGTCGATCTGCCGCTGGGTAGCGGGGCAAGTGCGACACCCAACGCGTACATCGTGGGTATTACAAGGGTTGGATTGGCTCCCGCC
Source organism: Pirellula sp. (assembly GCA_044370255.1). Taxonomy (GTDB): domain Bacteria; phylum Planctomycetota; class Planctomycetia; order Pirellulales; family Pirellulaceae; genus JBKCUI01. The sequence goes on from JBILVV010000506.1 coordinate 3,132, forward strand.
CGTGAGAAATATTCTTCTTCGAAAGGCAACGCAATGAGTATCGACTTCGTCTCTGAGCCCTCTTTCAGAAACGCGCCGCCGCGCGTTCGGGCTCGGATCACCGAGTTTGCAACGGTGATC
>JBILVV010000508.1:0-3246 GCA_044370255.1 Pirellula sp.
CTGGTCAGTTGTCGCTCTGGCCATCTGTGCCTTCGTAACTATCGGGGCAGGGGAGGGCAGGGGGGAGGATTGGCCGCAATGGATGGGGCCTAATCGAGACAATCAATGGAAGCCCGCATCCATTCCTACCAAGTTTCCAGAGGGAGGGCTCCAGGCGAAGTGGTCTGCTCCTATAGGGGGAGGTTACGCCGGTCCAGCTGTGGTCGGCAATCGCGTTTATGTCACTGATTTGATCACCAAAGCGGACGCTAAAGTTGATAACTTTGGACGCAAGTCCTTCGATGGGACCGAGCGAGTTCTCTGCATCGACGACAGCAACGGCAAACTGCTCTGGAAACATGAGTACCCGGTTCGCTACGCCATTTCGTATCCCGCAGGTCCTCGCTGTACACCGATTGTTGATGGTCCGCGAGTCTACACGTTGGGTGCCGAGGGAGATTTGTTCTGTTTCGAACGAGAAACCGGCAAGATCCTGTGGTCCAAACAACTCAAGGAGGTCTACAAGACTAACTCAGCCCTTTGGGGATATGCTGCCCATCCGCTGATCGATGGCGAGAACCTCATCACCCTAGCCGGCGGCAACGGGTCGCAGACGGTGTGTCTCAACAAGACCACCGGCGAGGAAGTCTGGAGATTCGGAACCGCGAGCGAACAAGGCTATTCCCCTCCCACCATCATCGAAGCCGCAGGCGTTCGTCAGTTAATCCTCGTCAATCCCGATGCTGTCAACTCCGTTGATCCTTCGAGTGGCGAACTCTACTGGACCGTTCCTTATCAAGCCGACAACGGCTCGATCATCATGAGCCCTGTGAAGTCGGGCAACTACTTGTATATCGGTGGATATTCGAATAAGAGCCTCATGCTTGAACTGGAGTCTAAGAGCCCAGGTGCCAAGCAACTTTGGCGCAACGCGGCCAAGAAAGGGATGTCCCCCGTCAATGTTCAGCCGATGGTGATCGGCGATGTCATGTATGGTTGCGATCAAAGCGGCGAAATGATGGCCGTGAAGTTACCGAGCGGCGATCGCCTATGGGAGACCAGCAAGCCTGTCAGCAAGCGGCCGCAAGGGAGTGGAACCGCGTTCGTAGTTCGGAGCAACGATTTGTTTTACTTGTTCAATGAGAGTGGGGAACTTGTGATCGCGAAGATGAATCCTCAAGGTTACGAAGAACTGGCTCGAACCAAGATCATCGAGCCCACGAACAACGCATTTGGACGGGAAGTCGTGTGGTGCGCACCCGCCTTCGCCAACGGTTCGATCTACGTTCGCAACGACGAGAAACTGATACGTGTCCCGCTATCACAGTAACCTAATGTAGAACAGTTGTCCTCAACGTTGTCCTCAACTGCTCTTGCGAGGCGTAACGTTTCATTCCCTTCAACTACAGCAAACCATTGAGACTAACTATGACAACACCTAATAAATCCTCGGAAATGACGCGAAGATCCTTTGGCCTGGGAGCGATCGGCACGACGGCATCGGCGACCGTTTTAACAGGCGCGATGACGAGGGCAGGGCAGGGGGCTACGACGGCAGAGGCCGCAGTAACGCCAACTCCAAACAAAGGACGCCTCAACCAATCCCTTTGCAAGTGGTGTTACGACCGCAATCTATCGCTCGATGATCTCTGTGTCATCGCGAAGGAACTCGGTATGGTCGGAATCGATCTGCTGACTCCCAAAGATTTTGAAACAGTAAAAAAACATGGCTTGGTCTGCACGATGGTTTCGTCGCACCCGCTCACGGATGGATTGTGCGATCCCAAGTACTGGGACAAATCCCTTGCAGTCCTGAACGAAACGATCGAAGCAACTTCCGCTGCCGGTTTCCGCAATGTCATCACCTTTTCTGGCAATGCTCGCGGTATCGATCGCAAGACTGGAATGAAGAACTGCGCGGAGGCCCTCAAAAAGATCGTGCCGGTGGCTGAGAAGAAGAATGTGATCCTCAACATGGAACTGCTCAACAGTCGCGTTGATCATGGCGACTATATGTGCGATCTGTCTGCGTGGGGTGTCGAGTTGTGCAAGGAGGTCGGTAGCGATCATTTCAAGTTGCTGTTCGACATCTACCACATGCAGATCATGGAGGGAGACATCATTCGGACGATCCAAAAGAACCACAAGTACTTTGGTCATTACCATACCGGCGGCAATCCGGGCCGCCATGAGATCGATGACAGCCAGGAATTGTATTACCCTGCAGTCGCTAAAGCGATCGCGGATACCGGTTTCGACGGCTACTTCGCGCACGAGTTCATCCCGGTTCAGGATGTCAAAGTCGGCTTGGCAGAAGCCGTCAAACGCTGCACCGTTTAAGGAACTGTCTATTCGGTGCTGTGCATTGAAACGTACAAAGCTTGGAGCCTACTTGGCCTTCGGTGCTTTGTCGAAGGTTTCCGGAGTCATGCGAACCACTTTTCCGTTTTCCAGTAGAACCCAACCGCCATTGGCCGCGATGTCCTTTTGGTGAGCGATCACACGATCTCCTCCATCCGCCAAGTTCGCTCCCCAAAAATAAACCAACTCGCCATTCACTAAGTACTCGGCTGCTACCGGTGCCATCGGCTCTAGAGGCATGAAGGCTGCTATGTCCTTTGGTGGCGGTAGATTGTCCGTAGGAAGATTCTTCAGAAACTGAGCGAAATCCTCCAAAGCGAGTCTCAATGGTTCCTCAACCGGACCGGACTTGCTACCACCACATCCGACGAATCCAAGCAGCGGAAACAGGACAAACAAGACCCAAAAAAACATGGGGCGGACCGGTGGGTTTTGCATCTTAGAACAAGGCCTTTTCAGGGACAAACGGAAGAATTTCGGTCGAGAAGCTTATCATGAGTCCTTTCCACGAAAGGACTCATGATGCATCCAAGTGTAAACAAATCATGCCACAGGAAGGCTGCAGCCTAGTCTTCGGCCTGAACGGTCTCCCCACCTGCACGCGTGCCGAGAGCATACCAAATTGGAAACGACATGGAGTCGCTCATGAAGCGAACTGAACCATCAACAAAGCAACTGTTGATGCCACCCGAGTGGTAACTGCTCGCTGCAATATGTGCGCGTCGGAACGAAGCATCACCGCATGTATACTGCTGAGTTGCAGGGTTGTTCGTATTTCTATTCCAATTGATTGGCAAGGTGTGCCCATACAGCGTGTTGTGATTGATACCGCCACGGTAGTACTGTAGGCCAACATAATTGATGCGAGTCCCGGCAGTGCTACCAGCCCGGCATCCTAGGTCATTA
>JBILVV010000509.1:0-3242 GCA_044370255.1 Pirellula sp.
CGGCAATCGAGGATGCGAAACGGGATTCCTTTCCGTTGCGCTAGCTTATGAAATAAAGCCCGCTGATCATGTTTGAGGAAGGTCGCATCGACAATCGCCTTGTAGCCGGCATCCAGGATGATTTCTGCCAATTCGAGAAGGCGTTGATAGGTAGCTTGTGTTGCGTTGGCATCGTAATGTCCAGATCCGAACATTCGATTTCGTTCAATATCGGATCGAACACGGATCGAACCCAACGATTTGATCACCCGCAGGGACTCCGTTGACTTTCCGCTACCGCTCAGGCCGTGGGTGATCCAAAGTTCTATTGATTGCGATGCGGTAGCGAATTCATAGGCCAATTGCGTATAACGCGAGACTTCTGCGTAGGACGCTTGCTTGGCCTGCGGATCATCGTCCAGTTGATACTCACGCATGGCAGCGACCTTGGCTCGGACCATGGCTAGGTAGACCAAATACCATCGCAATACTTTGAGTGCATCATGATCGCCGGTTTCTTCGATGTAAGCATTGATCCAAACATAAGCCAGATCGCGACGGCCACGGGCTTGCAGATCCATCATCAGAAAGGCTGCGTCGTAGATGACATCGATCCGAGTCAAGTCGGTGTTGAATTCGATTCCGTCGAACAGGACCCATCGACCAGCCCAATGCACGACATTGCCGCAGTGCAAGTCGCCATGGCATTCACGCACTTTGCCAGCGCGATATCGATCGTGACTTTTCTCTAAAAGTCTCCCCCATTCCTGGCGTGTCCAGTCGCGTAGGAAATCGATCTCCTTTTTGATCTCCGGGTGGGGCTGCGATTGGATCACATCAAAGTTATCGATCGCGAAATCCAAGGTCTTCTCTTCGAAAGAGTCAAAATCACCATGGACGATTTCCGCCTCGCGATGGAACCTGGAACTAGTCCGTGCGATCTCGATAATATCGTCCGAGGTGACAAGTTTCTTCTCTAGTCGTTGCGAGAGAATGGCATCGTTGGCAAAGCGATGCATCTGCACGGCGTAGTCGACGATGGGGCCGTGGCCATCAACGACGATGCGATCTTCATCTCGGGTAATCGGGACGACACGTATGTATAAGTCTTTGGCGTAGCGATTCCCTAATCGAAGTTCCTCCTCGCATGCTTTTTGGCGAAGGCTCAGCGTGCTGTAATCGAGAAATGCGGTCTTGATTTCCTTCTTCAATTTGTATGCAAGACTACCGGCGAGATAGACTCGCGAAATGTGGGTCTCATGCAACTCGATACTTCCGTCGACCGGGTGCGGATAATCGTTGGGTTGATCCATCAGGAAACGGGGCTCTTCGCAGGGAATTCATCAAACACAAACAAAGCGATCACAACATCTTTCTACAGTTTATGTCGTAACAGGGAAAAAGGCATTTGATGCCGCCATGTTTTCTGGGGAGGGATGCCCGTGGAATTGTTGCCAGAGAAGACCCGAAGTGTATTTCTCAGTGACCTTCATCTGGATTGGCGACTATCCCAACCCGACGCCGCTCTGGAATTTCTGGCTGTTTGCGATCCCCGATATGTTTATCTCGTAGGGGACACATTCGAGGGGCTACATTGTTCTCTTGATCTCGGTTCCGAGAATGCGAAACGTCTGTGGCATGCGTTGGAGCGGCTCGCCGCTCGCGGTGCCGAAGTTGTCATTCTGACAGGCAATCACGACTCTGCCTTAGCTGGCATGTCACGAGACATCCCGTTTCGGACGGGAGCTTATGCGATCCATACCAACCTGCGCGGCGAGCGGTTTTTGGTAACTCACGGGGACATTTTCGATTGCCTCGACCTAGAGGCTAAAACACCTACGAAGGAGTTTGGGAGTTGGTTTTATCCGTGGCTGGTTCGGTCGGGGGATCTGCTCCAGTGGTTGCGGATCCTGCCTAAAACTCAACGAGAAACCTGGTGCAATTATTGGAAGATGAAGATATGCCGGGCTCGCGCGCACATCGATGCGTTTGAGCGAGGCATGGTGGAGTTTGCCCAGCGCTATGGATGTGATGGTGTTGTTTGTGGGCACATCCATCGACCCGATGTAAAGCAACTCCATCATGGTTGGTACTTCAACTGTGGCGATTGGGTCGAGCACCGTTCCTGCGTTTTGGAAACCTACGATGGAGCGATGCGTCTGGTGAATGATCTGATGAGTCCGCAATTCCCGAGCGAGGCAGCATGAGTGTTTTTTACTGGCAACGTTGCCAATTTCGGATTTGGAAGCGAGGTCGAAAGGACTCCAGGGTCCACAACAGAAACGGAGGCAAGTTCGATGGCCACACTCATTTACAGCATGTGCGGGGAAGGACGCGGTCACGCGACTCGGGTGCAAACCGTGGTCGAGATGCTGGTGCCGCAACACCGATTCATTTTGCTGGCAGCACGGGATGCGTACGATTACCTTTACGACTGTTACCAGGGAAATCCGATGGTCAGTGTCCGAAGATTACCTGGCCTCTTTTTTGCATACCGGAATCACAAGGTCGATTACACGCGATCCGCCATCAACGCAGCCCCTTACTTGGCTAAGCTCAATGCGATGGTTCGCTATCTTGTCGAAATGATGGAACGCGAAGAGCCCGCCTTGGCGATCACCGACTTTGAACCGATCCTTCCAAGAGCAGCTCGAAAAGTGGGGATCCCTTGGATCTCGTTGGATCATCAGCACTTTTTGAGTGTCAGCAGTTTTCAATCGATGCCGGTATCCTTTCGTTGGCGAGGCTGGTTCTTGAGATCGACCATTCCGCTGTTCTATTCGGGGCAAGTAGGCGAAGCGGTCAGTTCGTTCTTTCATCTTCCTCCCCGTCCAGGTACTGAAGCGATTCCTCGAATCGGAGTATTGCTTCGAAATGGCATTATCAATGCCGGCAGCTATCCTCGCCCATCGCAAGGGCATATCTTGGTCTATATAAGACGGCACGCGCCCGACTCGTTATGGCACGCTTTGCAAGCGAGCGGTCGTCCCGCAATCGTTTATGGATTGGGGGAAAAACCGAATCAAGGCAATATCGAGTTCCGGGCTGTGAGTGATCAGGGATTCGTTCGAGATCTTGCGACCTGCGATTGCTTGGTCAGCACGGCGGGCAATCAACTGGTCGGAGAAGCTTTTTATCTGCAAAAACCAGTACTGGCGATTCCGGAGCCAGGTAATTTCGAACAGCAATTGAACGCGTGGCTGGTCGCTCAGTCGCGCGGCGGCTGGTCGACGACGTTCAGCCAATTGACACCGCATCTGCTG
>JBILVV010000131.1:0-11505 GCA_044370255.1 Pirellula sp.
ATCATGAGACGTTTCCTCGCGAGTACAACAAGATTCGACAAATGACTGAGGTGCGTGACAAAGCGATATGGGCCGTCGCAGCAGGAGGGCCGATGCCAAAGATCGATGATCAAGCGACCGAAGCCTTGATCGTCCCGCCCACCCGGTTTGGCACACCGACTCAAAGCTACTCGGAACCCAAGGAACTTCGCTATCTATCGCCCGATGAGTTCATCGCAGCCACGCAAGTCCCTGATGGTTTGGAAATCAAGCTTTTCGCAGACGAAACGATGTTTCCCGAGCTTGCCAAGCCGGTACAACTCAACTTCGACAACCGAGGCAGATTGTGGGTGGCATGCATGCCTACGTATCCTCAGTGGCGGCCAGGTGATTCACGACCAAACGACCGACTCCTGATTCTCGAAGATACCGATGGCGACGGGAAGGCAGATCGCTCCAAAGTCTTCTATGATCGATTGCACTGTCCTACAGGATTTGAGTTCTTCAACGGTGGCGTGTTGGTGGTCGACCAACCGCGATTGATTTGGCTGAAAGATACGGATGGTGACGATCGAGCCGATCAAGTAGTTGAGTATCTCGATGGTTGGGGGACGGATGATACACACCACACGATTGGTGCTTTCGAGTATTCCCATGGCGGACTACTTCACATGCTTGAAGGAGTCGCGATGAGCACCACCCTCGAGACCCCTTGGGGGCCCAAGCGATGGTCGGGCGCGGCAGGAGGTTATGTATTCGATCCGAAGACATTTGAAATTTCACGGTTCACGACTCCCGGTTACGGCAATCCGTGGTGCATGATGTTTGAGCCATGGGGGCAAGGGATCGTAGGGGATGGCACCAATGCTCAGCAACATTGGGCAACCGCATTGTCCGGCAATCAAATCGGTCCACGGCGAGGTTTGAATCCGATTTTCGACAACCAAGGGATGCGGCCTGCTTTAGGGAACGAATTGATTTGGTCACGGCACTTCCCGGACAGCATGCAGGGGCAACTAACGTATGCTTGCGTCATCAACATGAATGGGATGCCGCGCTTTGAGATACGAGACGATGAGGCGGGGTTCGCGGGCAAACGGATCATGCGAGCTGATGGGACTCCGGACGATTTGATTCGATCGAGCGATAAGAACTTCCGGCCTGCGGACCCGCAGATTGGCCCGGATGGAGCTCTCTGGTTCGGAGACTGGAGCAATGCTCTTATCGGACATATGCAGTACTCGCAGCGCGATCCGAATCGGGACCATGTGCGGGGACGAATCTATCGATTGATTGCCAAAGATCGACCGCTGGTTAAACCGGTCGTCCAGTTCGGTAAGAGCGAGCAAGAACTGCTTGAGCAGTTGCGTGAATTTGAGCCTCGCACACGAGCAAGGGTGCGACGCGAGTTGTCCGATCGTGATCCGGCTTCGGTCTCTAAAGCCGTGGCAGCTTGGTGGCCGATGATTTCGAAGACCGACCCGCAACGGGATCTGTTGCTATGCGAAGCGATGTGGGTGCTCCAAACGCATCATCGAATCGACAATGCGCTGATGGAGCAAATCGGTGCATCGGCCGATCCGCGAGCCCGATCTGCGGCTGTGCATGTCTGGAGCGATTTGAGTCGCGTTGCCCCCGATGCGTTCCAACGAATTGTGCGTGCTGGTAGCGATCCCCATCCAAGAGTACGCGCCGAAGCAGTGCGTGCATTGAGCTATTTTCAGACGGAGGCGAGCGTCGATGCCTTGCTAAAGATCGTTGAAAATCCGATGGATCCTTGGTTGTCGTATATTGCAGAACACGCGATCGCAGCAACGCAGTCTACTTGGGAGCCAATGTACAAGTCGGGAGAACTCGCAAAGAAGAGTCCTAAGGGAATCGAAGCGGTCGATCGTTTCCTCGCATCGAATGGCCCTGGGATCGCCGCTGAAAAACATATCAAATTGTTGGTGCAGCCCGCTGAGACAAGCAAACAGGTAGCTCGCAACAATGCCTATGCGGCCCTTGAATCGTTGCGAGGCAACGCAAAAAACGGTCAGCAGGTCTTTGCACGTGTTTGCGCGAACTGTCACAAGGTTGGAGACAAAGGCTACCAGTTTGGGCCGGAATTGACCCAAGTAGCGGTCCGGTTGAATCGACATGATCTGATCGAGTCGATTGTCGAGCCGAGCGCCAAGATGGATCAGAAATACATCAGCGAGCAGGTGCGCACCAGCGACGATGAAGTACTCATCGGCTTCGTGGCTAAGGAGACCGATACCGAGTTGACTCTCTCGCTTCCGGAAGGCAAAACGCGGACGCTCAATAAAGCAGACGACATCGCCGAGCGAAAGCAGTCGTTGCAAAGCAGCATGCCCGAAAATCTCGGAGTCACAGTTGCACCGACCGAGTTTCTCGACCTGATCGAGTATTTAACGACGCTCAAGTAATTTCGGTGATATCCCTAACATTCGATCATACGGGAGCACGGTTGACTTGAGTTTGAATTGGGTGCCTCAATGAGCGAGCGGCAGTGCGTCACGCAGATCCGATCCTGCTGCGAGTCGAAGAGGGAGACGTATCAGCGGCGGAGGAGTTATTGTCTCTGGTTTATGATGATCTTCGTCGGTTGGCTGAACATGAATTGAGTCGCGAGCCATCGGGAAATTCATTGCAACCGATCGCTCTCGTTCATGAAGCCTACCTGCGACTGGTGGACCAAAATGGTGAACCCCAGTGGAGGCATCGCGGCCATTTCTATGCGGCAGCGGCCGAATCCACGAATCCCGCACCGAGCATCCACGGATTGAATCTCGCCCTCGAGGCACTCGCGGAACATAAACTTCTTCATACGGAGAAGAGCGAAAGTCTGCTTGACGAACTGTCTCAGATGATTTCCCAACAGAAGACTACCTCCGGGAACTTGGGCCAAGATTTCCTCATCATTGAAGTCCTGTACCGAGAGGTTAGGTCGAAAATGGAGAAACCGTAAAAATTTGACAAGTTAGTGCACCGAAGCACATGTCTGTCACCGAGGCAAATTCGCTGCAAAGCATGCTCGGTTGATAGGATGCTATCGGTCATCCATTGTGGCAGGTGGGCACATTTTTCGCATTGCAACTTGTTTGCCCTCGTCTTTTTCGCCATTTGCGATTAACCTCCAGTCGACGTTCAAAGACCTTTCCCGTTTCCTTAATTGCTGCATTGAAATGTTCGAGCACATTCCTGTCGCACCGCCCGATTCCATCCTCGGACTCAACGAAATTTTCGAAAAGGATTCACGCCCCGAGAAGATCAATTTGACGGTCGGGGTCTTCAAGGATGAGCAGGGACGAACACCGATTCTCGAGTCGGTGCGATTAGCGGAACGCAGGATCATCGACACCCAAAAGACGAAGAGCTATTTGCCGATCGAAGGTGGTGCAGACTTCAATCGAGCAGTCATCGACGTTGTTCTCGGTGACTCGGTGGATCCCGCTCGCGTTGCCGCTGCTCACACTCCTGGTGGAACCGGTGCCCTACGCGCAGGTGCAGACACGATAGCGCGTCATTTCCCGAATACTCGCATCTGGATCAGCAACCCGACTTGGGCCAACCACATCGCCGTGTTTCAGGCAGCGGGCATGCATCCGCATCTGTATACCTATCTCAATCAAGATCGAACCGGCCTCGACTTCGAGGGTATGCTGAAGGACCTGAGCGAGCGAGGAGCGGCCGGCGATTTTGTATGCTTGCATGTCTGCTGCCACAATCCGACCGGGATCGATCCGACTCCCGAACAATGGCGAGCTATCTCGGAACTTATGGCGGAAAAGAAGATGATCCCATGGCTGGATTTTGCCTACCAGGGATTCGGAGATGGACTCGCCGAAGACTGCGATGCTCTGCGCACCCTGCTGCTCCATCATCCCGAGATGGTCATCTGTAGCTCGTTCTCGAAGAACTTCGGACTCTATTCGGAGCGAGTCGGTGCCCTGCTGATGGTCAGTGCCAGTTCCGCATCTACCCCTGCCGTACTCAGCCAAATGCGGACCTCAATACGAACCAACTACAGCAATCCACCTCGTCACGGCGAATCGATCGTAGCCACGATCTTGGGCGACACCGAACTGACAGCCATGTGGAAGGGAGAGGTCGATGCCATGCGATCGCGAATCGCCTCGATGCGCAATTCCTTTATCGATGGGATGCAAAGCCTGGGGCGGGACTTTTCGTTTCTGCGATCGCAAAAAGGGATGTTTTCCTACACGGGACTCAACGCGATGCAGGCCGATTGGCTGAAGAATGACAAGGGAATCTACATCGTTGGCACGGGACGGATCAATGTTGCCGGACTCTCGACAGCAACGCTCCCGCGACTGTGCAAGGCCATCGATGAGGCCTGCTCTTTGACGGGGTGAAAACCCGCATGCTGCGTGAAAAATAGAGCGCAAGACAGTATCATAGAGAGGACAAGCCCGATGATTGTCCCAGCTCGATAACCGCACTGGCCAAACTCCAGCAGGTCTACCCTTGCTTGCCCATCCCCTGTTTCGTTGGCTCAAGCCTCAAGATATCGCTCGCGTATCCCAACTCCAATGGCTCGCACGCGGGGTCGTCGAAGGCTTGAGTGGCGGCATGCATCGCTCTCGTCATATCGGATCCAGCGTCGATTTCAAAGAACATCGGCCCTATGTGCATGGTGATGAGATTCGCTCGATCGACTGGAAAGTCTTCGGTAAAACCGATCGCCTGTATATCCGGCAGTACGAAGATGAAACGAACCTCCGAGCAACGTTGGTCGTCGATCAAAGCAACTCGATGCGATACTCGGGGTCCCGCAGCAATGGCCAGAGCAAACACGATTACGCAGTTCGCCTCGCCGCCTGCCTTGCATATCTATTTGCAACGCAACAAGATGCGGTAGGGTTGGTCAGCTTCGACACCAAGGTGCGCATCAATGTTCCCGCACGATCCCGAGCCAGTCACCTGCGAGCACTGATGGAGTCCTTGGCGAGTTCCGAGTGCCGAGGAGAAACCGATCTTGGTACGACGTTCCAGGAAGTACTCGGGATCTGCCGCCGTCGTGGATTGGTGGTCTTACTGTCCGATTGCTTTGGCGATGTCGAGTCGATCGTTCAGAACTTTGGGGTCCTTCGGGGCAACCATCAAGAAGTGGTCGTCTTCCAAATCCTGGACGATGATGAAGTCGATTTTCCGTTTCAAAATCGGACGATGTTTCGATCGCTCGAACGCAGCGATCAACAGATGCTGGTCGACCCCGCCTCATTGCGAAGTACGTACTTGCGCAACTTCGAAGGGTTTGAATCGCAACTTCGCAACGGCTGTCAGCGGAATCGGATCGATTTGATTCCGGTGCGAACCTCGGAATCCTTTAGCGATGTAGTAGCTTCCTATGTCGCGAGTCGAGGTTCCGCATGACGTTTCTCAATGCGATTCTCGCACTCGGCGGAATGGCTTTCAGCATTCCATTGATTATCCATCTGCTCAATCGCAGTCGGTACATTACTATCGACTGGGGGGCGATGCAATTTCTGGAAACGTCCGTTCGCGTCAACGCACGCCGCATCCAGTGGAAGCAATTGCTCCTGCTGCTCATTCGCTGTCTGATCCCCGTGATGCTCGCTCTCGCAATGGCCCGGCCGATCATCCTCTCCTGGCGAGACTCCGGAACAGCCAACGCGATGGCGCTCGCGGTCATACTCGACGATTCACTCTCCATGCAGAGCATCGATGACCTAGGACAAAATCCAACGAAGACCCGTTGGCAGTCAGCGTGTCAGCAATTGTCTGATATCGCAGATCAACTGCCCAGCGGAAGCGCAATTTGCATGGTGCTGTCCGGTACGCCACTGGAAGTCCGCTCCGATTTGGATCCCACGACTTGGAGAAAGGAACTTGAACAACTCTCGCAAAAGACTACGTATGCAGGGAAACTCGATGTGCGATTAGGAGTCGAACGAGGATTGGAATGGTTGCAAAAAACGACACAGGCCAAGCGGCATCTGCTCGTGGTTTCGGACTTCGCACTCTCCGATTGGAGCGGGGATCGAGATGCGCGTTTGAGCGAAATCGAGCCCATGCTGGCCCGTCAGACCGTTCCGGTCCCGTGGTCGTTCCTGAATGTTGCCAAGAACCCTGTGGATGAAAGCCCAACTTCGGACATCGCTATCAAGACGATGGAGATCGCCTCTCGCATTGCCACAGTTGGCGCGCCGTTGACAGTCACCGCTACGGTTCAAAACTATTCCGAGTCGCCTCAGCAGATTCCGGTGCGTCTGGCTGCAGATAATGAAGAGATCGAGATTCAGTCATTGACGGTGCCACCCCGTTCCACGTTGAGCACGCGATTTCGGTGGGTGCCTCAAAGCCATGGCGACATCGAGTTGCGTGTCAATGCGGATCATCAGGACCGTACCCCCGCCGACAATGCGATGACTCGAGTGATGCGAGTCGCGTCTCCGATAAGAGTCCTGCTCGTCGATGGTGCGCGTCGTCCGGAAGCGATGAAGAGCGAGTCGGACTTCTTGCGATATGCGCTGACTCCGTTTGCATTGCTACAAGGATTGCCTGGAGACGCCTTCGCAACACGCGTCGTGGATTCCAACGGATGGGACGAAGGAATCCTGAAAGAGCATGATCTTATCGTCTGCTGCAATGTTCCCGACTTATCCCCTCAGCATCGCAAGTGGATTCGCTCGTTCCTTGAAAAGGGAGGAGGAGCATTGTTTGCTTTGGGAGATGGCGTTCAAGTCGATCGCTACAACATTTGGGAAATGATTTCCGAGGGAGGTTTGCGCCCTGGCAAGTTGCTGCCGAGAGCCGAGTGGAGCGGTGGTTTCTCAGAATCCGATACACCGTTCTTCGAGCTTGCACCGCAGGTGATGGAGTCGATCTCTTCAATCCAGTTTCGTCATCGCCAGGGGTTCGAGGATAGCGACCCATCCGGAACCATCGGTTTTCAGTTCGAAGACGGCCAGCCATGGATCATCTCTTATCCAGTCGGCGACGGCCGATGCCTGTGGATGACCTCGAGTTGCGATGATGGGGACAGCAATTTCCCGTCGCGTCCCGCCTATCTACCGATCATGCAAAAGCTCCTGATATTCGCAGCGCGCACTCCGATGGGATGGCGGTCCACCGAGCCAGGACAGCGCTGGGTGGAAGCGTGGAAGGATAACCAACACGATGCAGGTGCGACAACGCAAGAGGTTGCACCGCAGCCTGACACTGTCGTCGAATGGCGACAGAACGAGGGACTGGTATCGAATGCTGTATTCAAGCGGACCGGATACAAGCAAAACAGCGGAGAGGCGAGCGGCAAGATCGACGGCATCTCCGAGATCGATGCGCCGCGATCGATCGGCGTTGTGCAGGCTCGCATCGGCTCAAGCGTTCGCAAGATGATGATCGATACTTCGCCAATAGATCGAGGACAAGAACTCGTTTGCGAAACCATGGCAGCGGATGGCTTCGCGAATTTGGCGAAACGAGTCAACGCATCCCACGCCTCTTCCTCCGAGCAGTGGATGTCGCTACTGAGAAACAGCTGGAGCGGTCGTGAACTTTGGTTCTGGTGTTGGGTCCTGCTGATCGGTTTGGTTCTTGCAGAGATGGCTTTGCAGCAATCCTTCCAGCCCAAGCGGTCCGCGTCGCTTCCGAATACTGCGGACCAATCCCCACCGACCAATGCCTCGCGGGGTGCAGCTTGACTCGCATTCATTTCGAAGGGATCCTCGCACCCTGGCTCGGAGCCGTCCTCGCGATCGTCGCTGCCGCATGGATCTGGTGGTGGTATCGAAGAGAAACGCGTGGACTGCCCCGTCCCTGGCCCATCGTCCTTCCAACGCTGCGCGCGATTGCTGTCGCATTGATGTTCGCTATGCTGACGGGCCCGATCCTCAGCCGCCAATGGCTCACTGGCAGCCTCGCCGATATCGTCGTGTTGATCGACGAATCCGCAAGCATGCTGTTGGAAGATCATAACAAATCGATGCACCGAAGTGCGCGAGTCGCCGATTGGTTGCAGGGTGATGGAGAACGATCGGGATGGTTAGCGGGTATCCGGCCGAATTTTCATGTGCAAGTTATGGGGTTTGGTTCTTCTGAAGCCGATTCGACGGGGTTGAGGACGGTTTGGGATTCAAACAATCAATTGCCCGATGCCCCAATTCGCGTGGAACTCAAGAGCGATGGCCGAACCACGGCGATCGGCGAAGCGATGGATGCGATCGCTCGCGGAGGAAACACACCAGCGGCCGTGGTGTTAGTCAGCGATGGCCAGTCGAACTCGGGATCTGCCATCGCCGATGTTGCCGATCGCTTGCGAGATCGCAAGGTTCCGATCTTTGCCTTGGGATTGGGCCGCACCGATGAACCGAATGATCTGGCGATGCTCGGTGTCGATCATCCGAAGTCGATCCTGGCAACCGATGTCTTCCAAGGAACGGCAACGATCAAACAACAACTTCCTGATCAAACCCCATATCGATTTACGATATCGAGAAACGGCAAGGTCCTTTGGTCGCAAGCATTGACCGCGGATGGATCGCCGACGCGAACCCTCGATTATCGCGTTGATGGCAAGTCACTGTTTGAAAGTGGCAGCGATGATATCTCCAGCGCGAAGGGATCGGTGCCGCTCGATTTGGATTTTGAACTTGATATGGAACAGGATGATGCCGTGGCGATGAATAATGTTTGGGCATCGTCATTGTGGGGAGTGACGCGGCGCAATCGAGTCCTCGTGATGGATCGCCGAGGTCGCTGGGAATCTCGCTACATCAAGAACGCTTTTGAGCGGGATTCGGCATGGGAAGTCGATGCGATCATGGGGCCTGGTGATTTTGAGGAACGCAAGTTTCCCGCTAGCCGCGAGGAGTTGCTTCCGTTCGATGTGTTGATCGTCTCGATGGACAGTGTTCAAGCATGGAATGACGCACAAGAACGCTGGGTTGCCGATCACATCGCCGAGTCGGGAGCCGGATTCATCGGCATCGACAGCGGTCGGGATAAAACCAACGAAGAATCACGCGTGGAACTCGAGTGGCTGCCTGTGAGCTTGGGGGCTACGGACCCTTCGGCGTCCATTCGGCGTTTGGAATTAGCGCAGGTTGCTTGGGGAGAACGAGCATTTGCATTCGAAGCCGATGAGGAATCGAATTTGAAGTTGTGGTCGACCTTTCCGGCTCCTCGCGTTGCCCGAAAGGTCACCGAGAAGCCCGGAGCGGAAGTATTCGTTGTCGGCCGAACCAACTCCGACGAACCCATCCCGATGATCGTGATGCGTACCTTTGGCCAAGGGAAAGTGGTCTATGTCGCCAACGATGAGTCGTGGCGATGGCGGTACAACGTCGCCGATTTGTACCATCAACGTTTCTGGAGTCAGATCACACAGTGGAGCATGCAATCTCCTTTCGCAATGGAGAATGAATTCGCAGCCTTGGATACCGGCGATAGAACTTGTGAAGTCGGCGCGATGATCCCTATCCGCGCACTGCTCAAAGATACCGACCGTAGCCCGCTGAGCGGTGCGAGGGTATACGCAGTGATTCAGCAAGACGGGAAACGCGTGGACAGTATTCCGCTTGCCGAGTTTCCGGCCGGTTCGGGCATGTATGCAGGTGCCACTCCTCCGATGCCTGAAGGGAAGTTCAGCATCTCGCTCGAGGTTCCTGGTATTCCCGTGGAAAACATCCCATGGCAGAGCGATCTCCTGGTGCAGGCACCTGCAACTGCCGAGATGCAATCCCTCGCGCAGAATGTTTCCCTGCTGGAACAGATCGCTCAGCAAACCGGTGGGGCGTATCTCGATGAAGCGAATCGAGAAAAACTCAGCGATCTCCTGCGGCCCAAGCAATCGGGTAAAATCGAGGAGTCGCGTTGGCCATTATGGCAGAGTTTTCCATGGTTCATCGCAGTTGTTGCGATGTTGTCTTTGGAGTGGTTTCTACGCAAGCGAGCGGGGTTGATCTGATGAGCAGCGCCACAACAGTAACGTCTTTGCCCAAACCTGAGGATCGAACGCCTCGCAACATGTCGTCGATCGAAGGGTGGCTGCGTCGCTTCGAAGCACGACAATCATGGCTGTTATTCCTTCAAGGACTTTCGTTGGGTGGTCTCGCGCTCCTGGCAGGTGCATCGGTCATCATGGTCTTGGATGCCATCGGAATCATTTCGGATCCTTGGCGTTGGACATGCACGATCTGCGTTGAGATTTCAGCCTTGGCGCTGGGGATTGCGTATGGATTGCTCCAACCTTGGGTTCGTCGGCCATTGACTCGCGTTGCCACCGATGCGGAGTCGATCTGTCCGGAGATGCGCGAGCAGTTGTTGGCCTGTGTGGAATTGAGCTCTGTGAAGGAGAGTGCCAGGAACTTCAGCGGTGACTTTTTGGTTGCCCTGCAAGGCAGAGTCGCTCACGCGCTCCGAGAGCATTCGATTCGCGATCTGCTTCCCTGGTCGACGGTTCGAGGCCCCTGCCTGGCAGCGCTTGCGAGTTGCCTCGCGATCGTGGGGCTATGTTTCTTTTCACGCTTGGACATGCCGCAGCGGCTCAGACGGGCGTTGATTCCCTTTGCGGATTTAGAGCGACTATCGCGCACTCGCATCGAAGTCGTCAAACCATCGCGACCGGTCTCCGTCGTTCCCGAGAATCAAGCGGTCGAGTTTGAGATTCAGTTGTCCGGTACCGCGGCTCAGGAAGCATCGATGGAATGGCGCGCTGCGAATGGAAAGCCCGCGTCCGGAACGAAATTGGAAAAGATGATTCGTATCGATGAATCGCCAGCCCGATTTGTCTGTTCCCTCCTCATCGGTACCGATTCGATCGAGTATCGATTTGCGGCGGGTGATGGAAGGACCAGTTGGCGAACAATCCGCCCCACCCCCCGTCCGCGAGTTGCTCGCTTCAAGCATCGAATCCATTTCCCGGAATACACCGGTTTGCCACCCTCGGAAATCGTTGGCGAACGTGGATCGATCACCGCACTGGCCGATTCTCAAATCGAAGTCGGCTTTGAACCATCTTTACCACTAATATCTGCGAACGCGAACGTAGAGAAACTCGATAGCGGTGAGCAAGAGACTGTATCTCTCACCTATGCAAAAGATCAATCTGTATGGAGTTTCCCGTGGCGCAGCGATGCGGACATGCGTTATCGATTGAAGCTCAAGGCAAACATGCCCGATAGCGACGAGCCAATCGAAAACACCTTTAGTCCTACCCATGAACTCAACACGGCATCGGATCATCGTCCAGCCGTGGGTTGGATGGCGACCGATGGAACGCTCTGGGATGTGCCGCCACGCCCCGAGCAGGCATGGATCATTTCGCCAGAGGAGTTGGTTCCTCTCGCGGCCCGCATCGCAGACGACTTGCCGGGTGCAACGATCGAACAGCAAATCTCGATCAACCGAGGACCATGGACCAGTGTATCGGCACAGTTGCGGAGTTTATCCGATGAGAAAGGGGAGCAAACTCGATCGCTTCCCGGTTGGGTAGACTCCAACGCATGGACTCCTCTCGATGGCGTCGAAAATCCGACC
>JBILVV010000570.1:0-3209 GCA_044370255.1 Pirellula sp.
CGATCATAGGGAATATTTTTTGCCGACAAAAAGAGCCCGTTACTGGCGAATTTCAGAGGAAAATGAGGCGGTGACAACCCCAGTACCAGCACTGGTTTTGATCAGTGAGACCCGGCAACGAACATTGGGGTTAACGAACCAAATCTTTTCCTCAGCGGCGGCGCGATCGTAGGCTGTGATCAGCACAAATGTTTCATCTCCGGTCAGGTGATAGTCCCCTGCGGCGGCCATGGTTTCTGCATAACCCTGGTCGCGCAAAAGCTTGCCGCGATTTGGCTGAACTGGATCTGGAACAGGCACTAAGATGGAAGCACCCTTTAGCATCTCTGCCCCTTCATCCCAGTCAGACTGTCCTTCCCAACTGATGCGAAACGGGGATACTGCTTTTTGCGCATCAATATCGTAGGTCTTACAGAGGTCTATAACTGATGGGTCTTCGCAAGATAACGCCACGATCTCGATGACTGACTCAATGGCTTCAAAATGGCTAAAGGCCAAATGGTGGGCGCTTCGTTGGGAGCGCCATTGCCCTATGGATCGTTGAACAAACTCCTGGATATCCATCACTACTTACCTGTGGAGTGAGCTAAGCGCGGTGCCCTGTGCCATAGTCCGGGCAATTTCAGTTTAGGAACTCAACGGTAGCATGAAACTTAAAGCTCTGCTCCCTAGCCAGGGTGCTGGCTAAAAAGAAAGGATTTTAGTCTCCCACGGCAAGCCTTTCCAAACTGTTCCTTAGGGCACTAGTGCTTAGCAGCCTAGGCCTAAAGAGCATCGCACAAACAATTCTGTCGGCACGATGCTCTCTGGCTAAACTAATGCCTTCAATGACTAGGCATTAGCGACTTCGGCAACCTGAAGAATTTTGCCACCAGTCTTTTGAATATTCTGGATTTTCTGAGACAACTGGGCGTAACCAACCTCAAAAGTTGTGTTGCTCTGGGTGACCCGAGCCCCATAGCTAGCTTTAGTCACGCTAATGCGGAACCGCTTACCTGTGTTGGCGTAAGCACCTGAGCGTGTAGCTGGGGTAACAATCTTAGTGGAGAAATTCCCCGCTACATCACTGGTTAGGGCTGATGATTTTCCAGAGTCACTGGTGGCATCGCCCCGATACAAGGCAAATGTGCGGTTGAAACAAACATTTTTAACCCCCATTTGAGTTTGGCTGCCACGGCAGTAGGGCACTATATTTTCCCCAAAGCTCCCATTGTATTCACTACTATCAATGTAGGAGTCAATCTCGGCGCGGTAACCATGATTGATGTAGAGAGCGACATGCTCGGCAATTTCAGTTTGATCCTGAGGGGCGCGACCAAGCAAATGCTTAAAGTTCAATTCAATAAAGCGGTAGGAAGAAGATGTCTCGAAAAATAGAGCGCGATACAAATCAGATTGAGCGATCGCCCGCACAAACCCCCTAACCGTAATACTGCCATCTCGCAATTGCGACTCAGCGCTGATGAGCCGCTGCGACTCCATTAGATGAATGTTGCCCAAGACCTGTTTATAGGCGCTTCGAATGACCAGCTGCAAATCATCTTCGCCTAGGTTGGGGCGTAGCTCTAGAGCATCAACATTATCAAGCCAGAGAGACATAGCAGAGTTCCCCTCAAAGGAAAAAAGTAAAGTGGTGTTGAAAAAGTAGGTAAATTCAGATCTCTAAACAGGCCTGATGGTCAAAGACCACCAGGCCAAAAATTAACTACGCAATCTCAGTAATGCTGACAATTTTTGCCCCCGTGCGCTGGATGCGCTGGATTTGGGGGGTCATCTTGCTGCCAGGAACAATGTACTCGGTGCTGCTGAGGCGGCGGGGGCTATCAAACTTAGACCCACTCACCAAAATCTTAAACCGCTTTTCGGTTCCCGAACCAATCACCGTGGACGTAGAGGGTTTAATGACGCTAGCGGAATTTCCGGCAATGGCACCCACCAGTTGTGATGCCTTAACACTGCTATCCACCTGGGCCGGTCCCCGGTCCAGAGCAAATATACGGTTGTAGCCCAACTGTTTGGGATTGGCTTCACTCATTCTGCCGCGATAGTAAGGCACAATGTTTTCGCCAAAGGCGCTTTGATATTCGTCGGTATCGACATAGGAGTCAATCTCAGCATCGTAGCCTTCGGCTACGCAACGAACAATGTGCTCAGACACTTCCCGCTGATCTTGAGGAGCTCGTCCCAACAAATGCAGAAAATTTAATTCCACAAAGCGATAGGGGGCACAAGAGTGGAAATAGCGATCGCGATAGAAGTCAGACTTAGCTACAGCCCGCACAAAATCTCGCACTGTAATGGAACGGTCTGCCAACTGAGACTCGGCTGCGGTTAACCGTTCGCTATCCATTACATGGGGATTGCCCAAGACCTGTTTGTAAACCGCCCGGATAATGGTTTGAACATCTTCCGACCCACTAACAGGCCACAACTCAAGAATCATTGGGGATGCCATGAATACCTATCTCCTGAAACTACTAAGAAACTTTCAAAGGATCTGATTTAGCCAGAACTGATTTAGCAGAAAAGTAGATCGAGTCAAGCACGTCTCCTTGGACAAGCTCACCTAATCTAGGCCTAGAACTGAGAGGTTGTTTGAAAAGCCAAAGAGCGTCTCAGACTATACCTTTTGAGTAGGCTAATGCCCTCAGAATTCAGCGCTTTTGCTGTCTCTTGGCAGCAAACTATACCTGGGACAACCCTTTTCAAACAACCTCTGAGGTTGACTAAAGCAATAACTTCAGGCACTAGCCTCACCCTAGGCGGCAGGAGCAGCACTCGGACTCGATCTACTGGCGATGAAATCTCGCTACACAGCGCTAATGCTAGCGATCACTCCACCTTGACGGTGAATGCGTTGGTAGGTAGTAGAGAGCTGATCAAAGGGCACCAGGTAAACCTGATTAGAACGGCGGAACTGAGAAACCGGCTTGACGCTCTTGGCCCGATACGCGGTAACCTCAATGCGATAAACCTTGCCGTCTGAAGAAGCACCGACCCCTTGGCGTTGGCGAGAGGTTGCTGTGGATGAACCCCGGAAAGCAGCACCAGCACTGGCGGGGGAAACCACCGCCGTGGGGGTCTTTTGAATCACCAGGGAATTTAACCGAGGGCTCTTACCCGCCAGGGCTCCCTTCAAGCTGCTGCTAGAGGCACCGCGTACCATCTGGAAGAGGTGAGTAAACTGCACCATACTTTCACAGGCTTCG
>JBILVV010000511.1:0-3139 GCA_044370255.1 Pirellula sp.
TGAAATCGACTGGGGAGGTTTCGACCTGTTGCCGGAGTTCTATCGAGTATTCTCCCACAACATGCGGGATCTCGGCACACCGGTCGTCTCCCGTAAGCTTTTCAGTAGTATCCTAAAGGGCTTCTCTGGTACAGCGGAACTGTGCGTTGTAAAGCTCCATGGAAAGCCGTTGGCGGCAGCGCTGCTCGTTCATCAGCGTGGAGTCACCGAAGTCCCGAGCGCCAGCAGTCTTCGATCGCACAACTCCACGGGGGTGAATATGTGGATGTACCAGCAACTCCTGATGCGCGCGATCGACCAGGGAAGCGGGGTATTCGACTTTGGTCGAAGCTCGAAAGAGAGCAATACGTTTCGCTTCAAAGCTCAATGGAATGCGGTACCTCATCCATCGGTATGGCAGTACTACGTTCGTCGCGGATCCGCAAGCGACATGCGTCCCGAATCTCCGACCAACCGCGCACTGATTCAGATATGGAAACGGATTCCCGTTTGGTTGACTCGATGGATCGGTCCATCGATCGTGAGGGGAATCCCATAACGCAAGAGTCCTGGATCAAGCTTCGCTGGGCAAACAAAAAGGCCGACGGGGAAACCGTCGGCCTTTTTCATGTTGCTATGCTGTGCCCTGACCTAGGTTGGTCAGGGAAGACTTCTTGTTACTAGATCAATGCCTTGTTGCCTTCTGCCGAGCGGCGACGACGCCAAGCGGCAAGAGAACCCAAGGACATCAAACCGAAGATCGCGATGGAACTCGGTTCGGGAATCACAGTCGCGCCAGCTGTCGAGTTTTGGGTGATGGTGAATGTTGCAATCGGACCTGCCTCCAGAACCACAGATGGGCTGAAGAAACTGGTCGATACATTCACAGTACCAGAACCATTCAGCGAACGGTTGAGCAATGGGTCGGCGTAATCGATAGATACCGCACCACCAGTTTGCGACTGGTTGACTTGTACGCGGAATGAATTGTTCGCGAATCCATCACCGGTTGCCTGCATGGCCAAGCTACCATCGAAAGCCAATCGATATTGACCACCCTGGGCAACGTTGACCTGGAAGATACTGGTACCACCAACGTTGCCGTTGGCCAATCCGGCATCCGCTCCTACTGCGTTCAGCTCGGCGAGAGTCGCGGTTGAGAGACTCCCTCCGATGATGGTGGTCCCCGTACCGAACGTATCTCCCCGAGCGAAGCTGTTGACGCCTGACGGACCTAAACCGGTCAGAGGTAGAGACCCTTGTTCCGGTGGTGCTGCAATACTTGGGCTGACGAACGACTGCGGTGCGTTCAAACCGGTTACCAAGCCAGAGCTTTGACTGAGAGCTCCCAGGGTCGCTGTGGATTGCGAGGTAACAACACTTCCGAAGAGCGTGGCCTGCGTGTTCGATGCGTTTACCCACGTGGTGCCGTTGAAGTACTGCAAACGTACATTCGAGGCGTTCATAATCGAGCTGCCAAAGGCCGCAGCCCTCGACTCAGTGATTGTGCCCAGCAATGTGGCGCACAAGCCAAACAAAACTATTAGTGATCTCATAGAAAACTCATGGTGCAAAAGGAAATAACATTCAGAATTCAACACGAACGTTGAATACTAAATGGGCACCTTAAAGCTTCGCCATGGAACGCGGATCACCTTGCCCGAGATTTCTATTGCATCCAGGGACTCTTCGCCAACTCGCACATCAAACGATCTTGCTTCCAGAAGACAGGGAGCCCCTGTAGCTGCACTGAAAGCAGGTTGCGAATCCATCGAATTCGAAGAGTAATCATCCTGATCCATGGTTGGAGCACGACCATCCTCGTGAATTGGCGGTGCCATCGAGACCGTTTCCTCGGTCGATTCCCATGAAAGCTCCCATTGAACCGCAGCGGATCCAGTCGAACCCAAACAAGCCAGCGTGAGCAGGCTCATTAGTAATCGAAGGATGGAGCGAGGAAACATGACGGCTAAGCGATGATTTGTGATGCTTGGGTAGTTTGGAAGTACTGTACAGTCTAGTTGGTCTGGGGGTGCTGCGCAACTGATTTTTTGGTGGGGGATCAAGATTTTCCCACCATGCGTCGATTCACAAGCCACCCCTTATTTCAAGGGTTTTCCTGTAAATCGCTGCGATTTTCCGCATTCGCGAGCCGAATCCGAAATCCTCGACAATTCGGGATCGGGCCCGTTTTGCCATCGCCACTCCCGCCTCCGGATTCGCGGTCGCACGGCGAAGCGAGTCCAGGAGTTGTTCGCTGTCGGCCGGCTCGATCAGGTATCCGGTGCGTCCGTTTTCGATCAAATCGGCAACTCCACCAGTGCGAGTCGCCAGGGCTGGCGTTTCCATTGCCATGGCTTCGAGGAGCACATTCGGAAGTCCCTCGCGAATACTGTTGAGCGCGAACAGATCCATCGCTTGATAGAAGGGGATTGGATCCTTCAGTTGCCCCAGCAGACGAACCGAACCCGGTTCGGCACAGGTATCAATTTGGCGCGCCAGTCGTTCTCGCTCGGGCCCCTCACCAGCGATCCACAAATCCAGTGGAAGCCCCTGATGTTGCAGTCGCGAGACCGCGCGAATCAGGCCGTCAAATCCTTTCTCTTCCGACAATCGACCGACACTCCCTATCAGAAAGCGGTTAGGCCTGGCCTGTATCGCTCCCTTTGCCGTTGAAGTATCCATGCGTCGTTGGAAATGCTCGACATCGATAGCGTTGTGAACCAGATGCAATCGTTCGTCGGGAATGCGAAGACGCCGACACTCATCCACAAGATCGCGAGAGACACATATCAGCGTTTCGAAGAAGCGAAGAAAGAATTGATCGATTCGCTTGTAGAGCGGCATGCGTCCAGACATATCGGTCCAACCGTGGAGCATCGTCACCAAA
Source organism: Pirellula sp. (assembly GCA_044370255.1). Taxonomy (GTDB): domain Bacteria; phylum Planctomycetota; class Planctomycetia; order Pirellulales; family Pirellulaceae; genus JBKCUI01. Next base: position 2,870 of record JBILVV010000511.1, read on the forward strand.
CTGCTCGGATGCAATCTGCGGACGCAACATGCCAGGACATTGCTCTTATAGTCATGGGCTTGGATGATATCGACCCCGAGTTTTCGACAAAGCTTTGCGATACGAAAAATCAGTGTCACGTCGAGCGGTCCGCGATCTTCGAGCAGATGAAAAGGACATTCAGCTTCGATCGCTCGATCGCGCAGCAAGCCTCCGATGGGATCTCGAGGAGAGCATAGATAGGCGACACTCGCATCGATTCCTTCCTCCTTGATGAATCTCGGCGAGTTG
>JBILVV010000512.1:0-3132 GCA_044370255.1 Pirellula sp.
GACCCTCGCAAAACATGCCACCGATCCGCGGCCGTATATCTACTCGCTCGAGCAATTCGATCGCGCTCAAACATACGACTCCCTTTGGAATGCCGCACAAACGCAGTTGGTTCGCGAAGGGCGTATTCACAACTATCTTCGAATGCTGTGGGGAAAGAAGATCCTGCATTGGAGCGAGTCGCCGCAAGCCGCGCTGGACATCATGATCCACCTGAACAACAAGTACGCGCTCGATGGCCGCGATCCCAATTCCTACAGCGGAATCTTTTGGGTTCTCGGCCGCTACGATCGCGCATGGGGCCCCGAACGACCCGTGTTCGGCAAGATCCGCTACATGACCAGCGAATCGACCCGTTCCAAATATTCGGTCAAAGCCTACATCCAGAAATATTCATGACCGAAATGATCGCCGCCCTCATCTATCCCCATCAACTTTTTCCCGATGCATCCTGGCTGCGCGGAGTCGATCGCGTCTATCTCGTCGAGGATCCCCTCTTCTTCACCCAGTATCCGTTTCATCGCCAAAAACTCATGCTGCATCGAGCATCGATGCGATGGTATGCCGATCGGCTGCGAAAAAAGAAATGGGATGTCCACTACGTCGAAGCCGCTCAACTGAAGACCAGCAGCGATATCGCCAAGAGATTGAAGAGTGACGGTGTGTCCAGCGCGCGAGCCATCGACCCCGAGGATTTCAATCTCGATCGACGCGTACGAAATGCGTGCAGCCGAAATGGCATCGAATGGAACGCAATCCCCGATCCCCATTTCCTCACCCCTACCCAAGCGATCGACGCGTTTGTCAAAAACAAAAAGAAACTCTTCTTCACCCAGTTCTATATCGAACAACGGAAGCGATTGGATGTTCTCATCGATAAAGCCGAGAAGCCCATCGGTGGCAAATGGAGTTTTGATACCGAGAACCGACGTCGACTACCCGCCGACGAAATCCCGCCGGCGATCGATTGGCCCAAGGAAGATGCTTATGCCGCTGAAGCAAGGCAGTATGTCGAAAAGCATTTTCCTCGCGCGCTCGGGGAACCCGGTCCGCTTCTTTATCCCGCGAATACATCCGCTGCCCAGAAACATCTTCGACTATTCATCGAGGAGCGATTGCAGTGGTTCGGCGATTACGAAGATGCGATCAGTCGTGAACATCGGTTTGTTTACCACTCCGTCCTCACCCCGATGCTCAACATCGGATTGATCTCCCCCGACGAGATCGTTGCAGCGGCTCTCGAGCAATCCAAAGATGTCCCTCTCAATGCGCTCGAAGGATTCGTTCGGCAAGTCATCGGCTGGCGCGAATACATCCGCTTGGTCTATCGCACGTTGGGAGTGGCCCAACGGACACGCAATTACTGGTCACACTCGCGCGGTATACCCGCTTCGTTCTATGATGGCACGACGGGCATCGAACCTGTCGATCACACCATCCGCGCCGTCCTGCGCAATGGATACTGCCACCATATCGAACGGCTCATGATCCTCGGCAACTTCATGCTCCTGTGCGAATTCCATCCCGATGCCATCTACCAGTGGTTCATGGAAATGTTCGTCGATGCCTACGACTGGGTCATGGTCCCCAACGTCTACGGAATGAGTCAGCACGCGGATGGCGGGATGATCACCACGAAGCCGTATATCAGCGGCTCAAGCTATGTGCTCAAGATGAGCGATTTCAAGAAAGGACCCTGGTGCGAGTTATGGGACTCCCTGTATTGGCGGTTCATCGATAAGCATCGATCCTATTTCGAATCCAATCCCCGCATGAAGGTGATGACCGGACAATTGGATCGTATGGGGGAAAAGCTGACGGCACACCGTCGACGGGCCCAAACCTACCTGGAAAGTTTGGCGTGACACGCTCTCGAGGATCGGTTACTATTTAGTCCTTGGAAAATACTAGGATTTTCGCTTCCTCTATGGTATTGGACCCGCATGTCTGAAACCCTCAGTCCGATTTCTACCACTCCGGCGATTTCCGCCCCGGTCACCGGACATTTAGCCATTCCTGAGGAGGCCCAGCCGATCCGCATCTACTGGATCTATGCCCTCTCGCTCGGAATGGTCCACCTCTTGAGTTTGCTAGCATTGGTCCCTTCGTTGTTCAGTATCAGTGGCTTGGTCGTCCTCGTGGTGACCCATATTTTGTTTGATGGTCTTGGGGTTTCGATTGGCTACCATCGACTGCTGACCCATCGGGGGTTTCAGTGCCCTCGGTGGTTGGAGCATTTGTTTGCCATCCTCGGTATTTGCACGTTGCAAGATTCCCCTGCGCGATGGGTCGCGGTCCATCGGATGCATCATCAGCACAGCGATCACCAACCCGATCCCCACACGCCGCTGGTCACGTTCTTCTGGGGGCATGTGGGATGGTTATTGGTGGTGGATCGCCGTCACGACAGCGTCTTTCACTTCGAACGCTACGTTCGAGATATGCTCCATGATCGTTTCTACTTTGCCATGGAAAAGTATCTTGGATGGCTGTGGATTTATCTTGGCCACGCCGCGATTATCAGTGGACTGGGGTACGGCTTCGGGTTGTTGTGGGGTTTGTCGCAAGGTGATGCTGGTTGGTTAGCTTTGTCCTGGTTGGTGTGGGGTGTTTTCCTGCGAACCGTCTTCACGTTGCATGTCACCTGGGCTGTCAACTCGGTATGCCACACATGGGGGTATCGCAACTATGAGACACGCGACAACAGTCGCAACTCATGGTGGGTCGCTTATCTAACCTTCGGCGAGGGTTGGCACAACAATCATCACGCGGATCAACGAAGCGCACGTCATGGTCACAAGTGGTACGAGTTCGATGCATCCTGGTGGACCATTCGAACGCTCGAGCGAATGGGATTGGCGTGGGATGTGATCGGCCCCAAGCCGCAGATCCAACTCGCGATCGATCGAGGCAGTTCCTCGGACAACGAGTAGGTCTCGCACCCGCGCTGGGCGACTTCTGTACCTTAACAGTGTTTCTGAAAATCATGCTGTATGACTGAGACGCTCCTGGTCACTGGCGGTGCAGGCTTCATCGGTGGTTGTTTTGTTCGGCAGCATGTTGCTTTAGGTCGTTACCGCATCGTCAATCTCGACCGACTCACCTACGCCGGCAACTTGGATTCGATTCCTCCG
>JBILVV010000513.1:0-3126 GCA_044370255.1 Pirellula sp.
CGACCGTCTGGCGAATGCGTCGAGTCGCTACTTCGTTTTGGAGCATCGCCAATACCTCATCGATCGGCTTGGCTCCGATGTCTCCTTCGATGCGATCCCGAAGAGCGATCGTACCAGTCTCCGCTTCGCGTGGACCGATGATTGCCATGTACGGAATCAATTCGAGCTGTGCGTCTCGAATCTTGGCCTGCACTTTAGCACCTCGCAAATCGGATGTCACTCGGAAACCGGCATCGGTAAAGCGACGTTCCAACTCCTGAGCATAATCGTTGGTCTTCTCGCTGAGGGGACAAATCCGAATTTGCTCCGGTGCCAGCCACATGGGAAACGCCCCCGCAAAATGCTCGGTAAGCATCCCGACAAATCGTTCCATCGAGCCGAATGGAGCTCGGTGAATCATGACCGGACGATGCGCCTTGTTGTCGGCACCGGTGTATTCCAACTGGAATCGCTCGGGGAGGTTGTAGTCGAGCTGCACGGTCCCCAATTGCCACTGGCGACCGATGCAATCGCGGACCATGAAGTCCGCCTTGGGACCATAAAATGCAGCCTCTCCCTCGGCCTCGGAATATGGGAGCCCGGATTCCTTGAGAACATTCCGCAGTGCCGCTTCAGCCTTCTGCCAGTTCTCTTCGCTACCGACATACTTGTCGCTCTTGGGATCCCGTAGTGACAACTGCACGCGATAGTCCTGCAACCCGACCGACTCGAGTACAAAACGTGTCAAGTCGATGGTGCTTCGAAACTCTTGCTCGACTTGGTCCGCGGTGCAGAAAATATGCGCGTCGTCCTGGGTCAATCCGCGAACGCGGAGCATGCCGTTTAGCTCCCCAGTTTGCTCATAACGATAGACCGTACCAAATTCGAAGAGCCGCAACGGCAAATCCCGATAAGATCGCGGCTGGGCCTTGTAGATATTGCAATGGTGAGGGCAGTTCATCGGCTTGACCAGGAACCGCTCATGCTGCCGCTGCCATTCATTGAGCGAAGCGATCTTGGCTTCCTTGGTCGATGCCTGACGATAGGCTTCACTTCGAAAGCCGAGTATCTCTGCCGCTTGCAGAAAATGGGACTCCTGTGCAGCATTGAGCCCTTCTTCGGACCTTAGTCGGCGAGACCAAGCATCGACCAACGCGCCGGCATCATGAACGAACAACGGCGGAAACTGGCTGTCGCGATAGTAAGGGAAGTGACCACTGGTTTCGTACATTTCCACGCGGCCCAGATGTGGACTGTAAACCGGTTCGTATCCTCGCCGGAGCATTTCTTTACGTAGAAAATCCTCGAGCAGACTGCGGACGCGGGCACCCTTGGGAAGCCACAAACACATCCCCTGCCCAACATCAGGTGTGATCTGGAACAATCCAAGCTTCTTGCCGATCACGCGGTGATCTCGCTTCTTGGCTTCCTCGAGTTGATCCAGGTAGGCCTGCATGTCTTTGGAACTGAACCACGCGGTTCCATAGAGGCGTTGCAAGTGAGGACCATTCATATCTCCTTTCCAGTGCGAGCCAGCGACACTCATCAGCTTGAACGCCTTGATGCGGCCCGCATCGGGAATATGCGGTCCTCGGCACAAATCGACAAACTCACCCTGTCGGTAGAATCCGAGCGAGTCGTGACTCGCCAGGCCGGTTTCGATGTGCTCCACCTTGAGCAACTGGTTCATGTCATTGCACAACGCCACCGCATCGGTTCGCGGCAACGAGAACTGCTCGAAAGGTTCCTCCTTGGCGATGATGGCCGCCATCTCCTGTTCGATCTTGGCAAAATCATCCTCGGAGAGTTTGTGCGGCAAAAGAAAATCGTAGTAATAGCCGTTGGTGATCGTCGGTCCAAACGCAAGCGACACGTCCGGGTAGAGCCGCATCACCGCTCGAGCCATCACGTGAGCGCACGAGTGACGCAATACATCCAATGCCTCGGGATCCCGTTCGGTTAACAAACGAAGAGGAATCGGAGAAGGACCGGCGTACGATCGGAGCGGAAAGGTCGCATCAACGATCCGGTCTCCAAGCTTTGCCGCCACCACCGCCTTCGCAAGACGACTGCCGATCGATTCGGCCACACTGAGAGGGGTTGCGGTCTCCGGATGGGAAACAACGGTACCATCGGGCAACGAAATCTGAAGCATGGATCTAACGGCTTTTTGTTAAGGGCAAGATCGTCACGACAAACGACGAAATTACAAGACACGACATGGTCGCCGGAGTTCGGTTCTTTTTCAAGTAGGGGCAGAGGCTTCACGGTGTTTGGGACCCCGCATTGACTGAAGACTGCGTCATTTTTGCAAGTGCGTTATCTCGAAGGTATGTGCTACACTGCCAGAGAATCCTCTTCATCAAGGTTCCCTCGACTGAACACCCAAGCTTGGACGGTGGTTTCATGAGTATTCTCGTCTTCGGGCATCGAAACCCGGATACCGATGCCATTTGTTCCGCGATCGCGTACGCGGACTATCTGCAACAAACCCATCGGCCCGAGGCTGTTGCAGCATGTTGCGGCACCCCGAATAAACGGACGGAATACGTCCTCAAACAGGCCAAGGTCCCCGCTCCTCGCATCGTGATGGACGTTCGACCGGAGTTATCGGACATCTGCAATCGCCATCCGGTCACGGCATCCATGGGGGAAGTGTTCTACGAAGTGTATCAGCGGATGAAGGATCACGATGTCCGCGCAGTCCCCATCATCGATTCCGAACAGCGCGTGCTCGGTGTACTGTCGCTCCTGCAGTTGATGGACTTGATCTTTCGGTATGACTCCGATCCGTTGATGGCGCGGACGGTACATACGAGCCTTGGAAAGGTCCGCGATATTCTCGGAGGAACATTTCAGCACGAACTGCAACCCAACAAGCTTGATGAGTTGATGGTCATGGTCGGAGCCATGAGCGCAGGGGGATTCACCGAACGGATGCAGCGATTTCCTGCCGAGAAATTGATTGTCGTGAGCGGCGATCGCCCGACCATCCAACTCCCAGCCATCGAACATGGAGTGCGCGCGTTGGTGGTCACGGGAGGCTACGCCTTATCCTCCGGTCTGGTCGAACTGGCCAAACTGCGTGGAGTCTCGGTGATCCAGAGCCCTTATGACACCGCTACAACGACCATGCGCATCAAGTCC
>JBILVV010000514.1:0-3125 GCA_044370255.1 Pirellula sp.
GAAGCCTGTGGTGATCGACGAATCACTGACCGACTTGGAGATGCTGAAATTTGCGAAACAACAAGGCTATTCGGGTATCGCTCTCAAGGCATGCAAAGGAATCAGTGACTCACTGTTGTTTTCGGCGGCTGCCAAGCATTACGGCATGAAGATCTATGTCCAGGACTTGACCTGCGTCGGAGGCTCCTTCATGGCGTCGGCTGCCATGGCTTCGCGAATCGCTGGTGTCACTGCCGTCGAAGGAAACGGCCGACAATATTGCCCCGCAGGCAACAAGGATTGGGAATCCCTCTATCGACCGATGTTCAAGATTCTCGGTGGTGTCGTACCCACCGAACTGCTCGCTGGACGCGGCCTTGGTTTCTCCTGGCCAAGAAACATCCTGACGAAGAAGTATGCAGATATGGCGGCTCCCTTGACGCCATGACCCAACAAGCGGTTGTGTCCTCCACAATCCACGGCCTGGTCCTGCAACCCGATTGGTTGGTCCCCATCGATTCCCCCGCGATATTCGAGGGTTTCTTAGTAGCCTCGGCGGGAACCATCGAACATCTTGGGGCCGAACTCCCGGGACGCTTTCACGCATTGCCCTGCATACGACTCGAAAAGACGGCGATTCTCCCCGGTTGGATCAATAGCCATTGTCACCTCGAGTTCAGCGATTTAGTAGAACCGATTTCTGCCCTTGGCTCCTTCGACGGTTGGTTGTCGCGAGTGATCCAACAGCGGGCCTTAGTCTCTTCTCAGTCGGCCGAGCAGCGGTTGGAGCAACGTCGGCATGCGATACGCCAAGGGCTCATCGAATCCTGGAAGCACGGTGTGCGATGGATTGTCGATAATGTCACGGCCCCCTGGGATCCTGCTTGGATCTCGCATCTTCAATCCGAAATGCGAAGCGAGATATCAACTCTCGCCGCATCTTTGCTCGTTCCCGATGCCCTCATATCAGTGCAACCATGCTTTGAATTGATCGATGTTCGAGAAGAGCGATGGCATCAGACACACAATTTCGCTTTTGAACAAATAGATGCACCGAAGTGGCAGGGTGTGTGTTCACCGAGCTTGGCACCGCATGCGCCCTACACGGCATCGACGCATGTAACTCGCTGCGCAGCGGATTGGTCCAGTGAGAACCGCGGGTTGGTATCCATGCATCTTGCGGAAAGCCGCGAGGAGTTGCAGTGGCTCGACCATCGGACCGGATCCCTCGGGGCGTGGATTGAAACAAAGATCGATGCAAACCATCGCTCGAACATCGGAACGATCGATGAACACTTAAGACTGCTGGCATCGGCCTGGCGATCCCTAGTCGTTCATGGCAATTTTCTCACGAAGCATCAGGTCGATTGGTTGCACGAGCATTGTGAACGCATGGCGGTGGTTTACTGCCCGAGAACGCATGCTTGGTTCCATCACCCGCCTTATCCCTTAAGCGAATTGAAATCACAGGGAATCCCCGTTTTGCTGGGAACCGACTCTCGAGCATCGAATCCAGACCTGAATCTCTGGGAGGAGGTCAAGGAGATCGCGAGTCGGAGGGCTGAGTTCGAACCATCAGACCTAGCGAGGATGATTACTTCAAATGCCTCGCGTTTCCTAGATATCCCGAGAAAGATCGGGCGAATGGAATTGGGGGGCGCTTCGCAGTTGACCGCGATGCGTTGGAATCAATCCGATGGAGCGGACGCAGCGCTCAGGACCGAGAATGAGCTATGGCGATGGATGGTGCAATCTGGCGTTCCCTATCCGCTCGAGATGGATGACCGGTTTGCACTCGCTACTCATCGGAATTAACCATTCGCCTGTTTAGTCATGTTTGCCTTGGATGTGGCGCATGGCTCGATAAATCATCAGCACGATGCCGCTGGCAAAAATTCCAAAGAGCATGCCAGCAAATGCTCCTGCGAGTGCGCCCGCATACCAAGGGAGTTTCCACTGTCCGTTGAGCGCGACAACGATCGCACCGACGGCGGCCGCGATCAAAATAGATGCGGTAACAAAGATCGCCTGGAACTTGTTGTCGCTCCACCGGACGTTGACACCTGTCACGGTATCGGTGACGACGTTGTAGGTGGCTTGACCAGACGACACATTTTGACCTTCCCCCTCGGTTGAGTTGCTGATCGTGGGCTTTGGGGGTTGGAACGGGTTATCGGACATACCAGGATCCTTGATTTTGGTCGATTGCGGCTGTACTTGGTACTTTCTCGTTAGCAACTCGGACCTCACCGATGCGACGGAACGCGCCGCGTGTTCTGCTAGAAGATGTTGGAGTCTACCATTACGGTGGATCGCTCAGCCCTTTTTGGGAGAGCTTCCCTTGGGCTTGTCGTTTGCATTGGATGGGGACTTGGGATTCCATCGCCCTGCTTTACGCAGCGCATCGGTCAAAACCATTTCGATCTGAGCGTTCATGCTTCGGAATTCATCTTCGGACCAATGGCGCAGGGAGTCCATCATCTCGGGGCTGAGTCGAAGCAAGAACGAATCGCGTTGCGGCACGTTGGCTATCCCTCGCTTTACTGGTAGATCGAACCGGCATTGACGACCGGTTGAGCATGGCGATCGCTACACAATACGACAAGCAGATTGGAAACCATTGCGGCTCTTCGTTCGTCGTCGAGTTCGACGATCTTATCGCGACTGAGATGTTCGAGGGCTGCCTGGACCATGCCGACCGCACCTTCGACAATTTTCGCTCGTGCGGCAACAACTGCATGCGCTTGCTGGCGTTGGAGCATCGCTGCGGCAATCTCGGGTGCGTATGCGAGGTGGCTGATACGGGCCTCGATCACTTCGACCCCCGCCTTCTCGAGCCGTTCTTGGATATCTTTCTTGAGTTGGTCGCTGACTTCCTCGGTGGAACTTCGGAGGGACATTTCGTGATCTTCGCTGTCGTAGGGATGACGCGTTGCCAAGTTACGAAGGGCCGCTTCGCTTTGCACAGCGACGAAATCTTCGTAGTCGTCCACCTCGAACATCGCTTCGGCAGTGTTGACTACCTTCCAGACAACAACTGCGGATATTTCGATCGGGTTGCCATCGCGATCGTTGACCTTCGATGGTCTGCCATGGGTTCGCGATTTGTGCTGGATGACAACACCCGCCTCATTCTTTTTTTCCGC
>JBILVV010000133.1:0-11131 GCA_044370255.1 Pirellula sp.
CATGTCGGTCATTCCGGTCAACGCTTTGTCATCCTATCTGCCTCGTCCCCTTGCATTCGGGGTACCCCGAACATCCCCAGAATTCTCCCTTCGCGCTTCTCCTTCGTCGCATCCCCTTGCCGCAATTCGGGCATTGAGGCGGCGGGTCTTGGGGCGATTCTTCCGATTGCCGCTGCGCCTCGCGGGTCGCGAGTCGCCGCGTGATCAATCGTTCGCTAAACCCACCCTTCTGCTCAAACGCTTCCCCTTGCGCTGCAATCTGACTCTTGAGCATGTTCAACGCCCGGCCGATGATTACAAGCATCGCATTGGCGACCACCATCGGATCCTCCGCATCCAACCAACGCGCATACTTGCGTCGTTGCTCCAACGCATGCTTGGCCGACGCATGGACCATGTCATCGGAAAACGTCGGCTGGTCGAGCGATACTGCATTCAACTCCTTGGCCTCAGGCGAATGCACCGACCACGGCAATGCTCCACGATCGAGAATGAAGACCTCATAGTCACCTCGCAACTCGCTCAAGCTCGCACGCGCCACGTCGGTGAGCTTCATTTCAGTATCCTTCGATGTCGACGAGCGCTCCGACCCCTCGATGATATTCTGCCGTCCGCTTCGTGCGGCTTGAGTCATCTGATCGTACTGGCGGCCCTTGGGATCATAGAATCTTTCATTCGAATCCCGAGGATCCTGCGTCAGAAAACGGCGACAGAATCGAAAGGTTTCGAGCTGAATGATGGTCGCTAACGTGAAGGAATGAAGGCGACGGAATCCTCCATGCTTGTCGAAGAGTTCGGGCATGACTAATTCGCATTCGGCTATGCGATCGGTTCGGGGACATGACTTTCGTTGAGGAGGTCGGCGGGAACCATCTTCTCGTTCTTGCGATCCCACCCCATCATGCGGTTGGTTCGCCAGCTTTCGTTGGCCATGTTGACCGCGACCACGCCAGCCAATCCCAATTCGATCGGGCAGTTGAGGGGCTCGCCGTTGCGCAGATGATTGTGCAGATTGGTGTGGTGCAGATTCTGATCCTCGCCACCCGTTTTCTTGTGCTCGCCGAGCACCTTACCATCCGGATCCTTGGCAACCCAACCCTGAGCGTTGAAGAACAACGTACCCTCCACGCCGCGAATGATGTGGTCGACGCGCACGCGATTGCTCATCGTTCCGAGCACATAGACCGTCATGCCGCGAGGATACTCGCAAATCATCTCGACGTTGTCCGGCAAATCCCGCCCATCCGGCCATTGCCAAATGCCACCCATTCCGACCACGCGCCGTGGATAGAGCAGATTGCAGGCCTTCATGATTCGCGTGATGCGATGGATGAACAGATCGGTGCAGATACCTCCCGAGTAAGCCGAGTAGCATCGCCATTCAAAATAATGATTCGGGTTCCAATCGATCTTCTTTGCGGAACCGAGCCAAGCATCCCAGTCCAGGTCTGCAGGCTTGTTTCGATACTGGGCAACCAGTTCGGGTTCTCGCCATGGTCCGGCGTTGGCTGGGTAGCGACGCACGTATTCGATCTGAGCTTGAACCACCTGCCCGATCATTCCTCCGGCGATTGCTTCGGCGGCTGAAATATAACTGTCGTCGGACATGGCCTGCACGCCGACTTGCACCGGTTTCTTAAGTTCCTTCTGACGCTTGACCACTGCCTGCGCTTCAGGAATCGTGTGTGTCAATGGTTTCTCACAGTAAACTGCCTTGCCAGCTTCCATGGCATCGATAGTCATGGTCCAGTGCCAATGTTCGGGGGTTGCGACGATAACGTAATCGATGTCCTTGTGTTCAAGCAGCTTGCGATAGTTCGTCTCCGCATGGTCCGCCTTGATCTTGGCTTGTCCTTCTTCGGCTCGTTTCTTCCAGCAGTCGGCAACACAAACGGGATGGAGGTTGTTTTTTTCCTTGAGGTTGTTGATGACGTCCATGTGAGCGTTGCCGATCACGCCACCACCGATCAATCCCACGCCGAGGCGATCGTTGGAGCCGAGCACTCGCGCATAGCTCTTGGCGGATAGTTGGGTCGAGCCAGCCGCAGCGACCGCTCCGGCAGCAGCCAGAAACGTGCGGCGAGTAGCGGTGGAATGGGACGGAACGGGGTCAGTGGTCATGGTGCGAGTCCTGTCAAAGTGTCGCATAAATGAATCGATTTACGTTTTCGAGAGTGGAAAAATCCTTGGTCTACAAGGTTCTTGGAGGATACCACGAATCGCATCGGTTTGCCACATTCCGGACGGACACCTTCGGCGGCGCTTTCCCATGAAAAAACGCGAGCTTGCTTGGAGGTAACTTTCGCACACTGTGAACCTCGCGACTGGTTATACTGTTTTCAATATTTTTCAATCCCTTCACTCTCCCGCACACATGGTCTTCGCATGACTCTCCCATCTTTGAACAAATGGCTGCGCCGAAGAGGACTCGGCGTTTTCGGAATGTTTGCGGCAATGCTCGTTACTGCGGTGCATGCTGTGGAGCCTGCGACAGTCCAGCCCATTCGCGTTTTATTGGTGACCGGCGGATGCTGTCACGATTACGAGTTCCAGACCAAAGCGATGCAACTGGCCGCCAAGGAACAGGGCGTCGCTATCGAATGGACGGTTGTCAACGAAGGAGGCAAGGGGACCAAGGCGCAGATCGCGCTCTACGAGAAGGAGGATTGGGCCGCAGGTTATGACGTTGTGATCCACAACGAATGCTTTGCAGACACCGACGATGAGAACTACATCCGACGCATCACGACCCCTCATTACAACGGCGTCAATGCAGTAGTCATCCATTGCGCAATGCACACCTACCGCTCGGCCAAGATCGATGATTGGCGCGAATTTCTCGGAGTCACCAGCCGCCATCACGAACACCAAAGCAATTACCCGGTAAAGATTGCTCAGGCCGATCATCCGATCATGAAGGGTTTTCCCTCCGAATACAAAACCCCGAAAGATGAGCTGTATATCGTAGAAAAGGTTTGGCCTAACACCACGGTTCTCGCTACCACTGTCAGCGAAAAGACCGGCGAAGTCCAACCGGTCTTTTGGACCAACCGCTACGGTAAGGCTCGCGTCTTTGGCACCACCTACGGACACTCCAACGATACTTTCTCCGATCCGACCTTCTTAAAGACTTTCGTCCAAGGCCTCGTATGGGCCGCAGGTCGTCAAGAAGTCGCTGAAAAGCCCAAGAAGAAGCTTCTGTTCTACACCAAGAGCGCCGGCTTTGAGCACGATGTGGTTCGACGCAAAGATGGCCAACTGGCATTCGCCGAACGGATCATGATCGATTTGGCGAGGAAGCATAACATCGAAGTCACTTGCACGAAGGACGGTACAGTCTTCGACAACGACTACAAGAACTACGACGCATTTTTCTTCTACACTACCGAAGATCTCACGCAGGCAGGGAACGATAAACAGCCACCTCTCAGCCCTCAGGGTAAAGAGAATCTGCTAGCAGCAATTCGGAGCGGCAAAGGGTTCATCGGTAGCCACTGCGCTTCAGATACGTTTCATACGGCAGGGAATCGATTGCAATCGCAGGACAAGCCTGATCCCTACATCGCGATGCTGGGTGGAGAATTCATTCGGCACGGTCGTCAGCAAGTGGCCAAAATGCGAGTGACCAGCCCTGATTTTCCAGGGTTGAAGGATGCAGGAGCGGAATTCACTCTCAACGAGGAATGGTACAGCCTGAAGAACTTCGCCCCGGACATGCACGTGATCCTAGTGCAAGAAACAGAAGGGATGGTCGATGACGATTACAAGCGACCTCCGTATCCCGCAACTTGGGCGCGTCGCGAGGGAGAAGGACGCGTGTTCTACACCTCGATGGGTCACCGCGAAGACGTATGGACCAATCCGCTGTTCCAATCGATCCTGATGGGTGGTATCCATTGGGCCTTGCGAGAAACCGATGCCCCCGTCAACGGAAACCTTGCAGCGACTTGTCCTGAAGCATCGAAAATGCCACCGCTGAAGTAATTACTCGTTCAAGACAACGAGCCTTGTATTGGGTGATGCTTAGCACTGCCTCCACCCGTAGCTATCGCTGCCAAGCGGTGGCTGAACGGATTGCAACCCACGCTATTGTTCACCAGTGCATCACCTGGCCACCGTCGACATTGATGGTTTGGCCGGTGACTTGGGAGGCTCGAGTCGAAGCCAAGAAAACAATCATCGCAGCGACATCTTCGCAACTCTGCCATCTCTGGAGCGGAACGACGGATCGTATCTTGCTTTCGGCCCACTGCTCATAGCTCAAGCGGTCTGATTCAGGGACCGTCTCGCACCATGCTTGCCACACCGATCGATTCAGCGGCGTTTGGACCATGCCGGGACAGACCGTGTTGACCCGCACGCCATGCGGCGCAAGATCCTTGGCCATGCACTGCGCGAAATTGATATTAGCTGCCTTGCTCGCGCTATAGGGAGGATCGGTTTGCGAACCGATTTGACCGGCTACCGATGCGACAAAGACAAACGAACCCCGCTTGCGAGCCATCATTCCGGGAGCAAACCGATGCGCGAGTTGGACCATTCCCATTACGTTGACCTCGAGCACTCGAGCCCAATCGCTCGGATTCAAGCGAGTAAACGGAAAGCCGAATTTACCTGATCCGATCGCCGCGCAGTGGACTACGTGATCGACCGAGTCGATGATCGATACGCTGGACGGCCCCAGGGCATTACCAGCAGTTTGCAAGATATTCTGATCCGTGATATCGACGGTATGAGCTCGTACACCTACATGACATTCATCCGCGATCGCTTGCCCGACATCATGGACAGTCGGATCAATATCCCACAGCATCACCGATGCTCCTTCGGCAGCGAACAACCGTGCTGCAGCCCGACCGATACCGCTGGCAGCGCCGGTCACCAACGCTGTCGTTCCTTTGAGCCCAAGATCCATGATAAAAATCCTCCCGTCGTTGGACGTGGCAGGATATCACTCTTGCATCCGAGCGCGAAGCGATTCGAGATTCTTCCGAAGAGATTCTATCTGAGCCTCACCTACAGGGAACGAACCGCTAGAAGGAATAGAAAGCATTCCACGATTCGTTGTCCGATTGTATCCATCGATAATTTCGCCAGAGCAACGCGCAAGGTATATTGAAACGCCTGAGTCGGTTGAGAGATCGGCCTGTCGAAAACAATTAGGAGTTACGCCCCATGAGCAGCGCCGAGCAACCCAAATATCACAGCGTCGAAGAGTATCTGGCTTTCGAGGAGCAGTCGCTCACCAAAAGCGAGTACATCGACGGCTGGATCCGAGCGATGACCGGGGCAACCAATCGCCATAACTGTGTGAAGATGAATTGTCTGGTTCACTTGGCATTCCAACTGAAAGGACAACGCTGCCGCCCCTTTAATTCCGACACCAAAGTCCGCATTGATCGCGAAGATAGAAAACGCTTCTATTACCCCGACGTCCAGGTGGTCTGCCAGTCGAACGATCCGATGTCGGTCTTCCAAGACCGCCCCGTGCTGATCATCGAAGTCCTCTCGCCCTCGACGCGGCGCTACGATCTCGATGAAAAGATGACCGCGTATCTAGCCATTCCCTCGCTGGAATGCTACATCGTTCTGGAGCAGCATCAACCGATCGCGATTGTCATGCGACGATCCAACGGCGGGTTCCTGCGCGAGTTGGTGGAAGGGGTCGAGGGAACGATCGATTTGCCGTTCCTCGGTTGTTCGCTACCGATGCGGGAGATCTACGATGGGATCGAGTTCACGGCCGAGTGCGTTCAGGAGCCCGATCCGGAATACGAGTTGACCTAGGAAAAGCCGCGGATCCGCGTTGTGAAACGACGTGGATGATCGATGGGTCGCTTCGCATGGTGCCGTTCGTGCTATGCACTTGCGAGCGATCACTCGGTTTCCTTCGTGGAACGCACCATGATTTCGACTTTGCGGAAATCGATAGGGTGGCTTTCCGATTGCAGCGAAAGGGATCCGTGGTCCAGCATCAGTCGTTGTTCTTGAGTCTTGGGGGCTTGCTCATTGCGGGTCTCCGCGAGGAGGTGCTTGGTGTTGGCATCGTTGGGATCGAGTTGCGGCCGTTGGTATTCGAGGACGACTTGCCCGTCGATGATATGACGAATGACTTCGTTGCCGACCACTTCGATTTCAGCGGTGACCCATTGATCGCCATGGTAAGTTTTCGAGTTGGAACTCGTGCAATGAGGAGTGAACAGTTTTCCGCTGATTTCGACATGCGTACCCGGAGTGCAAAGGTTTAAGGTCGTTCGGGGATTTTTGCCATCGCCACCGAGAAGTTGAACTTCGATCGAACTGGGAAAGTCCTGATCGAGGGTCATCGTTTCGGGCTTCTGTCCATGGATCATCACGCCGCTATTTCGGTATGCCCACCCCGGGCCACCGGGAACCTGCTCCCCGACGAAACGGTACTCAATCCGCAATCGATAATTGGAATACTCCTTTTCATAAAACAGGTGACCGAACCGGTCCTCGAATTGCTCGTAACCCTCGTAACGCACCTTGAGCAATCCATCCTCGACACGAAATGTATTTGCGAAATTATCACCTAGTTTGTGGCCGCGAATCTTTGGAGTCCAACCGGTCAGATCTTTGCCGTTGAACAGCGAAACCCACTCTCCCTTTGCAGTTGCATTCTCGCTCGAGCTGATCGATTTTTTCTCCTGCCCTGCCACCATACCGGCTACTGAAAGGCATGCAAAGCAACTGAACGTGAAGACCCAGAATTTTTTGATCGCCGTCATCTGAAGAACCTATGATGAATAAGTGCGTTGAACCATGTTCCATGATACCAGAAGCGAAGCGATCATCGAGACTCCCTACATTCGGTTGCTTGAGAGGTCGCTCCGAACGAAGTAAACCATGACCAGAGCGACGATGCTGGTGAGTCCTAGCCAGTACACAGTCCACGAGGTGACGCCCTCTGTTTCGCAGACAGCCAACCAACCACCTGTCAGCAGATAGCCCACAAGGTTTCCGAATCCACCGGTCATCATGCTCAGGAGCGCTTGGGCTCGCGTCCGCCATTGGACCTTGACCCGTTCCGCAAGATAGAGTTGCGCGCTGATATAGGTGAACGTGTAGGCGAAGCCGTGCAGGGCGATCCCCGTCAGGACACCCCAAGGAGTATCGACCGCATACAACGCATAGCGAAGGATGCCGCAGATGAGCCCGATGGCAATCACGCGCTTGAATCCAAAGCGGCTCAGTATCGCACCGATCGCGAACAATACCCCGACTTCAACAACCTGACCGAGGCTCATCCATGCGCTGATCCGCTGGAGCCCTAAATCCGATAGATGGGCTGGCGTGTAGGGGTAAAACGCAGCAAAGGGAACGGAGATCATGGCCACTGTCAAAAAAACCACTCGATGGCCAGGATGGATCAATAACGCCAGTGCATCGAGGCCGAAGCGTTCGCGAAGAGTCAACGGCTTCTGAGCATCGGGTAACGCATCGCCCACGGGCAGCATCAGGGTGAACAATCCCAGAACAACCCACAAACCAGCACTCCAAAGGAATACGACTGGCTGTTTGTCGAGATGGAGCAGACTGACCAGCCAACAGCCGACCATCCAGCCGATGGTTCCCCAAGCTCGTATGGAACCGAATTGGCTATGCGAATGAGATAAGCGGGACAGAACAATCGAACCGGTGAGGCTGTTGGTTGGAATGGACAGCAGCGATTGCAGTTGGATGCCGATCCAGATCAACCAACCTGGATATCCGTTGAGAATTCCTAGTCCAACAGCCAAAGCGAAAAACGCTGAACCGAAAGCAAGCCAACGGAGTACACGAATCGGCGGTACCGAACGGTCGGCCATCGCTCCGAAGAACAGTGGAGAGAGCAATGCTGCGATCGCCGAAGCGGCAAACGCGAACGGGATCAGCCATCTCAAACTCGCCGCTTCCAACACCATCCCCATCGGCACAAACCACGAGGCGAGCGACATGCCATGGAGGAAAAGCAGGAGAGTCAGTTCGATTCGTTCCGAACGATGGATCAACGTCAATTTCGGCAGTAACTGCAACCTAGTCTCTCGTCTATTCAGAGAAACCAGTTCGTTTCTTTTCCGCCTCCATTTTCATGATCGCTTCATCGAGCAGCGTGTTGACACGCATGGAACCGATGATGATGGCCGGGATGAAGAGAGGAAATAGGAAGATCCCCAACCCCATGCTACATCGCAGAAATGTCGCTATCGTCGGATGGTCGATGCGGTCGTAATAGAACATCAGGAAGATCACGAAGAAGAAGACGGCACTCGAATAAAAGATGACGAGCCATTCCCAGCCAGCGACTTGACCGTCTCCCATCGGCACCAAAATTCCAGCCGAGGCGATTGCCAGACAAATGAGGATGCCAGCGACCCGAACCCATTTCTTCTTGGATTCGATATGTTTTGAAAACAAATCTCCATCTGCTGCATCGACGAGCCCCATGTACGGGTAGCGAATCACGGCATAGTACGTCGCGAAAAAACCTACCGCAACGCAAACACCCGATGCAGCTCCCACGGCGAACTGCATCCACGGTATCTTCACCTTTCCACGCTGGCGCAGCAGCGCGCGCAGGATGATCGGGATCAAAATCGCAACGACAACGCTGCGCTGGGCAATGCGAATAGAGAGAGGAAACTCTCCGAACATTTTTGAGTTGCCGATGGCTGGCTCGTCGGTGAGCATCTCGCGCTTGCTTATCTGACTCGTTGGGCGTTACCGAATGACTGCTGCATGGAACTGCGCGGCAGATATTTGCACATTGCGATGCCTAGGAAGTACAAACCGATCAGCGGGACCGCCATTCCAATCATGCTCGATACTTCCGCCGGTGTCAGGATCATCGAGATGAATGCGATGACAAGAATCGCGACTCGCCACTGTGATGAATAGGTATGAACGCTGAAGATCCCGAGCCGCTCTAAAATCAACATCACCAGCGGTAATTGAAACGATATGCCAAAGCCCAACGGCAGAAACAACGCGAACGACATGTAGTCGGTCAATCGAGGGGAGGCTCCGATCCCCATGCTGGCGTTGAAGTCCAGCAAGAAGTCGATCACCAAACGGAAGATGACAAAGAAGGCGAGGAATGCTCCCGCCCAGAACAGCAGCAGACTCACCGGCAAGAAAAAGTAAACGTAGCGTCTTTCGTGGGGGTAAAGACCCGCAGCGACGAACTGCCAGAGATGGTAGAAGATCCCCGGGCTGGCCACGACCACCGCCACCACGAACGCGGCCTTGATCCAAATCATGAACGGTTCCTGCAACCCGAGCGCTTCGGTGCTGGCTTGGATCGGAACAAACAGACGCAGTTGCATCATGTTTTTTGAATCGGGCAAACCCTCGGAGTCGGCGTTTCCAAGGATCGCGAGGTCTTCCGAACCCTCACGCTGCAACCGCTTTGGATCGACCCACACCAGCTGGCTGGCAACCTTGTTTTCGCGCATCCAGGTAGAGAGATCGGCAAGATCTTTCGATGCTTCCTTGACATCGAGTGCCTTGGCGATCTCGGTCTCGGACTTCTTTCGGTAGAATTTTTCCAGCGAATCCTCCAACGGTCCCTGCATGTATCGGATCACCGAAGATGCCAGGAGCAACCCGATAATGAAGCCACCCCCGAGCCAAATGGACGCCTTGCCGAGGGCCCGCCTCAACTCCTCCAGATGTTCTCCGAAGGTCATCGAGCTTTTTTCGAATAGATCGTCACCTTTCATCGGGTGCGGATCCTCTCGCTACAATAGGGGAAGTTCATTTCAGACCTCCTCCAGTTTGTTTGTTTAAGCCGATTTGGCAATCCATGTTTACTCCAGACTATCCGCTTCGTTTCTCTCCACTCTTCCGATCTTACCTTTGGGGCGGGCAAAGACTGGCCCAGCGACTGGGAAAAAAGGTTCCAGATTCCGGGATTTGGGCTGAGAGTTGGGAATTGGTCGACCATCGTGAGGGGGAATCGGTGGTTTGCGAAGGAGGCCTAGCAGGGACGACACTGCGGCAATTGATCCAGGATCACGCTCATGCCGTCCTGGGGCCCTCGGTCGGGCCGGAGGGCCCATCGAGCCGTTTCCCGCTTCTTCTAAAGTACCTGGATTGCCAGCGGGTACTCAGCGTCCAAGTTCATCCGGATGACGCCTATGGTGCACGCATGCCGGTTCCCGACCGGGGCAAAACCGAGGCATGGTATGTCGTCGAAGCCGAGCCGGGATCGGTGGTCTATGCAGGTCTTAAACCAGGAGTAACCCGTCGCGACTTGCAGATGGCGATTCAAGGGGGAGCCACCGAATCGTGCCTGCATACGCTCTATCCTAAACCTGGGGATTGCATTTTTATTCCCGCAGGGACCGTCCATGCGTTAGGAGCAGGATTGATCGTTGCCGAGATCCAGCAGTCAAGCGATTGCACTTTCCGCTTGTATGATTGGAACCGTGTCGATGCCAATGGTCAGCCTCGCCCCTTGCATATCGACCAGGCCCTCGAAGTGATCGATTTCGATCGCGGCCCGGTCTCGATGTCGACTCGGATCGAGACTGGTACGCTTGGGCAATCGATGCTCGTCGATTGCGATCGGTTTCAGTTGACGGAATGTGTCGGGCCGGGGGAGTTTCCTCTGCCGAGTGCTACCTTCGCCATCGCAACACTGCCGTTTGGAACGGGTAGCATTCGCACATCGCGCGCTGTCTATCACCTGACGCAGGGGGATTCGATGCTCATTCCATCCGCATGCGTCGATGCTGTATTGCAGTTGGAAACCGGCGGAGTAGCCTTGA
This sequence comes from Pirellula sp., assembly GCA_044370255.1. Lineage (GTDB taxonomy): Bacteria > Planctomycetota > Planctomycetia > Pirellulales > Pirellulaceae > JBKCUI01. The sequence continues at coordinate 10,773 of JBILVV010000133.1, forward strand.
TAGCAACGCCTCCATCGACCGAGCAGTATAAGGGATCTTAGGATGCCAGAGCATCTTTTGCAGCGTTGGCATTTGGTCGGTCTTCCACCGATGCATGAGGCATTGATCCGCCGTTTGGCCAAACAAGAGTGCGATCTTGTTTCTAAGGACTCTCCTCTTTCTAAGGATTCTCAGCGCGAGCTTTCGATCGCTTGGTCAGTGGCCGAGAGTCTTGATTCTTGTTCTTGGTCCGTTTGGAGCCATCCCGACAGCATCGATGTATTGATCGCATCAGCAGACGCATTGATGACGCTGATCGGGAACTCATCCGTAACCCCTCAAGATCTTCTGTTTGATGCCCCATCGAATGGGATGGAAAG
>JBILVV010000134.1:0-11129 GCA_044370255.1 Pirellula sp.
CTCCAACTTCGAATCATGATCAGCCTCAGAGCGATCTTGGACATGAACCACTTGAATGTCCGCCCACGAATACCCCTGCCAGAGCGGAAGCCAAGGGGCGTAGTCCCCATGGTCAGCCCGCGGAGACGCTGTGGGAATGAGGACGAGTTTTCCCTGATCTCCTCCCCCCAGCTCATGAAAACGGCTTAGCAAGTCATCAGGCAACTTTCCGCCACCACAAAGAAAGAGGCACCCTCGGTCTCTCTCTGGGACCGGGCGAGACTTAGCGTCCCCCTCCTGGGAAACACCCGGACTGGCAGAAAAGGTCAGCAATGCCATGGTCAAAATCCCTGATCGCATGCTTCACAGAATAGCATCGATGGTGTCCGCTATACCATTTAGCCGACATCCGAACCTCACAAAACATTGGAGAAATCCGTTTTTCGCAATAACGCTTGTCAAAAATGGGCGGACCCATATACTGCATTTGCTTGGCGTCCTGTTTCGCTGAGGATCGAAGCCCCAAACCGTGCAAAGGCCCCAAACCTTCAAAGGATCGGAATCATGGATATTGCCAATGCCGCAATCCATTCTCCCATCCGGCCAGTCGACCAACTGGTCTTGGATCTGCTGCGTCGTGGAGAGGGTTTGACGGTCAATGAGTTGACGGAAAAGCTGGAAGTGACCGCCACTGCGGTTCGGCAGCGGCTCGACCGTCTCGAAAGTGCGGGCTATCTGGAACGACGCAAACATTCTCACGGACGCGGACGACCGACCTTCGCTTACTTCCTGACCGATCTGGGCTGGAGGCAGGTGGGCGTGACCTACACCGACTTGGCGATCTCTTTGTGGAGTGAGATTCTTGCGATCCCTGATTCGCAGTTGCGATCGGAAATTATTCAGCGGGTTAGCCAGAGGATGGGACGAGCCTTTCGAGATCTTCTTCCCGAGGGAACGCTCGACGATCGCATGCGATCGCTCGCGAATGTTATGCTCTCACGCCGCATTCCTGCATCGTTTGAACGCGAGGCGGGAATACCGGTGTTGGCGGTTCATGCTTGTCCCTATCCCGATCTGGTGCAGCGCGATCAAGATCGCAGCCTGTGCCGACTCGAGCAACAGGTTCTCAGCCAAGCCATTGGTCAGCACATGGAACTGTCGCAGTGCAAATTGGATGGACATGGATGTTGCCAATTCAAACCGACGGATCGGGGAGTAGCCGCAACCTGAACTTAACGAATCCTTTTTTCTGAACCCAAGTTTTCTTAGTGACATAAATCGAACATGAACCACGTTTTGCGAATTGAAAACCTACACGTCTCGGTCAACGATAAGCCGATCCTGCGCGGAGTAAATCTCGAAATCAAGTTCGGAGAGACACATGCATTGATGGGGCCCAACGGTTCGGGCAAGAGCACGCTCGGTCTTGCGATTGCAGGACATCCCAACTACGAGATCACCCAAGGATCGATCTATCTCGACGGCGGTGACCTGACCGAGATGGAGGCGGATCAGCGGGCTCGTGCTGGAATCTTCATGGCCTTTCAACGGCCGGTTGCCATTCCTGGAGTCAAGATGGCGGACTTCCTCCGTCATGCGGTTACCAACGTGCGTCGGCCCGACCGTAAGGAAGGGGAAGAGTTGATCGCCATGAGAGACTTCCGAAAGGAACTGAAGTCGAAGATGGAATTGCTCAAGATGGATCCGGAATTCGCTCGCCGGTACGTGAACGACGGATTCTCAGGGGGCGAGATGAAGCGTGCGGAAATCCTCACCATGGCGATGTTGTCTCCCAAGTTTGCGATTCTCGACGAAACCGACAGCGGTTTGGATGCGGATGCCGTGCGATTAGCCAGTGCTTCTATCGCAGAAATCGGTCGGGACAAGATGGGACTGCTGATCATCACTCACCACGATAAACTTTTGGAACACAATCCTCCGCAGTTCACGCACGTGATGCTTGGGGGGCGGATCGTAGAGACAGGTGGCCCCGAACTGGCTCGCGAACTGCATGACCTCGGATACGACCGCATTCGCAAGGCCTATCCAGAAGCGGATGCCGCGAATCAAGAGATGATCTCCAAAGAAGAAGCTGCTCTGGCCTAGCCAGATAGACCCACCCAACAAATCCAATCGCCCTAACGAATCAGTCGTATCGAACCTCGAACAGAGAAACCATAGAACTATGTCGACCGAAACAGCACCTGACGATGCAATCGGGGAAATCAACAAGTACGATTTCCGAACAGAGAGCAAGGCCGTCTTCAAGGCCCGAAAAGGACTCGATTCGGATATCGTCTCTCAGATCTCCGAAATGAAAAACGAACCGGAGTGGATGCGAGACTTCCGACTCAAGTCGCTCGAGATTTTTCATTCCAAGCCCATGCCGACGTGGGGTGGAAACATCGATATTGATTTTCAGGACATCTACTACTACCTCAAACCCACCGACAAGCAGGGACGGACCTGGGACGAAGTACCCCAGGAGATCAAGGACACGTTCGACAAGCTTGGGATCCCCGAGGCAGAGCGAAAGTTTTTAGCTGGGGTCAAAGCCCAGTTTGAAAGCGAAGTGGTCTACGGCTCGCTGAAGGAAGACTTGGTCAAGCAAGGGGTCATCTTCACCGACACCGACACAGCGATCAAGGAATACCCCGACCTGGTGCGCGAGTACTTCGGAACGATCATCCCCCCCACCGATAACAAGTTCGCTGCCCTCAACTCTGCGGTCTGGTCTGGGGGGTCATTCATCTATGTCCCCAAGGGAGTAAAGATCGAATTCCCGCTACAGGCATACTTCCGCATCAATGCAGAGAACATGGGTCAGTTCGAGCGGACGCTGATCATCGTGGATGAAGGAGCGAGCGTCCATTACGTTGAAGGATGCACCGCTCCGATGTATTCCTCGGAATCGCTCCACTCGGCAGTCGTCGAAATCATCTGCAAGCGTGGTAGCCGATGTCGCTACACCACGATTCAGAATTGGGCGAACAACATCTACAACCTCGTCACCAAGCGTGCGGTCGCTTATGCCGATGCGACGATGGAATGGGTGGACGGTAACTTGGGTAGCAAGTTGACGATGAAGTATCCGGCGGTTTACATGCTCGAACCGGGCGCCCGCGGCGAGATCCTGTCGATCGCGTTCGCATCGGCCGGTCAGCACCAGGATGCCGGGGGCAAACTGGTCCACGCAGCCCCCCACACCACCGGTCAAATCATCAGCAAGTCGATTTCCAAGAACGGAGGTCGCAGCAGCTACCGCGGTCTGGTGCGTGTGGAGAAAGATGCGGCCAAGTCCAAGTGCAACGTCGTATGCGATGCATTGATACTCGATCCCAAGAGCCAGAGCGACACGTTCCCATACATCGAAATCATGGACCAAGATGTCAGCATCGGACATGAAGCCAGCGTCTCGCGCATCGGAGAAGAACAGTTGTTCTATCTCATGAGCCGCGGCCTGTCCGAGGCAGAAGCCAGCACCATGATCGTCAACGGATTCATCGAACCGCTCGTTAAAGAGTTGCCGATGGAATACGCAGTGGAAATGAATCGCCTGATCCAACTTCAAATGGAAGGATCGGTGGGCTAGCCATGAGCACAACAGCAGCAAGCGATACCTTCAGCTTCGATCAGAAGGCGTTCGATCGATTGATCGAAAAAAGAATCGATCCCACTTGGCTCACCGCAGCTCGCAAAGAAGCTTGGGAAGTGTTCCAATCGAATCCGTGGCCGAGTCCTCGCCAAGAAAACTGGATGCGATCGGACCTCCGCGGATTCCGGATACAAAAATATACTCCCAATGTGGAGGAACAGACTTCGATCCCCGCAGGAGTCCCCGTTCGCTTGTTGGATGGAGTCGATGTTGCAGGAACATTGCGCTCGGTGGATGGCGTAGTAACGCACCAACAACTCCATGAATCGTACTCGAGCCGCGGTGTCATCGCTTCGTCTCTCTCAGCGGCGGCTCGCGAACACTCCGAATTGGTGCGCAAGCATCTTCACTCGTTGGTATCTCCGACGGTGGATCGGTTCGCGGCCCTCGAAGCTTCGATGTGGAGCGATGGATACTTTATTTATATCCCGCGCAACACGGTCGTCGATCGACCCATCCATATTCATGCGGCAATCTCCGAGGGAGGTGTCGACCTTTCTCACACACTCATCGTGCTCGAGGAGGGTGCTGAGGCAACCGTTCTTTATGAATCGGCCAGCCCGGACACCGCTTCGGCAGGATTTCACTGCGGCGCGGTCGAATTGGTCCAACGAGGCAATTCCCACCTTCGCTATGTGAACCTCCAAGATTGGGGACAGAACGTGTGGCACTTCGCTCATCAGCGAGCCAGCGTCGGCCGGGACGCCTCGATCCAATGGACGGTTGCTGCGATGGGATCACGGTTTGCCCAGGTCGATCAGCGAGTCGCCTTGGTCGAGGCCGGCGCCCGTAGCCAGGTCAACGGCGTTATGTTCACACGCGATAAACAGCATCTGGTCTACAACACGTTGCAGCATCACATTGCCCCACATTGCACCAGCGACTTCCTCTACAAAGCGGTTCTCCAAGATCGATCCAGGACAGTCTGGCGCGGCATGATCAAGGTCGACTCCGGAGCGCAAAAGACCGATGGTTATCAACGCAACGATAATCTGATGCTTAGCGACAAGGCCCGAGCGGACTCTATCCCAGGTCTCGAGATCCAAGCTGACGATGTACGCTGCACACACGGCAGTACCAGCGGCCGGATCGATGAGGAACTCATCTTCTACGCCCAATCGAGAGGATTTACGCGCGGGGAAGCCATGCGAATGATCGTTACCGGCTTCTTCCAGCAGATTTTTGATCGCGTCACCATCGAATCGGTTCGCGAAGCCCTCGGGGCATCGATCGCTCGCCAAGTTCGGCAATACGAGTAGAACCAGCAGAGCAAATCCACGCGAACGACAAAAGGAACCGATCATCAGCAACGACTTCCATTACGCATGCAAATTCGATGAACTCCATGCCGGAAAACCCAAGTCCGTGGAGGTCCTCGATCGCTATGTTGTGCTCGTCCGATACGACGCGCAGGTTTATTGCATCGAAGACCTGTGCACGCATGACGGTGGCACTCTTGGCGACGGTGAACTCGATGGCTATTGCTTGGTATGTCCACGACACGGCGCAAAGTTTGATGTTCGCAACGGACATGTTGTATGCATGCCGGCAACCGAGAATACCCCTAGCCACGAAGTCCGAATCGACGGCGACCAAGTGCTGGTGAGATTGAGCGATTGAAATTCGTCGATTCACGAAATCCAATTTGTATCCCTATTGAGCTTGATCATGACCATTACCGAAGACAAAGTCCGCGAGGAATTGAAACGGGTCATCGACCCGGAGTTATTCGTCAATATCGTCGACCTTGGATTGATCTATGTCGTCGATGTTCAGCCTCGCGATGATGGCAAACAAAACGTCAATATCGAAATGACGCTGACCAGTCCGATGTGTCCCGCTGGCCCCCAACTCGTCGCCAATAGCCGGCAAGTCATCGAAGAACTGGAAGGGGTTGGCGACATCGACATCAAGGTCGTGATGGAACCACCCTGGGGGCCCGATAAAATGACCGAGGATGCCCGCGATCAACTAGGGATATTCTGATGGCTACCTCCCCTCCGCAAGTCTCTTTGGATGAGATTCGCGAAGAAGTCGCTGATCTAGAGACGCCGGAAGAACGCATCGGGTATCTGATCGAGCTTGGGCAGACCCTGCCCGACCTTCCGGTCGAGTACCAGACCGAGATATTTCGGGTTCTCGGTTGCCAGAGCATGGTTTGGGTCGTGCCCGAGATGCGAGAGCAGCAGCTTTATTTTCGCGGTACCAGCGATGCCCCCATGGTGCGAGGACTGGTCGCGATTTTGATCATCGCTTATTCGGGGCGTTCTCCCCGCGAGATTCTCGATTTTCCTATTGAGTCACTCTTCGAAGAGTTGCGATTGAAGTCGTTCATGACTCCGATGCGCAGTAACGGCCTGTACTCGATGGTCCAAAGAATCCAAGCCATCGCACGCGAATCGCTTGCAGCATCCGGTGAGGCTCTGGAAGTTGCAGTGGCGATTGGAAAGTCTCATAGCGATGTACCGGAGATTTCGCTCGCGACCTGCCGCGAAGATTTCCCAATCCTTGCGCAACGCATCAGCGGCGGCCACCCCTTGGTCTACTTGGATAACGCGGCCTCGTCGCAGCGGCCATCGAGCGTGATCGATTGCATGTCCCAAGTCTACCGAACGCACTACGCCAATGTCCACCGCTCCGGTCATGATCTGGCGGTGAGTACAACGGTTGCGATGGAGGCAGCCAGGGAGTCCTTGCGACGGTTCATACATGCATCGAGCAGCGACGAGATCATCTTTACACCGGGAACGACCGCATCGATCAATCTGGTCGCTCGATCGTGGGGCGATGCAAACCTCCAAAAAGGAGATGAGATCCTGCTGACGGAGTTGGAACATCATTCCAACATTGTTCCCTGGCAACAGTTGGCCGCGAGAACAGGCGCAGTCATTCGTTGGCTTCCCGTCGGTGACGATTTTTTGCTCGATATGGATTCTCTCCCCAAATGGCTGAGCAATCGAACGCGACTGGTCTCATTCTCAGCTGTGTCGAATGTGTTGGGGACAATCAATCCTGTCCGTGAGATCGTGGCTGCTGGACATAAGGTGGGGGCTCGCGTTTTGGTGGATGCTGCTCAAGCGGTTCCGCATGGCAGTGTCGATGCGATCTCCTGGGACGCGGATTGGATCGTCTTTAGCGGACACAAGATGCTCGGCCCAACCGGGATCGGTGTCCTGTATGGCAAACGTTCGGTGCTCGAATCGATGCCCCCGTTTCTTGGTGGCGGCAACATGATCAAGTCGGTCACCAAGAACGGCTTCGAACCAGCGGATCTCCCTCATCGATTCGAAGCAGGAACCGCACCGATCGTCGAAGCGATCGCGATGAAGCCGGCAGTGGAATATCTCGAAAGAGTAGGATCCGATCGCATTCTCGCACATGAGAGGAAATTGGCTCGGCGAGCCATGGATGGCTTGGTCAAGATCCCGGGTTTGAGAATCCTCGGGCCAGTCATCCAAGCAAAGACAGGTGTCCTTTCCTTTGTTGTCGACCGCATCCATCCGGACCAAATCGGCCAATATTTGAATGCTTTGGGGATCGCGATTCGTGTTGGGCATCACTGCGCAATGCCGCTCCATGAGCGATTCGGATTACCAGCAAGTGCCAGGGCTTCGTTCTACTTGTACAACACGGTCGAAGAAGTCGACTCGTTTGTCGATGCGGTCGCCCGCTCGGTTCGGTTGGGTGCTGGGTCACGAAACGGATGAGCATCGTCGATGCCCTCGTTTCTCACGATCACGCTTTCTGAGAGCCTCCCTGGTTCTCAAAGACGTACCGCACGAGTTCCTCGACGGTTTCAATGTCCAAGATCTCGTCAGTGACCTTGAAGGCGAATTGCTTCTCGAAGTCGAATGTCAGTTCGGCCATGGCAACCGAGTCGATCCCGATGAGCGCAAGGGAATCACTCATCTGCGGCATGGTGCCGCAAACCTTCTCGAGATAGCTCAAGATGTGAGCTTGAGTTGATTCGAAGGTGTGCATCTGCTCGTTCCGAGATTCTATCGAGTAACCGATCCTAGGCGCCGCAAGCTTAACGAATATCAGACGAATTCTGAGCGCCTAACGACGTGGTAAAGGGATTTTTTTCAGCCGATTGGCTTGGACCGGCTTCTTTCAGAGCTTCGAGAACGTCGGACTCCGCCAAAATATCTCGAAGGATGATAGGTTGATTGGGTTGACCTGGGGGATAAATCGCTAGAACTGGAATGGAAATACTGTTGAGTTCTTCCTTGAGCTTACGATCCAGTTCCGGCGGATAACGGGTCAGATCGGCGATCAACGGAACCACCTGATTCTTCTTGACGATATCACGTACCTTAGGCGTATGGATCGCCACCGCCAAATTGAGTTTGCAATTTTGACACCATTCTGCGGTGAAGTCGACCATCACCGTTTTTCCTTCGCCGACCAGTTGCTGCAATCGCTGTTCACTGAATGGCTCCCATTCCAATTCATAGGGTGATGGTCCCAAATAATGAAAGGATCCCATGGCACCTGCGACGGTCGCGAGTGATCCCATCGCCCAAGCTCGTGCCTTTTGCCCCGGGGAAGCCCACGCAGGAACTCGTCCGATCATCCAGCATGCAAACCAAGTGAAGATCAACGAGGTGAACATCGCGGTTCGCTCATCCTTGGGAAACCCGTTCACGAACGCAACAACACTCAAGAGCATCGGAAAGGCAAGAATCTCTTTGAAGGTTTCCATCCACGGTCCAGGTTTGGGAATCCACTTCAATGCCGCAGGATAAGCCGCGATTACCAAATAGGGACTTGCCATGCCTAATCCCACACCGAAGAAGATCAACATCACCACCCATGCGGGTTGAGACAGCGATACTGCCAGAGCGCTGCCGAGAAATGGGCCGCTGCAAGGGGTCGCGAGCAAGGTTGTGATGACCCCTTTCGCAAAAGCACCGAGAATGCCATGTCGATTTGAAAGCTCGGTGCTCTTGGATCCCGTAGCGAAACCCGGGATAGGAAACTCCCAGACGCCTAGGAAGCTCAGGGCTAGGGCAAACATGAATGACGTGACGATGATTTGAAAAGTCGTACTGCCGAACTGGGCTCCCCAACTGAGCGTTTGATCGGTAAAGGCTCGGATCAAGATGCTAAGAATGCCAAAGGCGGTCACGAAGCCGATCATTCCAAGGGCGTATACCAATGTCAACAGCGAAGCTCGCTTCTGGTCTCCGTGCGATTCATTGACAAAGCCGAGAATCTTCAAGCCGATTACGGGAAGCACGCAAGGCATGAAATTCAAGATCAAGCCTGCTAGTAGAGCGAGACCAAACGTGGTGAAGATTTCTCGCAGGGAGAGTGTCAGCGCATACTTGGGAGTCTCGGCCCAAGTTCTTAACTGCGGATTCTCAGCGATGCGATTGAACTCTGTGGCGGATACGGTTGCATAAAGAGGCGAGGCTGATTGCGACGAAGCATCTTTGGCCACCTTGTAGGTAAATGCGAATTGAAGCCCTCGCGGCCGATCACACGAACCCGCAGTGCAGGCTTGGTAGCCGATCATTCCCTCGAGAGGCGTTTCTCCCTCGCCCGCTGTTTTTGGGATCTCAATCGGAACTCGCCACGTGACAGGCCCTTCGTAGAAGTGCGTAACCTGTCCCAGGCCGGAGTCTTTGCTGACGGTCGACTTATCTGCGATGGGACGCTGGAATTTAGCGCCTGCCTTTTGAGTAATCGTGAGGAGTGTGCGAAACTTGGTTTCGGGGTCATCGAGATCGAGGCGGTAGACATGGAACTCCGGGTCTGGCACCGCTTCGAGAATCAACTCCATCTTGCCACCTGGAGCCACTGTCGAGCGATCCAAACGAATGCGCCACTCGACGGCGCTATCCTTCTCGCGAAACACCTCGGCAGCAACGCTTGCGCGGGGTGCTTCGCTGAAACCTGCGAACGCTGCTTCGACCTTTTCTGCTCGGACCGGGATGCAACTCTCCTCGCAAACCTGTCCGTCGACTTGAACCTCCAAAGGAGTCGGGGATTCCGAAATGGGCTGAGGCAACTGGATAGGAGCGGTCCAAGTTACTTTATCGTGGTGTTGCTCGATGGGGATGTTCACAAAGACCGGCGAATTCAATTCGATGTCCGGCGGGGTGTCTGGTACGAAGGGACCCGTGACCTGGATCCCGGGGGTCAGAACCTTGAGGACCGTAGCTACCGGGCCGCCCGGAGGCTGAGTGGTTGAGAAGATGTGATAACCATCGCTGAGGGTTGCAGTTACCCGAACCTTCCCCCTGCCTGTTTCGCGGTCCACCTCGTATTCGGCAGAGAATTCGTAAGGAGTTTCCAAACCTCCCAACGCACCCAGATCAAACCCTTTCGGGCCTGGAAGTTGTGATTTCGATCCCTTTTGGGCCAGCGCGGTTTGTCCCATGCACAATGCTAGCCATGCCAGCAGCAAGCACGTAAGCCATGCGGGCCGTTGGTGACGGATGGCAACCGAATTTAGGGATTCCAACATACTGTCTCCTGATACAAGACCGGACGCATTTTAGGGGGCCTAGAACCCCTGGGTCAACGCATCCCTATTGGCTCGTTCCCGTCAAAAGCCTCATGAAGGGTTAAAACGTATGCATTCTGACGTTTCTACGCAGGCCGAAACGAAATTTCTCTTTGACAAAGCCATTTTCATCAAGTTATTGCTTTGGGGCCCAGGGGGGCTCGGATACAGTGGGAGGGAGTTTGATCACCCGCCACCTCTCCTTTTCCTCACTTTTCTTGCGATGTCCCAGCTTCCCAGCCCTATCGCCGACGAAGTCGAACTCCTGATTCGCAACGCCCAACTCCGGGACGAATTAGAGCCTTATCTCGACGAATCTGTCGACTTTGTAACGGTTCGGAAGATGTCGCTGGCGGAAGAAAATGAGTTTTTGGAGTCCATTTTGGAGTGGGAGCGAGCTCCCTCACTCCCTATTTGCAAGTGGTTCCAGCCGGAATTGATCCTTCCTCGTCCCGAGGCTCTGAGCGATGATGAAGTGCATGCTCTTTTGTGGCGCACTATTCATCAATTGTACGGACAGAAGATTGCTTTGGACTTCACGGATCATCTGAGCGATCGCCAGCTCTATTGTGTTTTGATGCGGGACATACTTCCCGTTTACCAGAAGAAAATCTCCGATCCTCGTCACTTCCTGCATTGGCATTGCCTCGATGAAAACGACATTGAGGATTGGTTGCGTTACTATGCGACCGACGAGGAACGCGAGCGTTGGAGCGACGAGACAGAGCAACCGCTCCCGGCGCGGAAGCCTCTACCGTTTCCGCGACAAATGCCGCGCCGACCAAGCCATCTCAACTAGGCGACGGGCCGTTGCTATCCGGCCGCGTTGACTCTCTATCTTTGCATAACATCCTTGACGCGCAAGACGATTTGCTCCGCTGTGATCTTGAAGTGCTTGTACAACTGATCTGCGGGGGCAGAGGCACCGAACGTCGACATGCCGATGAAGATGCCTTCTAGTCCGATGTATGGGTCCCAACC
>JBILVV010000135.1:0-11106 GCA_044370255.1 Pirellula sp.
CAGCTTCGTCGGCGGTTCGCGCTACAAAGCCTTGTAAAATCGGGACTTGGAAGGAGCGAAATAGCTCCTTCGCCTGATATTCATGTATTTTCATGGCGTAGCCAAGGGTTCCTAAAAAAGGACTGGATCCTGAATTCGGTTAGGATTATCAGACCCCTGCGAAACATGGTCAAGCCGTCCGAGTTCTCCCGCGATCAGCATTCCTCGGCTTTTCCAGAGGTTAGCGAAGGTTTTGAGGTCTCGAAGATCCCTACGAGAGTTGCGTTGCGTCGACTATAATTCGAGGGATTGAAAACCCGCCTGCCTCCCATTTCCTACCCATCAGGTCTTGAAAGTTATGCGTATCCACCTCACCCCAGCAACACTCGCTGCTCTTCTCGGGATAATCTTTGGCTCGACCCCAGCGTTTAGCCAAACCTACGACGCTACGGCGGTTGCCAACCAGGGAATCAGCAAACTGAAGGTCAAGCCGACCGATTGGCCTCAATGGGGTGGATCTCCGGAACGGAACAACGTACCTGCTACCGGACCGATGCCGACGGAGTTCGATGTCAAGACAGGAAAGAACATCCGCTGGTCCGCCCCGTTAGGGTCCGAAACATATGGCAACCCCGTTGTCGCGAATGGCAAGGTCTACGTCGGAACCAACAATGGCAACGCGTACGTGAAACGCTACCCCGCAACCGTCGACCTTGGGTGCTTGATCTGCTTCGATGAGGACACCGGTAAATTCCTATGGCAGCACAGCAGCGAAAAACTTCCCACCGGACGCGTTCATGACTGGCCGAACCAAGGCATTTGCTGCGCACCTCTCATCGACGGCGATCGCGCGTGGTATGTCACCAGCCGTGGGGAAGTCGCGTGCTTGGATACCGAAGGATTCCTCGATGGTGAAAACGATGGACCGTTCACGAAAGAAGCTAATGAAAACAAAGACGAAGCGGATGTCGTATGGAAAGTTGACATGATGAACCAGCTGGGGGTTTCTCAGCACAACATGTGCAGTTGCTCCGTGACCTGTGCCGGCGATCTCCTATTTGTCAATACATCCAACGGTGTCGATGACGGACACATCACGGTCCCGGAAGAAAAAGCGCCCAGCTTCATCTGTCTCAATCGCTTCACCGGCGAAGTCCTCTGGACCGACAACACACCCGGCGCGAACATCCTTCACGGCCAGTGGTCGTCGCCTGCTTACGGCGTTCTCAACGGTGTTGAACAAGTCATCTTCGGCGGAGGCGACGGTTGGCTATACAGCTTCGATGCTCGTGGCGATGCAGGCAAGGCGAAGATGCTTTGGAAATTCGACTGCAATCCTAAAGACTCCGTTTACAAACTGTACGGCGCTACCCGCAACCACATCATCGCAACCCCCGTCATCTATGACGGACTCGTTTATGTTGCAGTTGGCGAAGATCCCGAACACGGCGAAGGAGGTGGGCATCTGTGGTGCATCAGCCCTGATAAGCAAGGGGACATCAGCCCAACTCTCGTCTACAACTCAAAAGATCCGACAAAAGTCATTCCGCCCAAACGAAAGCAAGCCCTAGTCGCATCCGAAGGAGACCTCGAAAGGGACAATCCCAACTCGGCTGCAGTCTGGCATTACATCGGCAACGATCCCGAGGACTTCGAACAAACCATGCACCGCACCTGCGGTACCGTGGCTATCAAAAATGATCTTTTGTTCATTGCCGACTTTTCGGGTGTTGTGCATTGCCTCGATGTCAAGACTGGCAAATCTCACTGGACGCATGACATGCTGGCAGCATCATGGGCATCTCCACTCATCGCGGACGGCAAGGTGTATATCGGCGACGAAGACGGTGATATATCCATCTTTGAATTGTCCGATAAGAAGAACTTGATCGGCGAAATCAATATCGGCTCGGCGGTCTACACCACACCGATTACCGCAAACGGTCGCATCTACATCGCCAACCGAAATCGCCTCTTCTGCATCGAAGAAGGAAAAACTTCCGAAGGGGTGGAATAACTCGATCCCTTTCCTCCTGGAAAGTCTGAATCCATGACGAGCGGTCTTCCGCCAGGTCCGAAAGGGAAATGGCGCAGTACGTGGAAGATTGTTCGTAATCCTCGCGAGGCACTTGAGGGATGGGTTCATACCTACGGTGATCCCTTTCTGGTCCCAGCCCTTAACGGACGTGTGGTCATCACAGGTCGTTCGGAACTGATTCGTGAGATATTTGGTCGGGATCCCTCCTATTACGATCCTTTTGCGACGGCAGCGCTCGCGCCGATCCTAGGGCAGGGATCCATGCTCGTTATGGGGGGAGAAACGCATCGGCGGGAGCGAAAGCTCGTCATGCCGATGTTCCATGGCGACCGCATGCGCGCCTACGGTCACGCGATGCAACAGATCGCGATGACCAAACTAGACGAATGTCTCTCGAGAGGACCCGTGGTGTCGACTCTGGACTTGATGACCAGCATCTCACTCGAAGTGATTATTCGAACAGTTTTTGGTGTCAGCCATCGGCAAATGTCCGAATCGATCATGGAAGCTATCCGCAAGGTCGTTCGCAAAACCCACCCGTTTCTCTTCTTCTCCACCAAGACCCACTTCTCATTCCTCGGTCTGAGTCCCTGGGATCGTTTTCAAGCGGCTCGATGGAAATTGCGCAGCCTCTTCAACAGACTCTACGAACAGCGTCAACGAAACCCGACCGATGGAGAGGATATTTTCTCCATGATGACCGCTGCACGCTATGAGGATGGCGAATCGATCACGCGCGATCACTTGCGAGAGGAATTGATGACGTTTCTACTCGCAGGTCATGAAACCAGCGCGATCGCGATGACCTGGGCGATCTACCATTTGCACACCAACCCCGCAGTCCTTCAAACTCTACAAGACGAGTTGCGAACTCTTCCTGATCGATCCTTCGCCTCGCTCGCTGCGGCTCCATATCTAAAAGCTGTTGTTCAAGAGACACTTCGCATCCACCCAATCGTCACCGAAGTACTTCGAAGACTTCGAACACCTATGTCGCTCGGTGAATGGACGATTCCCGCTGGATTCGCAGTTGCACCTGCAACGGTCTTGGCCCACTACAATCCGGTAACCTATTCGGACCCGGACGCTTTCAGACCGGAACGTTTTCTTGAGCGTTCCTATTCGCCGTTTGAGTATTTCCCGTTTGGCGGTGGACATCGTCGTTGTATCGGTGCCGCATTCGCTTCGTACGAAATGGCGATTGTCTTGGGCACGATTTTAGGCGAGCACACTTGGGAGCGAGTGGACAAAGACCAAGTCACCCCCAAACGCCGCAATCTGACCATGGGACCTTCAACAGACGTCCCGATTCGCAAAGTGTAGCCAAGGGTACACTTTGGGTTTTCCCAAAGAGTTACGATACACAACACCAGCCTAGTCAGGACATAGGTGAAGTCAGGTATCCAACCCCTTTGCACAATCGTCGCGCGTCGAACGTTGTTACAATTTTGCAAGTTGCGACTACTGGGGACCGGAGCCTCTGGAACTGTCTGGTTCGCTGAAGACTGGGAACACGTCAGTATGCAAAACGATGCCGATCGCGACGATGTACGAAAGGACCATGGACGGCTTGACTTGCGAAGCCTAGATGATTTTTTCACTCACCTGGGCAAGGAGTTAACGCCACAGGGTATTCGAAATAAGCTTCCATCGCGATCCAGAATATAGAGCCAATCTTCGTCGGGAGATACTCGCAGTCCGATAGGACTTTTTAGCGGCAGCATGATCTCCGTCGTCATCCGCTGGAGGTCTGCGTCAAAAGTTCTCAGGTAACCATCCAGTCCGACGCATGCCAAGGTGCTACCGTCCATCGACCACACTAGGTCGCGTGCCGGGCTTCCAGGCACTTTCATGGTCCAGGCGCGGTCCCCGTCCCACGTTTGGAAACAGACGATCGTGTTGTTGGATAAAGCGACAGCTAGATGTCGGTCATCGTGTGAGAAGCAAAGCGATAGGACATCGAGATCTCCGAATTCGGCGAGCGTTCGCTCGTTCCCGTCCAAAGCATCTATCAGGACAACACTACGTTTGTCTCGCTCACTGACATACGTGACGTAAGCCCCCCTCGACGACACCTTTGGCATTCGTGGTTTTTCCGTACCGTATGCCTGCTTCCATAACGGTCGGTCGTTTTCGGTGTCCCAACACACGAGACCGAACAACTCGGACGTCACCGAAGTCCCCCCAGCTAAATCCTGGTACAAAATGATGATCCGATCTCGAGCAGATAATCCGACGAGATATCGCGGGGGCATCGATTCTGGCAACTTCGCAAACCTTTGGACGGTAGCCGAATTCAGGTCCCATTGATAGATTACCAGCGGTGTGGCTTGTTCGTCAGACGGTTCGCGTTTCACGAAGTAAAGATTCATGTCATCGACGATCAACCCTGTAGCGGGATCATGCCCCTGCAAACGAGACTCCACCGGCCAAGGCTTTGCGGGCTCATCGTTCCAACGAAGGAATCGCGGTACAAAATCCGATGTGATCAGTGCGAGACGATTCTCTCGGATCGGCAACAATCCGAGGACATCCTGACCGCCAAATGAACGCATCCTCGCTGGATTGCTTGGGAAACTCCGAACCGAACCATCTTCGCTAAAGCTCTGTATTTTGGTTTCTGACGAATTCCAAACGACGCTCGCCACACGTTTTGTATGCGACGCCCAACTCGTCAAACGCCCTTCGGATTCCAATGCCTTGAAGTCCGCCCAACCGCTATAGCGATTTCCGAACCGCAACTCGATCCCATCTCCCCGGTAAATCACTGACTCGGGTATTTCGCTCCACCCGGCGCGACTCTGACCGTCTTCGTCGACCCACTCGCGTACATAATTGTCGGCAAAAATGACGTCGGTAAGCCCCTTGCTAAACTCGAGGTAGATCCCATCAGCGTCGAGTGCGATCTCTTTCGAAACTTCGGCGGGTTCCGACTTCACAACCAAGTCCCATAGCTTGGATAGAGTACGGTCGGCTTCCGGTAAATGGACTGCGTTCTTGTCGAGGAAGTACTTGGTGAATCGCAATCGGGATCTGGTGGGCCAAGCGTCCGGTAAACTCAAAACATGCACGGCACCGCTGTTTTCACCCAACGCCAACTTAGTCTGGTCATTGTTGAAAGCGATCGCGGTCACCGTGGTTGGAAACCGGATTCGCTCTACGATACGATAGGATTCGCCTGCCTGAGCCAACAGCACAAGATAACCATTATCAAGCCCGACTGCGAGCAACGTACCGTTCGAGGAAAAGGCTACGGAGGAGCATCGGTTGACGTTAAAGATTCTGGACATCGATGCGGAAACAGTCTGTATCTTTGCGGGTTCGTTCCCGTTGAACGTCGCGATACGCACCACCCCTTTTTCGCTGCCAAACGCAAGCTTACCTTGAAGATTTACTCCTAGACATTCCAAGGCCTCTCCCGCCGAATCGAGAGTCTCGACGATTTGAAAGTTTGGTAGTTTCCATACCTTCGCATTCGCTTCGTCTCCGACGGTCACGAAATACTTCCCATCCCCTGTCCATGCAATCTGAAAGACACTCGACTTGGAAACCTCGTATCGTCCAACTGCTTTGCCCGTTGCCACATCATAGAAGCGAACCGTCCCGTCATCACCGCCGCTTGCGATCGTAGAACCATCCGGACTGAGTGCTAAACCATTGATTTCCTTTTGATCCGTATCGATGTCCAGACGAAGCTTACCGTTGTCCCGATTGAGAATACGAAGATGAGAATCCTTGCATCCGCAAGCGACCTCATTGCTCTGCGGCAGGTCCAAGCCGAAATAAATCTTCGTTGGATACTGAGCCAGCGTCTCTGGCTCTTTGGGGATCTGGGATGCGAGGAGTCGCCAGTCGAGCCTGTTTCCGGATAGAACGTCTCTCTCCTTAAGACGTTCGCGGTTAGATTCTCGATGCCGCTCAAGAATCTCCTTGGGCAATTGATAATTGCCTCGTGCAAGAGCCATGCTCGTGAGCAACATGTCGGACGCATAAGCTTGGCGTCTGGCATGATATTCAGATTTCGATGCACGTTTTTCTTGGATCATAGCAGTGACCAAGCCCAGGACGAGCCCAGCGACCGCAAGTGAACTGGCCAGGATGAATATTTTGTGCCGCTTCGCAAAGCGTTCTGCACCCGACAACAGCGTATCGGGGTTAGCAAAAACGGGAGCACCCACCAGATAATTTCGGAGGTCCTCGATCAAAAGTCCCACGGACTGATACCGATGATCCGCATTTCGGCACATCGCTTTGAGAATAATTGCATCCAAATCACCGCGAAGCTGACGAGCCAGATGCGGAGTTCGGAGACTGGGCATCTTGGGATCGTTTCGAGAAACAAATTCCCGCAGCTCTCCAAACCGCATCCTCTCGATTTCACTCGGATCGAACGGTGGCGCACCGGTCAACAACGCATACATCAATGCTCCTAGCGAGTAGATATCACTCCGCGTATCGACGTTCACGCTGTCCGTCGAATATTGCTCCGGGCTCATGTAAGGGGGAGTTCCCAACGAAATACCAACTTGTGTCAAGCCATGTTTGACTAACTGAGTTGATGTTGGCAAGTCGTCCGTTGTTACTGGTGATTCAGAGAAAAGTGCCTTGGCGATCCCGAAATCGATGACTTTCACGACCGGCTCGCCATCCACGACCGTGACCATCACATTGCTGGGTTTGATGTCGCGGTGAATCGTCCCTTTTTGGTGGGCATGCTGGATGGCGAGGCAACATTGTATCATCAGTCCAATTTTCACCCGAAGACTCGACTGGTGAGTCTGGCAATAGTCCAGAATCTGTTCGCCCTGAACATGCTCCATCGCGATGTAAAGAAAGCCTGTGTCGGTCGCTCCGGCATCGATGATCTGCGCGATATTGGGGTGATGCATGTTTGCGAGCATCTGCTGCTCGCGCTGAAAGCGTTCGAGGATGTGGCGGCTTTCAAGCTCCCGTTGAATCAACTTGATCGCAACGTATCGTTGTACCGGTTGTTTTTGGCGAGCGAGGTAAACGGCCCCCATACCTCCTAGGCCGATCTGGTCGAGCAACTCAAAAGGACCGATGCTAAGTCCTTTTACCGTCTCAAGAAATCGCCTGCCCGCTTGCACTTCCATCAGCGGAGTATCGATCAGAATCGTTTTTGCAGACGCCTCGACGAGCGATCTTAATTCTTTTAGCTTGTCAGGGTTATTGCGACAGACTCTCTCCATCCAAGCGTCCCGCTCGCGAGCATCTGGAATTTCAGTCGCAGTTTCCAGCAGTACATCCAGAGGTTGATCCGAGATCGACATAGCGGCGTTTCTTGGGGCGTACTATCAGGGGCTTCCCGCTCATTCCAATTCGATACGGGATAATTCACGCGCGATCCACGCGCGAGCAAAGTTCCAATATCTCTGCGTTGCGGCCGGACAGAGATCGACTTCCTCAGCGCATTCTACCACCGTCAACCCGCCGAAATATTTCAATTCCACAATCTTTGCGTGCAGTGGGTACTTTAGTGCAAAACGTGTAAGTGCCTCATCCAGATCTAGAAGCCTGACGGCAAGGTTTTCCTCGCACTGAGAGGCGTAGGAGTTCGCATCGGCCGGTTCAATCCAACCGACTCGGGCCAGGCGTCTGCGCCTCCGAGCTCGTTTCCGAGCGTGGTCGATCAGTACCCTTCGCATCGTGATGGCGAAAAGGGAAGGGAGCGTGTTGCGTCGATCGGCCGCCTCACCGGCTACGCATGATCCGAGTTCGGCCGATAGAAACGGGGACAGCCGAGCATATGCTTCATGGAAGAGGTCCGTGGGCGAGAGCGTGTGATCTCTGCGTTCACGGCTCATGAAGCGTTTGGCGATCGCCCGAATTTCGTGGTAGAGCTCGGAGTTAGGAAAACTCATAGTTCAGGATGACAATTTCGGAGAGGCCGTAAATGGATCGAATCGAGGGCTATCCGAAAACAACCGTCGCTGGTGTTCTCAAACTGCATTCTATTATCCAAGAGCCGGACAAATGATGCAAGTTATTGAGGAGACGCATCCCGCGTTGCGCCCTGGATTGTCGGTTCTTGGCTGGCAAGAGAAACGTATTTGATGAACGGTATTTTAACGAATTCGGAATTTTCTAGCGCATAGCGCACGTTGAGCATCGCTTAGCCGAAATGCGGAAAACCCAATGATTCCTGGGTTCTCGGGGGATTCCCCGGAAATGCGGACCTAGCTCAATACTCTGGCTTTGTTCGTTCACGAGTGAGCGTGCTCGACTCTCCGGCGAATTATTGGGCGGCGGCGTGGCGATGTCGCGAGGGATTTGCTAGGTCAGCTTTCTCAACTGCTATTGGCGTAAGCCAAGACTGGCTTCCTGTCGCACGATGGCTTCTTGCGAGTGTACGTGATGCGCTCGATTTGGGCTTCTGCTTTACCAAGACATTCCATGGCACCAGGATCACTTCCTTGGCGGTGCTCAAGTCTTCGGGTAATTCGTTCGCGTCTTGTGTGCTGGAACTAAATTGCGATACCTGAAAAGCGCAGGAGGACGAAGTAATAAAAACGAGAAAAAAGAAAAGGATTTTGGAAGCACGAACTTGGCTTGTTTACGAGGTGAGAGACTTGGGTGAAACGTGGCGTTTTCGTTTGCGCACCGACTCCAGTTCGATGCCGGTCAACTGATGAAGGATGTCTGCCCACTCTTGACTCTCCTCACCGCTCTGGCAGGGCATCGTCCCTAGAATCAATCGCATTGTTCTTTAGGTGAACCAATCAAACCTGGAGTCGATTTCCATAGCCCGTTAAATCCTAGTCTCGCTTTCTCTCCGTTAGCTCTTTGAAGCCCGTACTGCACAAACCTGGTTGCCCCAGGGTTGAGTGCTCTCATGAACGGTTCCTTCGAAATGCAGTAGCAGCCGATGTAGAAATGGCCTCATCCACGAATGTTTGAGGTCTTTCGGCATACAAGCCAGTGGAATGGAGTGATAGATTATGATCTTGATCGAGCGATTCAAATCGTTGTAGCCGTTTACGTCGAAAGGATTCTTTTCATGTCACTCCCGATCGTGAGTATCCGGCCATTGATCGACCGCCATGGAGATCTCGACACGGTGGCTGGCGCCATCGACAAGGCCTGCCGTGAATTTGGATTCTTTTATGTGGTTGACCATGGGGTTAGCCTGGATTTGATCGCTCGCTTGGAGCGAGTCAGTCGTGAGTTCTTTGCTCTGTCACAAGGTGAGAAAGATCTTATCTCGATGGATATTGGGGGCCGTGCCTGGCGAGGTTACTTCCGAGTCGGCACGGAACTGACTTCGGGACTCCCAGACCAAAAGGAAGGATTGTACTTTGGACAGCAGATCGAACCGGATCATCCGCTGGTTCAAGCGGGGGTACCGATGCACGGCCCGAATTTGTTTCCGAAGAT
This sequence comes from Pirellula sp., assembly GCA_044370255.1. Classification (GTDB taxonomy): domain Bacteria; phylum Planctomycetota; class Planctomycetia; order Pirellulales; family Pirellulaceae; genus JBKCUI01. The sequence goes on from JBILVV010000135.1 coordinate 9,413, forward strand.
CCCCAATGAATTGCGTGAGACGGTCCTAGAGTACATGTCCCAAGTGACGCTCTTAGGTCATTGCTTGATGCGAGGGATAGCTTTGGCTCTCGGTATCGACGCAGATTATTTTGAAAAGAACGGGACAGCAGATCCACTGGTCCTCTTTCGGATTTTTCACTACCCCTCGGTCGCGGATCCGGAACTGTGGGGAGTTGGGGAACATACCGATTACGGGTTGCTGACGATCTTGTTACAAGACTCCGTGGGTGGCCTTGAGGTGAAAACATCGCGCGGATGGATAGCGGCTCCGCCGATTCCAGGGTCGTTTGTCTGCAACATTGGCGACATGCTCGATCGCATGACGCGAGGTGTCTACCGTTCAACTCCTCATCGCGTGAAGAACATAACGGGTGCCAGTCGACTGTCGTTTCCGCTCTTCTTTGATCCGAATTATTTTTGGAAGGTGAAGGCCATCGAATTGCCCAACTCATCGATTGCAACGGATGATTCCAATGAACGTTGGGATCGGGTCAATGTGCATTTATTCGAGGGAACCTACGGCGAATACGTTCTGGGAAAAGTGAGCAAAGTCTTCCCGCAGCTTCGCTCTACAGTACTTTAAAGGCAGAAACCGCATGCTCGAAGCAAGCTTCGTGGAGCGGGATCCGCGATTACGGCAGTGCCTGAATTTTCGGCCAAGGATTTGCTTGTTCAATTTCGTACGCAAGTTCGAGCAGAATTCCCTCGTTTCCGATTGCAGATGCAAGCTGAATCCCGATCGGAAGCCCTTGAACAGACAGACCGATGGGCAGTGCAATCGCAGGTGTGCCTGCGGCATTGTCTAAAGGTGTGTAGGCCGCGTATGCAGACAAGCGGCCCATCAACTCCTCGAAAGGTACATCGGGGCTGATGTATCCTAGTTTCGGTGTCACGTGTCCAAGGACAGGCATCAGAATTGCATCAAGGCCATGCATGTAATGAGCGTAGTCCTTTTGAGTTCTCTTGAGTCGATAGAGTGCCATCGGAAGCTTCCAGGTTCGAGAGCGGAATCGCGATGCAAGCCCTTTGACGAAGCTGTCCATTTTCTCCGGTAGGAACTCCTTGCCGAAGGTTTTCTTGCCTAGCCGGCCCGTGACCCAGGCTAAGAAGCCCCAATAGTCGATGAAGTCGTTCGCGAATGCAGATGTTACTGGCAAAGTCGAAAGGCGCGTGATCGAATGGCCTATTGTCTCCAGCAGGTTTGCAGTCCGTTCGACGGTGGCTAATGTCTCAGGGCAAGGTGGTCCGGTAATCGAGTCTGTCATCAAGCCAATTTTGAATCGTCTCGTGCTCGGTCCTTCTATGAGTCCCACGGGATGAAGAGCAGGATTGCGATGGAACTGCTCGGCGGCAGCTACAAAGTGAGCCGTGTCGCGCACGGTTCGTGACACGATTCCATCGCAGACTACATTGATCGGTAACGATCGAGCGATCTCCGGGGTAACGAATCGCCCGCGGCTGACTTTTAATCCGACCAGGCCACAGCAAGCTGCGGGGATGCGGATAGAGCCGCCTCCGTCATTCGCATGGGCTACAGGCACCACTCCAGCGGCTACCAATGCTGCGGCGCCTCCCGAACTTCCACCGCAAGAATACTCAGTGTTCCATGGGTTGGTGGTGGGTGCAAGCCCCTCGAATTCCGTGCTGCAGTTAAACCCAAATTCAGGCAAGCG
>JBILVV010000136.1:0-11045 GCA_044370255.1 Pirellula sp.
TCGCCGGATACGATGCGTTCCCCGGATGCCCGCCGACGTTGGTCAAAAAGACATAGCCGGTGGTGGGATCTGGGATCTGAGTGCCTGGCATGCTGCTACCTTCCCTCAGGTTCGCGAATTCCATGAACGCGTCGACCTTGCCGGTCTCCCGGTTGAAAGTCCCGGTCCCGAATCGCCAACGTTTGGGGGGCGATGGCGGAAGATTCCAAGTTGCCCGCGAATCGCTTGCGACTGCTTCACCGCCGTTGGGTTGCGCTGCAACTTGGTCAGCAACCCGTCTGGCGATCTTGTCGGCTTGATCGAGCAGAAACTCATTGTTCATCATCATGAGCGACTGAGTAGCGACTGTCGATGCGGGTCGCGCATCGCAATTGACTCCCATCACGGGCGCATCGAATGCTTGGAGCATGGCTACCGGCTGCGTGCGCCGCCACTTGGCGTAGATGCTTCGACGCGGTTGTGCGGGATCGATGCGCACTTGACCCGCATCGTCTTCTTGCAGAGGGATCGGCGGGCCATACAAATCGGTTTTGAGTTGCCCCGAAAGAGCCAGCAGACTATCTCGAATCACTTCGGCATCCAATCGTTGCAGATCTCTTCGCCAGTAGAAACGATTCTCCAAGTCGATCGTGTCACGGGCAGGATCGCGCACCGATGATTGTCGATAAGCGGTCGAAAACATGATGGTGCGGTGCAGATGCTTCAGGCTCCAACCATGCTCGATCCACTCCATGCCTAACCAGTCTAGCAATTGCGGATGCGTGGGTGGCGATCCGAGTTTTCCGAAGTCACCCGGCGTTGCAACGATCGCTCTGCCAAAGTGATGCATCCAAACGCGATTGACAAACGAACGGACGAATAATGGATTCGGCGGATCGTTTTGCGTTAGCCATTTGGCAAACGCAAGTCGCCGACCGCTGGTCGGAATGGCCGGATCATCGGCTGGAAAATTTCTGGGTGCACCTTCCGAAACCAAGACGGTCAGCTTGCCCGGAGCGACTTCGCGAGTCGGTTGATTGGGATCTCCTCGATGAAACAGTTTGGTCACGGGGAGATGCCCTGCCGGTTCGGTGAGAGTTTGAAGAAACGTCTCGGGTGGTTTCTTGGCTCGCACCTCGGCGATCTTGGCATCGAACTTCTTGAGTTCTTCAGCTGCCGCGGGCAAGTATTGATAAAGGACTCCGGGAGAAATGTTGACGCTGGGGTTCTTGTCCAGCAGCATCTTTTGCTCCTCGCTCCGCTTGTCGGCAGTTGTTTCGTAGGCGGCGCGAAGCATTGCGCGAATTGGCTCCTCGAACTTCATGAGTTCCATGTCGAGGGCCTCCTTCATGAATTCGGCTTCTTTGTTGGCCCGCTCCGTCGCGACCGCTTGAGCTTCTTTTTCTATTTCTGCCGACAGGTCGCGGTCGGCTTGTGTGGTAAGAGAGATCAATCGTTCGGAGGGAGTCTTCCACTGCTGCCAATCGAGGGCTGGTTCCAGCACGGCTCGCAGGGCGAAGTAATCTTCCTGAGAAAGCGGATCGTATCGATGATCGTGGCACTGGGCACAGTTGAGGCTGGAACCTAGCAGCGTACTGCCAATGACTTGTACGGTGTCTGCAATCGTTTTATTGCGGGCTTCGGACGAATTATCGCCGCTTCCCGTTCCATCGGCCGTCATCCGCAGAAAGCCGGTCGCGGTCATCAGTTCAATTTGACTGGGAGTCCAGTCCCCGTGTTTATCTCCTGCCAACTCATCACCAGCAAGTTGCTCCGTAACGAATCGATCGATCGGTTTGTCTTGGTTGAATGACTGAATCACATAATCGCGGTACTTCCATGCCCATGGCCGTTCGGCATCGGCGAGGGTGGCTCCGTCGCTATCTGCGTATCCGGCCGCATCGAGCCAATGGCGAGCCCATCGCTCACCGTAGTGCGGCGACTGCAGTAGGTACTCGATCATTTGTTCGTACCAATCCTCGGCAGAATGCTGCATCCATTGCTGGAACTGCGGATCGCTCGGGGGCAATCCGATCAGATCCACAAAAGCTCGGCGGATCAAGGAATCGCGGGGTGCATCGGACGAGAACGAAATACCTTCGGGCATGGCATCGGCAAGAATCTGATCGACTCCGTTGCGAATGCGATCGCCGTCGATCGCTCGACGCGATTGAGGTTTGGTCAGTGGCAAATAGGCCCAGTACGATCGCTCGCTTTCCGTCAGCGGTATTCCAGGGCCAATGCTCTCCGGTTCAGGTCGACTGGTAGGTGCCCCGGTTGCAATCCATGCCCGCAAGATCGCTTTCTTTTCAGGGGATACTTTCAATGTCCCTGGCGGCATGTCCTCCGACTCGACACGCTGCATTATCAGCGAAGCGTCGGCATCCCCCGCGATCAGTGCAGGTCCTGAATCGCCACCTCGGAGCATGAATCGAACGAGTCTCAGGTCGAGCGATCCCTCGTGATGGTCGCTGGCTCCATGACAATCAAGACAACACTCGCGCAGGATCGGGCGAATATCCGATTCGAACTTCAACGCGTCAAGCGATTCTTGCGCGTAGGACACCACGGTCGTCGAAGCGAACAACGCCATCACACAAAGACGAACCATCGATGGATAGACCCGGTAGGTGTGTCGGGGCATGAGGAAGGTATGGAAGGCGGGATGTGCGAGGCGGGATATGCAAGGTGGGGTTCGGGAGTTTGCTTGGAGCACTGCTTCCCGACCTACCTGAGTATAGCTTAGTCCACCCTGCCGTCCAGCATCGGCCTTTGATAGAAACATACGTTCATCGATCCGCAAAATCTCTCGACGTTCCACCCGTGTGCTCAAGACGATTCCGCGCCGAGTAGGTTTCTCAGTGCATCCTTCAACTCGGGAAATCGAAACCGATAACCGCTCGCAATCAGTTTGGGAGTTGCGGCGCGCACACTGGCCAAGAGCAACGGTTCAGCCATTTCTCCGATCGCCAAACGCAATAGCCACGCAGGCGTTGGGAAGAACGAAGGACGCCAATAGATCTTACCCAGAGTCGCTGCGAACTCCCGCTGACGCACTTCTTGTGGAGCGACGACGTGGTAGGGACCGGACGCCCCTTTCGCGATTGCTAGATGCAGAAGGATGTTCGCGCAGTCATCGATGTGTATCCAAGGCCAGTACTGCCTTCCACTCCCCATCGGACCAACCAGACCTAATCGAGCTGGAGTGAGCAACTTTGGAAGAGCGCCAACGCGGGGATGCAAAACCATCCCGAGTCGAGCTTGAACAACAGAGTGCGCCGAAGTCCCGAAAGCGTTGGCCGCTGATTCCCAAGCGAGAGATAATTCGGACAGAAAGCCATCTCCTGCCTCGGTCTCTTCGACGCAAAGAGTATCACCCCGATCGCCAAAGACTCCGATGCCCGCCGCAGAGACCAAACGAGCCGGAGGGGATGGCAAAGTATTTAGTGCAGCGACCAGTTGCTGGGTCACATCCACACGGCTCGACCAAATCTGTTTCTTTACTTGGTCGTTCCAACGCTTTTCAGCGATCCCAAAACCCGATAGATGGATCACCGCATCGAGCCCGGAAAGAGCCGGAGGCATATCCGAGGACCGAGAATCCCAGACCACGGTCTCGACAGTAATAGGAAACGGAATCGAGTCGGGCTTGGAATTGGGTCTGGCTATCCGCAAGACATGCCAGCCCAAGACACTGGCTAACTCCACAACACGCCGACCTACGAGTCCGGATGCTCCTGTAACCGCGATTCGAGGAACATGCCCCAGTTCCGCGATGCGTGGCGCGAAATCCTGCTTAGCCCGAAGATCGTCGGCGGTAATGCGATGTCGATAAGCAAACATCGACGAAAGCTTACCTCGCACCCAAGGCTCAGCTATGTTTGACACAGGTGAAAAAGGCAACCTATACTCAACCCGATCCGTCAGCTGACATCGGGAATCGGATATGGACTGGAACTCGTGCCGATGTGTCCAGCGAGCAAACGGTCCGTAGACCTGAGAATCAACAAACAAATGGTCTGGGACCAGTTCCGCATGACGAGCCAGCCAACCTCGCTGCATGCCAAAGATTGTTTGGACTAACTCGACTTCGGAACCCACTGCGAGAGAGTCGGATCGCTTGGCGAGGCGAACGGGTTCCCACGGCGGAATCAACCGGTCAATAACCCCGGGTGTATCATGGTAACGGAAGACATCGCCTACCGGGTGATCCAACAGAGACGCCGCACTGAATTGAGGCATCGCTTAAGTACGCGACTCCACTTCGGGAACCGGCGACTCGATAGCAAAGTCACGAAGCTTCTCAAGAGCTCTCTTCTCAAGTTGACGCACTCGCTCCTTGGATACCCCTAGTTTGTCAGCCAACCGCTGGAGCGTTTGCACTCGGCGATGCCCACCAAGAGAAAAACGCGCCCGAACGATCAGCTTTTCTCGACGATCGAGCCTGTCCAGCATTGCCGACAAGCGACCGCGGAGAGTCTGCCAACGTTCTTCGCTCATCGATGGACTGCGATGCTCGTCGCTTACATCTACTCCCGATTCGTGAATGCTCAACGTCACACGTTGCCGCTCTTTCTGCTTCTCCATCACCCGTCGATAGGTGTTGCGGCGCACAACTTGGGTTGCATAGGTGCTGAAGCGGAATCCCAACCCTACATCGAACTTGTCCACGGCTCGTAGAAGAGCCACGATGCCATCCGACAATAAATCATCGAACCCGTTTTGCTTGTTGACAAACTTCTTTACGATCGAGATGACCAGCCGCATGTTCGACTTGATCATCCGATCGCGATACCAATCGGCCGCAACGAGGAGAGCCTGGATGCGTCGCACCGTCCAATCGCAGGGAATGTCGGTTGACAGTTGCTGGCGAAGCTGGTTCGCTTTGAACTTCAAAAAATTCATTCTTTCGAAAACCAGCCGTTCCTCGTCGGCTGTCAGCAGTTTCGCCTCGCACAGACGGGCAAGGTGGGGAGGCAGATCCGGAGTTTTCCCCTTTTCATTTCCAGTTCGCTCTCCTGGAATCAGGCTGCCGTCCGCGAAAATTGCTTCCGCAGCGCCGACCGCCGAAAAAGTGGGGCTAGCGATGAACTCCAGTTCCGTCGTCAGAAGCCGCCGAATGCTCTTCAACAGCGTTTCCTCAGAGTCTAACTCAGGGGCGACGAGTTGGCAGTAATGAACGAATGATCCCTCCAGCGAGGGATAGTCGAAAGTAACACGGAGATCCTTGGCCTGCTGTTCGGTACGGGCAGATGCTGCCACCCGTCTCTCCGGCTTCCTGCGAACCGTAACTCGTTTCTTCGCTTCGATCGTCTGTACCATTGTTTTGCTCCCGATTTCCTTTGCAGAGGCTATGAATCGGCCCAAAAAGGCAGTTTGAATGATTTAGACTTCAGGATCTACCGAAAAAACATCCAAAACGTTCACTGTCGGTGTTGTTATATCGTTCATTCGGCTTGGTAGCAAGCGGTTCGAAGGGGAAAATCGTGCAAATTTTTCATGTTGGATGTTTTCGTATTTCCACTTTAATTTTACAAGAATCCTTGATGCAAATGCGGTGGATGGCCTACAATGCGGATGTGGTCGACGGTCCGGGAAATCGTTCAAACTGCACGTTTTCCGAACGGGTATTCGTTCACGCTCGTCTCTGAGGTAACTCCGTGTCCATCGATAACAGTTTCAGTCCCAAGCAGGTTGCTCAGGCCCTCAAGGTGAGCGAATCGTCGGTCAAGCGTTGGTGTGACCGGGGAGTGATCCGGACCGACCGGACGTTGGGTGGGCACCGTCGCATCCCTTTGGAACACTTGATGGAGTTCCTGGAAAGCACGAATCGTCGGATCGTGGATCCGACAGCGATTGGTTTGAGTGAGGAGCGACGAAGAACTCGAGATGAATTGCAGCGACTGTCGACAGCCCTAGGAACGGATTCGGCTGAGATGCAAGCCGCTGGTCAATTTTCGATGCAGAAGCAGTTCGAAACAGCCCTGCTTGCTGGAGACGAACAGCAATGCCGCAAGTCGATTAGTACATGGTATGCGATGCATGGTAGCATGGCACCCATAGCCGATGATCTGCTCGCCCCAACCTTTCACTCGATCGGTGCGTTGTGGCAGTGCGGCGATGTCGATGTCTATCAGGAACGGCGAGGGTGCGAGATCTGTATTCGCCTGATTCACGAACTTAGGCGACTTGTGCAGGAACCGATGGGTTCCGCTCCACTCGCGATGGGTGGGACGAGCAATGGTGATCCGTATCAAGTCGCCAATCAACTGATAGAAATCATTTTCCGCGAAGCGGGTTGGCGAACAATCAATTTGGGCTCATCTGTGCCTTTGGAGAGCTTGCTAGTAGCCGCGAAGAAGTACGCTCCGCGTATTTTTTGGCTGAGCGTAACACATATCGAAGATGAGAGTGAGTTCCTGCAACGCTTTGACGCGTTCAGCAGAGATTTGCCGAAGGTGACGATGCTTGTTGTCGGAGGGCAAGCGCTGACGGATCGCCTTCGGCCCAAGATGCAGTTCTCCGCTTATTGCGATAGCCTGAAGCAGCTCTCTGCCCTCGCACGCAACGTTCGATCTTCCTCGGTTGGTAGCGGTCCGCAACTGTAAACCAAAGCGAGTTGCATTCGCGATCAACGTGGAAAAGTGCATGCTTGCACGCACTTGAATCAGTTGGCGGAGGAAAGCTGACTTTGGATCCTTTCCAATGCGAGTTTCAATTGAGGATCGGCAACGATACTCGGATCCGCCGACGTAACATTTCCAGTTTTCGATTGCGCAGAATCATCCGAGGAAGGACGGCTTCTCTCTCGAAATCGTTCGACAGTTGCTGCAAGTTGCTCGTCGCTCATTGAGACTTGGCAACCCTCGCTGGGATCGATTCCCCATTCCTGTCCGTCCGCTTCATTTCTGCGATGAATCCGACGTCCACTGGGCGGGTAGTAGTAGGCGGTCGTCAACCGGATCGCTGCTTTTCCGCCCTCGATGGGGATGACATTTTGCACGCTTCCTTTTCCGAACGAACGCGTGCCAACGATCGTTGCTCGCTCGCGATCTTTGAGGCATCCCGCCAAGATCTCGCTGGCGCTGGCCGAATTCTCGTTGATCAGGATCGCAATCGGACACTTGTTTGGCAAAATGGTGCCGACATCGGCAGTGATTTGATCATCGATTCGCTGGTCCCGTCCCTTCGTCGTCACGATGGGGCCATCGTCGAGGAATAGGTCGCATATCTGAGCCGCTGCGAGAAGTAGTCCGCCTGTATTGTCTCGTAAATCGATGATCAGTCCTTGAGGCTTTGGGTTGCAATTTTCGATCGCCTTCTTGAATTCGTTCACAGTCTTTTCACCGAACAGTTCGATGCGTATGTACGCAATGCGTGGATCCGCTTGCAGAAGAAAATCCCAGCTTCCATCATCTCTTCGGCGATCGCCGAGGACACTTTCGATCTCGATTCTCTCACGAGTCACGAGTTTCTCAGACTCCTGACCATCGCGAACTAGATTGAGCCTCACGGAGGTACCTTCACGGCCTCGAAGCTTGGGAGCGACAGCCTGAGTAGTCCAGTTGCGAACATCCTCTCCATCGATGCGAGCGATCACATCGCCGGGACGAATGCCGGCTCGAAATGCAGGTGAATTGAAAATCGTCGACGCCACCGTCAATTCCGGACGCCTCGGAGGACCATCGAGAGCAATCCCGAGCCCACCGAATTCTTGATCAAAGATGGACTCGAAAGAAGGAAGTTGTTCTTGCGCGATATAGCTCGTGTTGGTGTCCAGCGACCGAAGCATTCCATTCATTGCGGCTTGGTAGAGTTTCTTTGTATCCGTCTGTTCGACGTACACTTGATCAACGATATTCATCACCAATGCCAAGTCGCGGACACCGCTAAGAGACTTCGCATTCCCATGGCAGAAAACGCACACGAGTACAACGATACAGAGCCACTTCAGATTTCCGGTGCTCACACAAGCCGCCTATAGTCTTCGGGATTGGATTACCGTGCTTTCATCGCAAGACACAAGTATTGCGCCCCGAGAGGGAATTTGCAAAGGTAGGGTTCGAATCCCCGCAGCCATCTCAAGACTCTGGGGAAATAGAAACAGGTGTCAATGCACAACACCCGCATACCGGCTTGCTCGATCCGACGACGCGACTGTGGAATCGAAATGGGAATCGCGTCGCGGTCGAATGGAATCCGACTCATGACGTAACGCGTCCCCGGGTTCCAGGGATTGTTTTCCCAGTATGCAAGGATACCGCCAGGCTGGAGAAAGGTTTTGATGAGCTCGAGCGTTTCGGCTTGCTTGTTTGGCGGGATGTGGTGGAAGACTCCGTTGCAAAAAACGAGGTCTGCTACCTCGCGGGGACGGTAGGTATCTGGAGTGTCAAACTGGATCGATGATCCGGGATGGGAGGCTCGCGCGATGCGTAATGATTGAATCGACGGATCTAGTCCAACGACCGCTTGGCATCCCAGTGTCTGCTGCAACTGAGGGACGCTGTTGCCGGTACCACATCCGAAGTCGATACCCAATCGCAGAGACTTCGGTATGTCGAGGCAATCCAGACGTTTCCGAGTCCATGCAGCGCGTGAGGCAGCGAAATAAGCCGCGGATTCCCCTGATAAATGCAGTCCTCGTTGCAGGGTCTCCTCGTAGTTGCATGCAACGGCATCAAATTCACTTGCCGGTACCTCTTGCACCGCGACGGGACTCATCGGTTGTTCTCCTGCATCATCATGCTTTCTGGTACACTTCTCGGGAATGTCTCTTAAATCTACCCCACCGGAAGAGCGCGACCGGATCGCTTCGGAATATTTCGAGCAATTGCTCTACCCGCCCTATCCGGTCCAAGAAGAATCGCTGCTGTCTTGGTTCACATCGGAACACGGCGTGCTGGTCTGCGCTCCGACAGGAACCGGCAAAACGCTGATCGCCGAAGGTGCGATCTACGAGGCGCTGCGCACAGGCCAACGTTGCTACTACACGACCCCGCTGATCGCTCTGACCGATCAGAAGCTGCTCGAATTGCAAAACTCCGCGCTCCGATGGGGTTTTCCGATTTCTTCGGTCGGATTGGTGACCGGGAATCGAAGGGTCAATCCCGATGCACCGGTATTAGTCGTCGTCGCGGAGATTCTCCTCAATCGCTTGCTTCAAACCGATGCCGATCCGATGGATGATGTAGCTTCCGTAATCATGGACGAGTTTCATTCGTTCAATGACCCGGAACGAGGTATCGTTTGGGAGCTGAGCATCGGCTTGTTGCCCAAGCATGTCCGATTGATGCTGCTGTCGGCCACGATTGGCAACAGTGTGGAGTTTTGCAGTTGGATGCTACGCGCCCACGGCCGCAACGTCGAACTGGTTCAAAGCAGCGATCGCAAAGTACCCCTTCAATTCGAATGGGTCGATGATGCTTATTTGGACGAACACTTGGAACGGATCGCAGAAGGGGATGAGATCCGTCGCAGAACTCCAGGACTTGTTTTCTGCTTCAATCGCGATCAATGTTGGCAAGTGGCGGACCTGCTCAGAGGCAAGAAGCTGATCGACAAGGAGCGGCAAGCCCTGATCAGCAAACGGCTCGAGTCTTTCGATCTGTCGCAGGGGGCCGGTCCAAAGTTGAAGCAAATACTGATCCGAGGTGTCGGGATTCACCATGCAGGGATCCTCCCAAAATACCGACGGATCGTCGAGCAATTGTTTCAGGAGAAACTTTTGAGTGTCTGTGTTTGCACCGAAACGTTGTCGGCAGGAATTAACTTGCCCGCGCGAAGTGTCATTCTGCCCCGACTGGTCAAAGGCCCTTTTGGAAAACAGAAGCTGATCGAGCCGAGCACGGCCCAGCAGATCTTCGGCCGCGCCGGTCGTCCTCAATTCGATCGAGAAGGGTTCGTATACGCGATCGCGCATGAAGATGATGTCAAGTACAACCGCTGGAAACTTCAATACGATCAGATCCCCGAAGACACTCGCGATCCGAATCTGATCAAGGCAAAGAAACAACTCAAAAAGAAAATGCCGACTCGGCGAGCCGGAGAAACCTACTGGAGCAAAGAACAGTTTGAGAAACTTCGATCAGCTCCCGCGGCTAGACTCGCCAGCCATGGTCCGCTTCCATGGCGACTCCTTGCACATATGCTGAGGATCAATCCTGAAGTGCAACCCCTTCGCGATTTGGTCGGCAAGCGGTTGCTCGCCGCGCCCGATCTCACCAAGGCGCAAATCGAACTCAACCGCATGCTGGTCACCCTTTGGACCGCAGGTTTCCTCGATCTTGAACCAAGACCTCACCCCAAATCCTCCGCACCGAGTCCGACACCAACCCGGCCAACGACTCCCAAGTCTCAGCCATGGTTGAATGTCTCGATCCCAACGGCATCGCAACCTAACGAAGGGAATGAAGTTGAAGAAGACGATGAGCAACATGACAACGACGCAACGACCGATGAGGCTGCTTCTCGAGGCTACGACCTAGAGAACTACAGGCCGGAGCGGGTCGTCCCACGCCCTCGGTTGGAACTCCTCTCGGAGATTCGGTCGGTCAATCCGATCTACGGTCTTTTCCTGATCAGCCACCTTCAATTTGCAGATCAATGCGAACGGATCCAGGCGCTCGAAAGCGTTCTGGAACTACCGGCCAACATCGCGAAAAATGTTCGCGTCCCACCCCCCGACCAACTCCCCTTCGGTCCTTTGGCAACGGAGATCCTGCATCCCAAGCTTCTGGAACTGGGCTTGATCGGCGTTGAAGAAATCACGGGAGTGCGAGAAGAAGAGGATGACGAGTCGGAATCCGATCGCCGAGATCGCCCCTACCAACCACCGCCGCGACCTCTAGCTCTGGGAGAAAAACTGCGGCGGCTTTTCGATTACGATTTTCCTGGCGTTCACGATGTCTACACTCGCAGCGTGTGGGTTGTCTCTGAACTACTGCAATTCGAAGGGGACTTCAATAAGTACATTCTCGCACACGGTCTGCAAAAACAGGAAGGGATGCTCTTCCGACATGTACTTCGGTTCATCTTGTTGTTAAACGAAATCAGCGGGATCGCGCCGG
>JBILVV010000515.1:0-3091 GCA_044370255.1 Pirellula sp.
TCTCTACTCTCTACTCTCTACTCTCTACTCTCTACTCTCTACTCTCTACTCTCTACTCTCTACTCTCTACTCTCTACTCTCTACTCTCTACTAGTCCTGGCAAAATCGGCATAATCGGTACGTTGAGGTGGTTGAAATGTGGCGGGTGCGGGTTGGATAGTCGAATTCCCGCCGTTTTCCACCGCCGCTGGCGTGCATTCTTCGCAGGGTCGAATGAAACTGGAACATATCTACGTTTCCTGTGCTGTGCAACTTGATTGAGTGGCTACCTTATGAACCTTTCAAATCTGCTCGCTCCGAAAACCTCTTGGTCCTGTTTCTACTGGATGACTGTGGCGATGCTGGTGATGTGCATGTCCCCCGCTTGGGCTCAGCAAAAGAATCGCAAGGCAAAAGAGGAACAACCGGAATCAAAAATCGAAGGAATCGAACTGCTTGCTCCACGCAAATTGGATATGCAATTCGGTATGAGATTCCAGGCCAACGATAACATCTGCTCGCAACTGGTCGCGACCATCGCGTTTCCAACCAATTGGCCGGAACAACAAGTCACAATTCTGCAGTCGCGGATTCCGCCCAACGCAGTCTGGCAGTTCCGGGACTTGCCCCTCAATGCTCCGCCCACCGCTCGACAATTGGTGATGCAGATACCGGTCCTGCAAGCCGGTGGGGAACTGGAGTTCTTGTTCGATGTGCAAATCGAAAAATCGTTTATCAATCCACCGCCCGATACCTCGCTCTTTATCATCCCCAAAAAACCAGGACGCGAATTGAACTGGGCTATGGGGAACAGTCCGATGATCGATGCAAGCACCTCCGATATCAGGCGCCTTGCGAAATCGATTGCTGCATCCGAACCCCCTGACGCGTGGACTCATGTCGAACGGATCTATGATTGGGTTCGCGAAAATATCGAATACGTCAATGGACCCATACGCAATACGCGTGAAGCGATGAAAGACAAGAAAGGGGATTGCGAAGAAATGACCGGTATCTTCATCGCCATCTGCCGTGCGAGCGGTATCCCCGCGCGTTGCGTCTGGATTCCCGATCACTGCTACCCCGAGTTCTATCTCGAAGACAAAAACGGCAAGGGACATTGGTTCCCCTGTCAAGTCGCAGGGGATCGACAGTTCGGACAAATGCACGACTACCGACCGATCCTCCAAAAAGGTGACCGATTCAAGGTCCCCGAGGAACAGGCGCTCCAGCACTATCTATCGGAATTTTTTACCTGCAAACAACGTGCAATCGGACCGCGGGAACCCAACGTCATCCCGGTTCTCGATCTTGGCCCCCTCAAGGAAGAAATCGAACAACTGCAAGCAGCCGGAGGCCGGGGCAACTAGGGAAAAGACGGGGGCGGGCAACATCGTGGCACGACGCTCCGCGTCGTTGATGATTTGTTAGCCGAGATGCGCGAGCATCCGGGTGGAAGCGCGCAGGACATGGCGATGTTTGCCTCAGTTCCGACCCGAGTGCTTGCGCACTTCGGCTAACATTAAAACCAAGCAGCCAGCCGAAGGCTCGCGCCACTACGGGTAATAAAATCCGAGCAGCTGGGAACATCGGCTCTACTATGCGCCCATTCGGCTGACAAAATCCGAACAGCCAGCCGGGGGCTAGGGCCCACACGGCTGATAAAACCAAACAGCCGGGAACGGTTAAGGATAACCGTTCTACGATGAGCGTGCGGAAAAAGGGTGCGACTGATGAAGCTAAACAGCCAAGTGCGGCTAACAAAACCAAATCGTCAGCTGCCAACTGCCAACCAACAATTCTCTCTGGCGAGAGTTACTCGATCGGGGTTTCTTTGTCGCCGTTGCGCATGAAGGGTTTGCGAGCTTGTTTGCCAACTACCGGCTTCAATGGACGGACCCAGATGTTGCGAAAACGGACCGGATCACCATGGTCCTGCAACATCAAGGGCCCCTTGTCCGAATGCTTGTTGTACTTGGGCGGACGACTGAACGGTGTGTCACCCTTCAACTCGAAATGATTTAAGGTTACGACACCGTTGTGCAGTACCGTCATGTACGCAGGTGACTTGAGCGAACCATCCTCGTTGAATCGAGGGGACGTCCACAGTATGTCGTACGTGTTCCACTCCCCAGGCTTGCGCATCGCATTGACCATCGGGGGCGTCTGCTTGTAGATTGCACTGGCCTGTCCGTCGTGATAAGTTGCGTTATCAAATGAATCAAGCACTTGCAACTCGTAGATCCCCATCAAGAATACGCCGCTGTTTCCTCGCCCTTGCCCCGATCCCTTCGGTGGCGTGGGGGCGGACCATTCGATATGCACCTGGCAGTCGCCGAACTCGTCGGTGCTGGTGATCGCTCCTTTGCCTACTACCATCGCTCCGTCCTCGATCTTCCAGTTGCTGGCGTTCTTCCAATGCGAGAAATCTTTGCCATCAAACAGAACGACCGCATCGGATGGCGGGGCTGCGTTGGTCGCACCCGGTGTGACCAAGGAGGGTGGTTGCCACTCGATCCCGTTGAGATACTCCTGTGCATTCGCGGAAGCGTTAATCAGTACGGTCCCTGCGACCCCGCACACCCATATCCAACCGCTCGACAAGACCCGCGATATCCACGAAGACGAACCAAACCGTAATCGCATCTGAATGTGCTCCCAAATTCTCGAAGTCGTCTCTCACGAAACATAAAAAAACTTGATGCTAAAAGCAAACGATCATGGTACTCGGTTCGCTCGGCGATAAAAGAGTCGAAGACCCGGCGAAAGCGACTTGACGCCGTTTGGGAAAGAAAAGGAGGCAGCGGAAGGGACTTTTCCACGAAAAATTAAGTACAATCAGGTCGAAGCGGGGATCTCAAGATCGAGACCGGACGGGTAATCCCGCAACCGGCGGATCGTGCGAACCCGCAGCTGATGGGAACGAAACTGCTGCAAATTGTTAGCCGAGATGCGCGAGCATCCGGGTGGAAGCGTGTACAACATGGCGATAAGGAGGGCTGAGGGCTGAGGGCTGAGAGTTGACCGTTGATGTTTGATGGTTGTCAGTGGCACGACGCTCCGCGTCGTGGATGATTTGCTAGCCGAGATGCGCGAGCAGCCGGGTGGAAGC
>JBILVV010000137.1:0-11017 GCA_044370255.1 Pirellula sp.
CCTTGTTTTCGAGAATCCACTCGCGTGCGAATTGGCCGGTCTGAATTTCTCGAAGAATCTTCTTCATCTCCGCCTTGGTTTGATCGTTGATGATGCGAGGCCCGCGAGTGTAGTCTCCGAACTCGGCAGTGTTGGAGATGCTATATCGCATGTAGTTGAGCCCCCCTTGGTAGAGCAAGTCGACGATCAACTTGAGTTCGTGCAGGCACTCGAAGTATGCCATTTCCGGTTGGTAACCGGCCTCGACCAGCGTCTCGAATCCGGCTTTGACCAATTCACTGACCCCGCCGCACAGGACCACTTGCTCACCAAAAAGGTCAGTTTCTGTTTCCTCGGCGATCGTGGTTTCGATCACTCCACCACGAGTGCCGCCGATTCCTTTGGCGTAGGCCAAGCCTTGCTTCTTGGTCGCTTCGCTAGCGCCATTTCCGAGGGCGATCAAGCAAGGAACGCCGCCACCTTTGACAAATTCGCTGCGCACTAAATGGCCAGGGCCTTTAGGTGCTACGAGAAGGGTGTCGACCCCTTTGGGTGGCTCGATTTGTCCAAAATGCAAATTGAAACCGTGGGAACACATCAGCACATTGCCTGGCGCTAGATTCGGTTTGATGTGGGATCGGAACAAATCCCCCTGCACCTCGTCGGGGAGCAGGAGGTTGACGATATCCGCCTTCTTCGTGGCTTCATCGATTTCCATCGGTTGGAATCCGTGACTGATAGCCAAGTCATAATTCTTGCCGCCTGGGCGTTGACCGATGATGACTTTGCAACCGCTGTCTCTCAAATTCTGCGCTTGAGCATGTCCCTGCGAACCATACCCTAAAATGGCGATGGTCCTATCCTTCAACTGGGAGAGGTCGGCATCGTTGTCGTAATAAATCTTGGCAGCCATATCGTTTCTGTTTCGAAGTGAAAAAGTGTGCTAGTTCGATCGCTGGAGAAGTTCGATGGAGAGCGATTATGAGTGGGTGGAAGGGGGAAAGTCGTCGATCAACGCATCGGGGTTGCTTCCGCGGATCATGGCGATCCGCCCGGTTCTTACCAACTCGGTGATTCCGTAGGGACGCATTCGTTCGATGAAGGCCTGGACTTTGCTTTCGCGACCGGAGATTTCGATCATCAATTCCTCAGGCCCGACATCGACAACGCGAGCGCGGAAAATGTCGACCAATTCCCGAATCTCGCTTCGCAAGGATCCTGTGGGAGAGCGAACCTTGATCAACATCAAGTCCCTCTCCACATAGTCGTTGGCGCTGATATCTTGAACCGAAACCACCGTGACGATCTTCTCGAGTTGTTTGCGAACCTGCTCGAGAACTCGATCGTCCCCTCGAACTACGAAGGTCATTCGGGAGAGACCCGCGTTCTCGGTTTCACCAACCGCCAACGAATCGATGTTGTACCCGCGGGATGCCAGCATGCCAGAAATATGTGCAAGCACCCCTGGAACATTCTGTACGATGGCGGAGATTACATGCCTCATAGGCTCATCACTCAATGATCATTCCAACGCAACGAATCGTTCAACCCACGAATTTTTTGAGCCAAGCGAGGGATTCACTCCCCCATGGCTTCGCCGGAATGATAAAGGCAATAGCAGGATTCCTCAAGAGAGACACATGCAATCGCCCCAACCCTATGAACTGATCGACTTCGGACGAGGTAGAAAACTCGAATCTTTCGGAGGTTTCGTGGTCAGTCGACCAAGTCCAGCCGCTAGTGGCCAAGTCTCGCTTCCGGGAGTATGGGAATCAGCAAAGCTTATCTACGAACCTTCCCAAGATCGAACGGGTCGATGGCTTCGGCCGACAGGAGACCAGCAATCGGAGGAACCCTGGACCGTTGAGTTGAATGCTTCCTCATCTGTATACCCATGGAATGCAGTAGCATCCGAGGGAAGCCAAAGATCATTCAAACTGGATGATCCTTCCTTGAGATTCATTGTCCGACCTCAAACATCCGGGCAACTGGGGTTGTTTCCAGAGCATTGGTTGCAGTGGCCGTGGTATGACATGCGGCTCGAAAGGTGGAAAAACCTGCACTCGCAGTCGAAGCCGAGAGTACTCCACCTGTTCGCTTATACGGGCGCGACGACAATTGCCTTGGCGGCGATGGGTGCCGAGGTGACACATGTCGATGCAATGCGTTCCGCGGTTGAATGGGCTCGTGACAATTGTCGCGCGAGCGATCGGGAGTCGCTACCGATACGCTGGATCGTCGATGATGCTCGCAAGTATGTGGATCGCGAACGAAAACGGGGCAAAGAGTACGATTTGGTAATCCTTGATCCGCCTACCTATGGGCACGGTGCTGCGGGAGAAGCGTGGTCGATTCAACGCGATCTCGAGCCCTTGATTTGCCGTTGCGTGGAACTGATCTCGAACCGAGGGATCGGAATCGTGCTGACAGGACACAGCCTCGACATCGAACTGCAGGAAGTGCATCGTGTAGTACGCAGAGGCTCAAAAAAACTCGAATACTCAGGGCTTGAAGTCGAACGGTCGATCGTAACGGATCGATCGGGCAGACCCATGGATTGCGGTTATGTAGCTCGATTTTTGACGGATTGCGACTACAGATCGAGTGTGAAGAGATAGAATACGGATGTGGATTTGATCCGGACCCCCCGTCGAGACAGACCCGTTACCCCATTGCTTGGCATGGTCCCTATGAAACATGACGTGGTGCTCTATGATGGCGAATGCAAGTTTTGCATCGGCCAGATTGCGCATTTGCGTCGTCTCGACCGAGCCGGTCGACTTCGTTTCGTTTCGCTGCATGATCCCCAGGTGGCGATCGACTACCCGGACCTAAGTTATGACCAGTTGATGGAGCAAATATGGGTGATCGATCCCCGGGGGGGACGGCACGGTGGCGCCTATGCTCTCCGGTACCTGTCCCGCGTGCTTCCGCTGCTGTGGCCACTCGCCCCCATGCTCCATATCCCAGGTCTAATGCCCGTATGGAGTTGGATCTATCGACAAATCGCACGCCGAAGATACCGAATCGCCGGCCGCCACTGCGAGGGTGGAACCTGTGCGATCCACGCTTCAAAAGCAACGAGTTCTTCTCGCTAGAAATCGTAGCCGAGATGCGCAAGCATCCGCTGAATGATTGCTAGCTATCGCGTCCTTGTTCCGTCCCGATTCCATCTTGGTTTTCGAGACCCTCTTTTGGTATGGTCCGGCCAAGCCAAGACACGGACTTGAGAACCAAGGATTGGGAAGGAAACGAGGAGATGCCGAAGGCGACTAGTGCCCTATCAAATGTCCACATTCGTTGGATGATCCGGCGAGACATGCCGTCCGTGCTGGGGATCGAGAACGAGAGTTTCGAGTTTCCGTGGACGGAAGATGAATTCATTCGATGCTTGCGACAGCGAGACTGTATCGGCATGGTGGCGGAGTGGGCCGAGCGAGTAGTTGGATTCATGATTTATGAATTGCATCGAACCCGTATTCACGTTCTTTCCTTTGCCGTGCATCCTGACTATCGCCGACAATCGATCGGCTCGGCGATGATGGAAAAGCTGGTTTCGAAGCTAGCCTACCAACGCCGCAATCGCATCGTGCTCGAGGTTCGGGAAACGAATCTGGATGCCCAGTTGTTCTTCCGTAGCCTTGGTTTTCGCGCCACGGGGGTGCTTCGCAACTTCTACGAAGACTCCACCGAGGATGCTTTCCTGATGCAATTTCGGTCTGCTGAGATCGAAGAGTTTCAAACACAGAGCAACAGTCCCTGGGAACGCCGCACCGGTTGATTGAAAGGATGGCATCGACGTGACACGACGCGTTCTTTTTCACGCAAAGCGGTTCGATGTCGAGGCGGTGCACGAACGACTCCCGGATGGAGGATTGCTAGAGCGTCACATCATCCGCCACCCCGGCGCTGTAGTCATCCTGCCGTTGGTGGATGAGAATCACATCTGCATGATCCATACGTATCGAGTCGCGATCGATCGATGGCATCTAGAACTGCCCGCTGGCACGCTGGATAAAGGGTTGCCCCCCGAAGAAATGGCTAGGCTTGAGCTTCTCGAGGAGACGGGTTACCGTGCATCGCATTGGGCGCATATTCATACGTTCGCCATGTCCCCGGGAATTCTGGACGAGAAGATGCATTACTACTCAGCGTCCGGGCTGGTCGATGGCAGGCCGGAGCGGGAACAGGGTGAGCAAATGGAAAATCGCATCCTGAGTTGGAGCGAAGTCGATCGTTTGCTTCGCGACCACAAAATCATCGATGCAAAGACCCTGGTAGCACTCCTCTGGTACATGCGGTATCGGCAACATGCCTGACATTCCATCAACACTAAAGATTCACCGTGGTCGCTGCGCCGAACACCTTTCGCACCCAGTACTTGCGACTTCGCTCGAAGCAGCCTTGCAAGGGGCGATTCGGTTGATCGATGCATTTCAAACCGATGTAGATGTCACGGTAAAAGGGACCTCTAACTTTGTTTCTTCCGCAGATCTCGCCGCAGAGAATGCGATCGTTACGACGATTCGCGAACAGTTTCCCGATCATGCGATCATTTCCGAGGAAAGTCACAGCGACCGCGCGGATGCTGAGCATCTGTGGGTGATCGATCCGTTAGACGGTACGAGCAATTTTCTGCACGGCATCCCTCACTTCGCGGTATCGATCGGTTACTGCGAACGAGGTGCCGGCAAGATCGGCGTGGTTTGCAATCCGATCACTGCCGATTGGTATGTTGCCGTCGAAAAGCAGGGCGCTTGGCACAACGGACAACCTATGCTTGTCAGCCGTGCTGGGCGTTTGAACCAAGCCATGATCTCCTGCGGGTTCCATTACGATCGCGGGAAAATGATGGAAGCAACGCTCGCAACTCTTGCCGATCTCTTTCGAGCGGACATTCATGGAATACGCCGATTCGGCGCTGCGGCGTTGGACATCGCCAACGTCGCTTGCGGGCAGTACGAAGCATTCTTTGAATATCTGCTGAGTCCCTGGGACTACGCCGCCGGCGCGATCCTGTTAAATGAAGCAGGTGGCCGAATCACTGACTGCTCTGGGGGAGTTGTACCCCTTGGGACTTCGAGCGGCGTTTGCGCTACCAATGGATTCTTGCACCCGGCAATGCTCGAACAGCTCGCCAGTCATCTCCAGCATTTGAAATCGGGCGATTGTTAGCCGAGATGCGCGAGCATCCGGGTTTAAGCGTGCAACACCGTGCGATGTTTGCCACGGTTCCCACCGGACGGCTCGCGCCGTTCCGCTTTTATGAATCGCGGCGAGAACCCTTGGAACTCACTGCTTGCCGATACCCAGTTTCTGGTATTTTGTGATCGCTGTTTGTATCGAGTGAAAGACCTCTGCCTCGGGCCTCGCTCCGTCGATTTCCTCGAGCTTGCCTTGCTTGGTGTAGTACTCGATCAGGGGCGACGTTTGGGTACGAAAGACGCGAAGTCGCTCGCGGATGGTCTCGTAATTGTCATCTGCCCGACCGTCGGTCTCAGCTCGCTTGAGCAATCGCTCGACGAGGATTTCTTCGTCGACTTGCAGATTCAGCGCCACATCGAGTGGGCGATGATGCTCGATCAAGTAGTCGTCGAGCAGTTGCGCTTGAACGATTGTCCGAGGGAACCCATCGAACAAAGCACCGGGTTTGCATTCATCTCCCTGAAGTTTCTGGGCGACGATGCGCATCACCAAATGGTCCGGTGCGAGTTTACCTGCATCGATATACGAGGCCAGCCATCGCGCGAGCGCGGAATCCTCACGCATGACATCGCGCAACATCTCACCGGTCGATAGGTGCGGGATGTTGAGCAATTCGACCAATCGCCGACATTGTGTCCCCTTTCCGGCACCCGGAGGGCCGATAAACACAATCATCATGATGTCGGCCCTTTCGTAGGAGAGGAGGAATCGACCAACGTATCGAAAGCGATTGTGATTAGGACTCCAGCAGTCCCTTATAATTTCGCATCAAGAGGTGACTGTCAATCTTCTGGATCAAGTCGAATGCGACACTCACCGCGATCAACAAACCAGTCCCCCCGTAGAACGCAGAGACGCTATAGGATACTCCGAACTGCGAGTTGATGATGGAGGGAACGATCGCGATGATCGCAAGAAACGCCGCTCCGACGTACGTGATTCGAACCATCACCTTTTCCAAGTAGTCCGCGGTTCGTTTACCGGGTCGGTAGCCGGGGATAAATGCTCCAGAGTCCTGTAGATTCTGCGAAATCTCTTTCGGATTGAACATGATCGAGGTCCAGAAGAAGCAGAAGAAGAAAATCAAGAGTACATAGAGCAAGTTGTACATGAACGAGGAACCGCTATTGAACATCGCCGCCAACTGCTGACTGATCGAGGATACGCCCCCTGCAAACCCTTCGCTCCCCGCAAATGATGTCGCAAGTGCACCGAAAATCATTCCTGGAATCAACAAGAAGCTGCTAGCGAAGATGATGGGCATCACTCCGGATTGATTGATCTTCAAGGGAAGGAACTGCTTGGTCCCGCCGAACACGCGTCGACCTCGAACGTGTTTCGCACTTTGCATCTGGATCCGCCGCTGGGCCATCGTGATGAACACAACACCGAAAACCACTGCGATGAATAGTCCCGCCAACACAACCAGGACGTCAGGCCCAATCGTGGATGACGTGTTGCCGCTGAGCGACGAGGATACGCTCTGCCTCAAGTCCCAAAGGGCACGCGGCATCTGCGCGAGAATTCCTGCCATGATCAACAACGAAATTCCGTTGCCGATCCCATATTCGTCAATCTGTTCCCCAAGCCACATCAGAAACATCGAACCGGCCGTCATGATCGCAACCGATGTGATTTGCCAACCAAACGAAAGCGTTCCGGTGCTGTCCGACTTGAAGTAGGTGGAGATCGGACTGTTGTCAGTCCCGTTGAGGGTAAAGCTCAAGTAAACCCAACTTTGGATGATGCAAAGAGCAACCGTCAAATAGCGAGTGTACTCATTGATCTTCTTCCGGCCCGCTGCACCTTCCTTGCGCAAATCCTCGATCGGCTTCCAAACCGTGCCAAGCAATTGAAAGATGATGGAAGCAGAAATGTAGGGGGCCAGGCCGAGTCCAAAGATTGTCAAACTTCTAAGGTCGGTTGCCGAGAACACCGCGACCTTGTCCATGAAGTTTTTGAATTCGCCTGAGACCACGAGATCGGAATCAAGCACTGGAAGTCGCACGTGGTATCCGATACGGTAAACGGCGAGCAAAAACAGGGTCAGAAATATCTTCTGCCTCAGTTCGGGAATAGAGAAAACCACTCGAAGTTTTTCAAACATAGTCCGACTTTCGTGTCGTAAGCAACCGGTTAAAACAGTTTCCTCAAATGAGAAAGGCCGACTGTGCCGCGCAAGCTCAATCGGCCTTTATTGTTCCTCATCCTGATTCCGATGCCTAGCCCTTGGCTTTCAAATCCGCTACTCGTTGCTTCGGAGTGCGTTTGGCTGGAATCACGTTGACCGATCCGCCCGCAGCCTCGATTTTCTGCCGAGCCGATTGGCTGATTCTGGTCACAACGACGGTGAGTTTTTTGGTCACTTCGCCATCCCCGAGAATCTTCAGTTCGTCAAAACGGACCTTCACCAACCCCTTGTCGCGGATCGCGGAGGGTGTGACTTCATCGCCAGCATTGAAGGCTGAGTTGATTTCGCCAACGTTGATCCCTACGACATCGACAGCGAACTTGTTGTTAAACCCACGCTTGGGTGTCCGCATGTAGATCGGGGTGTCACCACCGTTGAACATCGGGTGGCGACTGTACCCGCTACGGGACGTGTGCCCCTTGCTCCCGCGACCGGCCGTTTTCCCGGTTTTGCTACCGACACCGCGACCGATCCGTTTTCTCGGTCGGTTCTTCACGATACCATCGTTGACTTCATCTAGGTTCATGACAGACTCACACCTCGTAAGCGTTCAACATCCTCGCGCGTCCTCAGTTGAGAGAGCGCATCGAACGTCGCCTTGATCAAAACAGTTGGATTGTTGGAGCGAAAACTCTTGGTCAAGATATCTTGAATCCCAAGAGCTTCACAAACGGCACGAACAGCTTGTCCCGCGATGATACCGGTACCTGGGCTCGCTGGCATCAGCAGCACATGGGCTGCACCGTATCTACCCGATACTTTGTGCGGTATGGTCCCGTTGATGATCGGAACTTTGATCATCGAACGCATCGCTGCTTTCTGAGCCTTGGCTACGCTCGGGGGAACTTCGTTGGCCTTGCCGTACCCGTAACCTGCCTTCCCCTTGCCGTCACCCACGACAACGAGAGCGGCAAAACTGAAGCGACGACCTCCTTTGACAACGGCCGCGCAACGCTTGATTTTGAGAACGCGGTCAATGTTCGCGTCACCCTGGGTTCCTTCGACGTTTGTGTTTGCCACGCTTTTGTTCGCTCCCAATTAAAACTCGAGTCCGGCTTCACGAGCAGCTTCGGCAAAGGCTGCTACTCTCCCATGGTATTTGTATGGTCCTCGATCGAGGCACACCTGTTTGATCCCCGCTTGGATTGCGCGTTCAGCCAGGATCTTGCCCAAGGCAGCGGCGGCGGCACAGTTCCCACCGTAACCCACTTGGCCCTTGAGCCCTTTTTCCGATGAGGAAACCGACACCAGTGTCTTGCCGATACTGTCGTCAATCAACTGGCATCGAAAATTCTGAAGTGACCGGTAGACGCACAGCCGAGGGCGCTCGGATGTCCCACGCACCCGTTTCCGGACGCGAAAGGAACGCCGTTGGCGTTGACCGTCGACAACTCTGCGAATGTCCACAATGAATACCCCTGACAAAAAATCCTAGGACTAAGTTGCACTCTTGCCCGGCTTGATCTTGACCTGTTCGCCCACGTAGCGAACACCCTTGCCCTTGTACGGTTCGGGCTTGCGAAGCGATCGGACATGTGCTGCAAACTGACCAACGGCTTGCTTGTCGCAACCCGACACATTGATGTGCGTCTGATCGGGACAGGTCACCGTTAGCCCATCGGGAATCGGAACCTGGAGCTCGTTGGCGTAGCCGACTCGCAAATTCAATACCTTCCCCTTGAGCGATGCGACGTAGCCGACACCGATCACTTCCAATTTCTTCTCATACCCATTTTTCACGCCGAAGACCATGTTATTGATCAACGCCCGCGTCAAGCCGTGGACAGCGCGAGGAAACCGATCGTCGGAGATTCGGGACACGATGATTTCCTTGCCGCCGTTCTCGAGAGCCACATTGACTTCGTCGCGATGCGTGTAGCTGAGCTTACCCTTCGGCCCCTCAACGTTGATGGTCTGACCGTCGATCGCAACCTTGACACCGTCAAGGACCGGGACCGGCTTCTTTCCGATACGTGACATGACTCCAACCTATCTTCGATTCTTTGGAATGTTTGAAACGAGTAACTGTTATTCCCGTCAGTCTTCCGCTGGCCAGCGACCGTCGCTAGCAAACCTCACACAATACTTCGCCACCCAGTTTGTGCTGACGGGCCTCGCGATCGCTGAATACACCTCGCGAGGTGCTGACGATCGAAATTCCCAGTCCGTTCAAAACGGGTTTGAGCTCACCGCACTTGGCGTAAACGCGACGGCCAGGTTTGCTGACTCGCTTGACGCTCGAGATGATTTTCTCTCCGTTGGGCCCATACTTGAGCTCGATGCGGAGAATCTTCGCTGGCTCGGCTTCCACTTCCGAGTAGTCCCAAATGTAGCCTTCTCGCTTCAATACATCCGCTACGTTCTTTCGAAGTTGCGAAGATGGGACTTCTACAAATGGTCTTTCGATCCGAATGGCGTTTCGGATTCGAGTCAGCATATCAGAAATAGGGTCGTTGATCATCGTATGGTTGCCTTACTCTTACCAGCTTGATTTCCGAACACCAGGAATCAGACCTTTGTCAGCCAGTTGGCGAAAACAAATCCTACAAATGCCGAACTTCCGGTAGACCGCCCTTGGACGCCCACACAGTTTGCAGCGGTTTTCTCGCCGAGTGGAGAACTTCGGCTCGCGATTCGCCTTTGCGATTTTGCTTTTACTTGCCACAGGTCAATTCTTCCAATGAGACTATGAAACTGGAGGTTCTAATAAAACTGGGGTTAGGCGGTCTTCTTCTTCAGTGCTCGGAAGGGCATCCCGAACATTTCGAGAAGCCGCCGTGCATGTTCATCAGTTTGCGCCGTTGTCACGATGCTGATGTTTAAACCTTGAGCCTTCGCGAATTTGTCTCCGGTCAATTCTGGAAACACCAGCCACTCCGCTAAGCCCATGGAGTAGTTGCCGTGCCCATCAAAGGCCGTGCGGCTGACTCCGCGAAAGTCACGAACACGGGGCAGGACGATACTGATCAATCGGTCGAGGAACTCGTACATCCGCTCGCCACGCAAGGTCACTTTGCATCCGATCGCAACACCTTCACGTAGCTTGAACCCGGCGATTGACTGACGAGCCAAAGTCAAAACCGGCTTCTGGCCCGTGATTTCCCCCATGGCTTCGGCTGCGAGTTCCAGGAACTTCTTATCCTGCATCGCTTCTCCAACACCCATGTTGACGGAGATCTTCTCGAGCTTCGGAATCGCGAAAACGTTCTTGATCCCGAGTTCTTCACCCAAGGTTTTTTGAATGCTGTCGCTGTAAAACTGTTGTAACCGCGGCGCCATCTTTTTCTCGCCCTTATCCCATCATCAAGACTTGTTACCACGGGGCGGAGCGACCACACTGATCGATTCTCCAGACCGCTTGCTGTATCGTTCTTTGGTACCATCAGCCAAAAACCGCACTCCGACTCTCGTCGGCTTTCCAGTCTTCGGACACACCAGCATCACGTTGGAAGCGTTCAGAGAAACCTCCTTGGACAGTCGCCCACCTTGAGGATTCCGCTGGGATCGCTTGACGTGCTTGTAGACGCGGTTGAGCCCTTCGACGACAACCCGCCCCTTCTCCCGATCGACTTCGAGAACTTTGCCTTGCTGGCCCTTATCTCGACCCGCGATCACTACGACCACATCATCTACCTTGATCCA
>JBILVV010000516.1:0-3065 GCA_044370255.1 Pirellula sp.
AATAGTGCTTCTCTGCACACTTTCCCGTATTGCTTTTGTTACACTTGTGCGGATTGGAAAAACACCAGTTGAATAACTGTTAACGCTCATCCATCACGTCCCACACCCCATTTCGCCCATCGGGTGCTGTATTGTAGGTTGAAGAATGGTACTTCGAGTAAGTTGTATCGACGGCAGCGCTGTGTGCCTTCTGGGTGTTCAGATGGTTTGTGAGAACGCTCGCTTTCTATGGCAGGGTGGTTTTCAATCGATCTTGGAATTGGAACGGATCCTAGATTCTCAATCGATCGACATTCTGATCTCTGAAATTCGAATCGGCAAAGATGATATGCTCGATTACTGGCATATGCATTCCAATCGCCATGACGGTACTAAATTGATTCTTTATACCTACAACGATAATCCCACTCACATCGCACGAGCAGCATCTTGCGGAGCGTGGGATTACATCACGAAGCGGCAACCGACACGTCGTCTTGTTGAATCCTGCAACTCCGTTTCTCAAGTGAATCGTCCGAACGGATCTATCATTCCGATGGCGAAAGAGTATTTTTGTACCGTTCCAAATTATCAAGGATCCGAAGCTAAGACTTTGACACCCAAGGAACGCCAAGTTCTCGCGCATTTGGCTTTTGGTCTCAGCAATCGCGAAGTATCGGCTTCCATGGGGATCAGTTTGGAGACTGTAAAGGAACACGTACAAAACGTTCTTCGCAAACTGAAGACAAAAGATCGAACAGCAGCCGCGGTATGGGCGATCCGAAACGGGCTACCGAAACTCAACGTCGACCCGATAGGACTCGTTGCGGACGGTCACGCAGAGTGAGCCCTGAAATGGAATAAATCTATCGCATGGCAAAAGCGATAATTCCGTGTTGAGATGCAAAACAGTGACGAGAGTGTTTACTGGATTTCTCGTTGGAGTTGATGAGGCTCCACAATGCGACCGTAGGACTCCGGACGGCGATCGGCCCATCGATCGATGATGTGCTCCTTGGGGACTCGCACCAATCTCTTGTTGCGAGCGCGACCTAAATCGATCTTGGCACGAATGGTACCTTCTTCTTCATGAGATGCCTCAGCCATAGGTAGACCGTTCGGATCACAAATCCGGCTATTGCCGATGAACCGAAAGCCTCGTTCGGTTCCGACGCGATTGACACTCATGAAATAAACGTTGTTCTCAAGAGCCCGGGCGTTCGGAAGATAACGAGCAAAGGTTTCCGCCCCCGGCGGCCAGTTGGTAGGGAGAATCAGCAAGTCCGCGCCATCAAGAGCCAAGCACCTAGAAGATTCAGGGAAAGAACCGTCGTAACAGATGTGAATACCAACCCGCATCTCCCCGGCATCGAAGGCCTGAAATCCTCGGTCTCCCGGGGTCACAAAGCGATCGATCCCCAAAAAGGGCAAATGGACTTTGCGGTAATTGGCAATCACTCCCGAGGGGCCAACCAACGGACAACTATTGAATACCCGCCCCTGCGCATCTCTCTCCAGCAGACCAAACGCGACATACATCGAGCGATCTTCGCATACTTTCTGGATGGCTTGGGTCGCCGGCCCCGGGACGGTCTCGGTGTGAGGCATCGCCTCCTCAAGGCTCGAGAAGCAGTACCCACTCAGCATGCATTCCGGGAATACGACTAAATCCATACCTGCTGTATCGGAATGCTCAAGCCATCGAAGCATGCGTTGCAGATTTGCTGAGGTATCGGCGAAGTCGACATGACTCTGCACTCCGCAGATATTTCGAATCATGGGATTGTTCGCGGAGGATTCAGACATCGTCGGCATGCCCTTGTTGAGAAAGAAAATAGCATCCGATCAGCCAAAGCGACCGGTGATGTAGTCCTCGGTCTCTTGCAGTTTCGGCCGAGTGAATATGGTCGATGTTGGTCCCATCTCCACCAATCGTCCCAAATACATAAACGCAGTATGGTCGCTGATTCGGGAGGCCTGTTGCATGTTATGCGTGACGATCAGGATCGAATAGTCCCCTTTGAGTTTCTCGATCAAGTCCTCGATTTTGCTCGTTGCGATAGGATCGAGAGCGGAGCATGGTTCATCGAGCAAGAGAACTTCTGGATCGCTAGCGATGGCGCGAGCAATACATAATCGCTGTTGCTGCCCCCCCGAGAGCCCCAACCCAGACTCTCCTAATCGATCCTTGACCTCATCCCAAAGGGCCGCGCCGCGAAGGGATTGCTCGCAGACCTGCATCAGAGTGTTTTTGTTGCGCTCACCGTCGATGCGCAACGGATAAACAACATTCTCGAAGATACTCATCGGGAACGGATTGGGTTTTTGAAACACCATTCCCATCCGTTTGCGCAATTGAATCACGTCGACCCCGGGAGCAAAGATCGAGTCTTTGCCCAGGATCATATCCCCTTCGATCGAAACCGAGTCGATCAAGTCGTTCATCCGATTGACGGATCGGAGGAGGGTGGACTTTCCGCACCCGCTCGGCCCGACCAGGGCCGTGACCAATCCTTTGGCGATTGGCATCGTGATATGGTGCAGTGCCTGTTTACGACCGTAGTAGAGACTGAAATCCTGGATTGTCAGGACCGGTTCGCGGCTCAAGACTTCATCATGAACCACGGATTCGATGTCTTGTCCATCGGCGATCGCTTTGAGTCGGTTCATGGGAGAATCAGAATTGGCTGGATTGGAATCGTTTTCGCAATCGGGCACGCAGCCAGATTGCGGTCAAATTCAGGAGGGTCACGATGATCAACAGGAGCAGCGTCGCCGTGAAAACCATAGGCTTGGCCGCTTCGCTATTTTGGCTTTGAAATCCCAATGCGTAAATCTGAAAACCGAGGTGCATGAACGATCGGGAACCATGAAGGAACGGAAATTCCATATCGAGAGGGAGGTCCGATGTCAGGGGAATCGCACCGACGAGCATCATCGGTGCCACCTCGCCGGCCCCGCGCGCCATCGCCAGAATAAATCCCGTGATGATACCCGGCCGGGCGTACGGAAGCACAATTCGCTCGATTGTTTGCCATTTTCCCGCACCGCAGGCATACGAACCCTCTCGCAGGGAGTTAGGAACC
>JBILVV010000517.1:0-3064 GCA_044370255.1 Pirellula sp.
CACCACACCCTTGAGGTTCGGTGGCCGACGCGAGGCGAGCATCAACGCCAGCGGCCCTGAAAACGACTCTCCCACCACCACGAAAGGTTCGCTCGGAACCGCCGCCTCGATCCGATGCAATAACGCTTCGTAACCAAGCGCTTGGTCCGTTGGGTAGGAAACAATAACGGCCTTCAGTTCGGATGGTAGAACCTTGTTTAGCGGTTCGAACAATCGCCCCGTTCCATCCATTCCGGGCAACAATAAAAGATGCAATGCGAACCTGCCTTTCCAGTTGCAACTAACTTAATACCCCTCGGGGCACGGAAGAATGTGTCCTTTCTCGCACCAATGGTCGGCGGTGTTACTCCGATGCCAGCTACGACATAAATGAGTGGGGAATCATCAGCGGGGTTGATGCAACCAAAAAGGTTCGCAAAAAAGTGCCCTTACGAAAGAATGCCTTTGACCACGTCGCCATGAACATCGGTCAACCTGTAATCGCGGCCTTGGAATCGATAGGTCAATCGCGTGTGGTCGAATCCGAGTTGATGCAGGATAGTGGCCTGCAAGTCATGAACATGTACTTTGTCTTTGACAATGCTGAAGCCGAGTTCATCGGTCTCACCGTAGGACATACCGCCCCGGATTCCACCACCCGCCAAAAACATGCAATTGCAATCCGGATAGTGATCGCGCCCAAGAACGTTTCCGTTCGCAGTGCGACCTTCACGAAAAGGAGTACGTCCAAACTCACCACCGCACACGATCAGCGTTTCGTCTAGCAGACCTCGCTGTCGCAGTTCTTTAATGAGTGCCGAAATCGGCTTGTCCATGGTGCTGCACTTGTTGGTCAGTCCATCGCGAATATCCTCACCGGGCCCCGTGCCGTGGAAGTCCCACCCCCAGTCGAACAACTGAACATAGCGAACACCTTGCTCAACGAGTCGTCGTGCTAATAGACAGTTGTTGGCCAAACTCGATGTCCCCGGCTTGGCCCCATAGGCTTCGAGTACTTCCGCAGGCTCCTTGGAAATATCCATCACTTCCGGAACAGACATCTGCATCCGAAAAGCGAGTTCATACTGTGCGATACGAGTCGCCGTTTCGGGATGCCCCATTTCCGCAGCCTGCTTCTGATTCAACTCGCCAATTGCATCGAGGGTCAAACGGCGCATCTGTCGATCCATACCGGGGGGATCGGTCACGTAAAGAACGGGATCACCTTGCGATCGACATTGAACGCCCTGATAAACGCTGGGCAAGAATCCGCTACCGAATGAGTTCTTACCACCGTTGGGCTGAACACCGCTGGAAATGAGCACCACGAACCCCGGTAGATTTTCGTTTTCCGATCCCAGACCGTAAGTGATCCATGTCCCCATCGATGGACGTCCCGATCGTGGCGAACCTGTGTAGAGCAACAACTCCGCAGGGGCATGATTGAACTGCTCGGTGAACATCGATTTGATGACGCACATCTCATCGGCAATTCCATGAAAGTTCGGCAGAGCATCGCTCATCCAGGTCCCACCTGAACCGTATTGCGCAAACTTGCGCGGTGTTCCCAAAAGCTTTGGCACACCCATGGTGAAAGCGAATGTGCGCCCCTTGAGAAAGGAATCCGGGCAGTCCTCACCCGTTCGCTTGACGAGTTCCGGCTTGTAGTCATACATATCGAGATGAGGTGGGGAGCCGGTCAAATGGATATAGATGACACGCTTCGCTTTGGCTGCGAAGTGCGGCTTACGCGGAGCCAACGGATTGATCACACCCGAGTTCGCCTGCGGTGGATCGGCTCTCACTCCTTGACCGAGCAGCGAGGAGAGCGCGACTGCTCCCATACCAAGCGCAGAATCCTTCAGGAAGTGACGTCGGGTCTGCCAAGCGATTCGCTCGACTCTAGGATCATTCCAGTTCGTCGTCATACGATGCTCCAACCTATTTTGAACTTGTATTGCTTGACCATGAGATCATCGTCGCATCAAGAACTCATCCAAGTTCAAGATCGCATTCGCGACGACCGTCCAAGCCGCCATTTCGACAGCATCCATCCCTTCGGGTAATGCCCCCAAAGGATCGGTTGCCATTTTCTTTGCTGCGTCCGGTTGTTCCTTGAAAATCCCGAACGCCTTTTCGTGCAGTTTTTGCAGGACCTCGATTTCGTCGGCTTGGATGGGGCGACACAAGGCCGCTTTGAGACCGAACTCGATTCGCCCGGCGTTGGAGTCGGACGCTTTGAACATGTTTCTTCCCAGTGCCTGTGCCGCTTCGATATAGACTGGGTCATTGAGCGTCACGAGCGCCTGAAGAGGCGTATTGGTGCGCACGCGGCGAAGTGTACACACTTCTCGATTCGGCGCGTCAAAGGCGCTCATCGATGGATACGGGTTGGAACGACGCCATGTGGTGTAGAGACCTCTGCGATATCGATCGTCACCCGCGCTCGTAGCCCAGTCGGTGCTGGATCCGAACGCCGCGGACAACCCCATCGCTGGTTGTGGTGGCTTCACCGGTGGACCATGCATCTTCGTGCTCAATAATCCAGCTACCGCGATCGCTTGATCGCGAATCGTTTCTGCAGGGAGGCGGAAGCGTGGCCCGCGTGCCAGCAATCGATTATCCGGATCCAACTGCACCAAATCGCTCGAAACCTTCGACGATTGACGATACGTAGCGCTCGTTAGCAATGATCGCAATAACTGCTTCATGTTCCAACCATTCTCCACAAACTCAATCGCCAACCAATCGAGCAGTTCCGGATGGCTTGGCAAGTCACCTTGCGAACCAAACTCTTCTGCCGTTGCGACCAGTCCGGTTCCAAAGAGTTGCTCCCAGTATCGATTGACCATCACTCGGGCGGTCAGCGGATTATCTTTGGAAACGATCCACTTGGCCAACTCAAGTCGATTGTTTACCTGTTGGTCACCTCCCTTAAACACGCCCGGAATACCCGGCTTGACCTCTTCTCCTTTATCGAGATAGTTACCGCGATATTGCAGTTTGGTGACCCGCTGTCGATCCTTCGGTAACTCCAGCAGGATCGGTACCGTTGTGGTGGGCTTTTGTGAAGTCAGTTCAGCTC
>JBILVV010000140.1:0-10961 GCA_044370255.1 Pirellula sp.
GGATCGGTCGGATCGGTCCGATCAGTCAGGTGGCAAACCTGAGTCGCGTGAGGAGCAGGCCCGCAAGCGGGTGGAACGCGCTCGCCAGCGCATGAAGCAGGCTGAAAAGAAACTGCGTGAGGAACGCCGCAAAGAGGCTGTCGAAGAGCAGCAGCGCGCCGAAGAAGAGCTTCAAAAAGCGATCGTCGAACTCGAACGCATTCTGATGCAATTGCGCGAAGAGGAGATCGAACGGGCGCTCGTAGATCTCGAGACTCGACTGCGGCGCATGTATGAGTGGGAGAAAGCAATTCGCGATTCCACAGAAAAATTGGCCACCCTCTCTGGTGAAGCCAAGGATCGACAGCTGGAGATCCAAGCCAACAAGCTCTCCATTGAGCAGGTGAAAGTGGCAATGGAAGGTCAACGAGCGCTATTGTTGTTGCAGGACGAGGGTTCGAGCCAAGCGTTCCCCGAAGCGCTCGAGCAGGTCAACAGCGATGCGCAAAGCGTCGTACAGCGATTGGTGGCTTCGGATGTATCGGAGATGACGCTTGCGATTGAGGATGAAATCCTGGGCGCTCTTGAGGAGATGCTTGAATCCCTCAAGCAGGTGCAGAAGAAGCGGGAGGAGGAAAAGCAGCAGCAAGGAGGTGGTCAGCAGGGTGGCGGCAATCCCGAGGACCAACCCCTGGTCGACAAGCTTGCCGAGTTGCGTTTGATCAAAACCCTTCAGTTGCGGGTGAATCGTCGAACCGACCGTTTGGCCAACGAGAGCAACAATCCGAACGATTTGATCGGTCAGGTAGGGGATCCGAGGTTGCGCGAAGAACTGAAGGTGTTATCCGATCGACAGCAGAAGATCCAAGAGGTCACGCGCGAGATTCTCCTTGAAAAAGCGAAGGAGTAGTTTTCAGCGCCTCGCTGAGAGGATCGATATCAGTCGATGCATAACCGAGATGCAGATGTCGTCTCCATCCTTCGGCATATTGGCAGTTCAGTTTCAATCGATGCGCCAGTTCGCTTCCGAGGTCGAGCATGGTTTGGCAATACGAGTTCAGTCCTTGGCTGGCTTGCAACCAGGCTTGTTGCGATTGATGCTGTTGAAGCATTTCCATTTTGCGGTCGACCACTTGGTCGATTGCGATTGCGATTTGAGGGGAGACGAACTGTCCGAGGGGATCTCGATTGCCATGGGGTTGAGCGTGGTAGATCGCCAGATCTCCGTCCCAGGCTGAGCAGGGTGGTTCTGAGGGGTAGTTCGGCGCCCCGCGGGCGAATGCTGCAGTCAGGACAAGGCGGCAGGTCTGCATATGATCCTCCATGTAGTCCACTGGAGCGTGGGTAAGGACAATCGTGGGTCGAGCCGATCGAACGATTGCGCAGAGTTTTCGAATGTTGCTTTGGGTGAAATCGATCTCCAGATCGTTGCAAATCGATGGGTGGTAGGTCGCTCCGAGCAAGGCCGCAGCTCGACGACTTTCCTGCTGCCGGACTGAGGCTGTTTCCTCCGCAGAAAGAGTGTTGGAGCCGCAACAACCGTTGGCGAGGTTCATGTAGTGGATATCCCAGCCGAGGTCTTTCAGCTGCAGCAAGGTTCCGGCTGCCACGAATTCGATATCGTCTGGGTGAGCAAAGATTGCGAGTGCGGAGGGCATAATCGATGGCGGGAAATGAAGATCCAAAAAGAAAAATTGAAAATAACGGGAACGAACGTTATAACGAAATTAGCTCGAGATTTCACAAGGGATCGATGCAATAGAAAGAACGACTACGACTTGCGTCGCTCCTGCTCGAGGAAATAACAATTCAAACGCCCGTTTTTTGGAGTCGATGTCGTGGCTGAATGGTTTTATCGAACCACCTTTGGTGAGGAAAAAGGCCCCATCGGAGGTGCCCAGCTCTTGGAGCTGATTCGTCGCGGCGAAGTGAAGGGGAATACCGAGATTCGAAAAGACCAATCCCCTTGGGTCTATGCTTATGAAGTCAACGGACTGTGGCAGGCAGTTGCGAGGCCTTCCGTCGAATTCAAATGTCCGCACTGCGGTGCGACGATTCCCAAGCCCCCAACGTTTTGTGCCGGATGCCGCAAGGATGTCGCCAAAGCGGTCGGCCACATCGTGACTCACCAGAAACCCAAAGAGCATGAGAGTTCGTGGAGCAAGGAAAATAAAGAGAACGTTGCTTCAGAGAAACCGAAGGCGCCGCCACTCGTAGGTTGATAAACTTTGGCTAGGTCATGGTGCAGTGACCGAGCTAAGGCAAGCTGCTGATGAAGCGAACAAACTCCTTGTTGAGTTTGTCGAGGTCGTCACCGAAGCATTTCCGAAAATCCGCCATACGTTGTTTCGCATCTGCAGGTT
Organism: Pirellula sp.; assembly: GCA_044370255.1. Lineage (GTDB taxonomy): Bacteria > Planctomycetota > Planctomycetia > Pirellulales > Pirellulaceae > JBKCUI01. The sequence goes on from JBILVV010000140.1 coordinate 2,343, forward strand.
GACCGAGCGGTCGGGATTCAAGGAGTTTCAGATACTCGACATACTGTTTCGGCCGCCGTTTGATGAGGAAGAACGTCAAGCCCCAGCTTTCCGCGTAGGCATTGGTCGCTGTTTCGCCTTGACGGAGCAACTCGTCCCGCACGATCAATTGAAGCAACGAGTCCTCTCTCCGTTGTGGGGCGTAGCGACGAAGGTTGATCAGGTTGAAGCGGTTGACCTTGCCAGTCCCTCCCCATCCGCTTGAACTTGAGAAGTCCGGCGATTCAAAGAACGTCGCAAATCCTTCGCTTACCCATAACGGGTAGTCTCCAAGGCGTTTTTGGATGCCGGTATTGAACGCGATCAAGTGGCAGGCTTCGTGCAGGATCGTAGCCACTTGCCGCTCCGCTTGAGGCCGCGAAAAAATCTCGGTGATGAGATCTTCGCGTTGAATGCGTGTGCCGGCGGGAATCATTCCTTCGATACCGGTCAAGTCAAAGGTTGCGAGCCGGTTGGTGGTTTGCGTGTAGTAGCCGTAGGTGCTCTCCGCTCCTTGGAAGTCCCGTTTGGCATACTCAAGATATTCGTCTTGCGTTCCGAAGATCAGGGCAACCATCGGAAAACGAGGCTCATGAACATCGACCCCTTTTTCTTTCCAAAAGCGACGCAGGCCGTTGTACATCCTTTCGTACAAATTCGCGTTCCATCGTGCATACACTTCGGTAGTGTTGTAGCAGACCACGAAGTGTTCGGTGACAATGGATTTGGTCCCTGCAGGCATAAGTTCCTTGGCCCTCTCGGCTGCTTCGACGGCTAGGCAGGGTGTAAGTGTTCCCTCCACTTCTTGGATGCTCGCGATTGCCAGATCGGGGTTGCCTCCTTCGACCGCAGAGGGAGGGAGTGCGGTCAATTGACCGTAGGCATCGAGAATGAGGAGCCCGTACTTTTGGTTCTCCGCCACCAATTCACCGACCAGGTTGGGCCGGTCGGATTTGAATCGGATTTCCACCAAGCGGGGATTCGTCGCGGATTTTTTCTCGCTTGGTTCTTGAGCGACGAGTGCTTGACCAGCGCCGCCCATGAACATCACGATCGAGCAGTAAACAACAAGGCCGCCAAGAAGGGGGCGGTTGACCAGCGGGTTGAGAATAACGGTTCCGCAATAGGATCGGAGCGGTCGTCCAAAGGTGTTAGGAGATGCTCCGAATGCGGAGGCGATCATGGTTCTTCACCGGCGGGTTTCTTGCGAAACACGGCGACAACATCTTCCACCGGTACTACATAGAGCTGGTTGTCGGGCTCAAAATCGACCGGGATGGCGTTTTTGGGGTGGAAGATAATCTTGTCATATTGCCGTAGGGGCATATCTTCGTCGTGTTCCACCTGACGGCTAATCGTCACGATGCGTCCGGTGATTGTCGGGATTTCGGCGACATCTGGGAGAGCGATCCCCCCTTTGGTTTGCCGCTTGGGCTCGTCTTTGAGGACCAGCACCCGTGCGCCAACCGGCTCAATCGTTTCAAATTGTGATTTTTTCGTCATAAGCCCGCGCCGACGCTCGAAGACCTCAATTACCCAGACTTCAAGATAGGCCACGGAAACAAAACGACAAGGGCATTTGCCCTTGCAAAGACGAACAAAATCGTCATACTCCGGGGCCCTACGGGAGCCATTTTCGGCGGGTACGTTGTCGGTTGAGAGACACTCAAAAGTCGGTAACGGCCTAGAAGGCAACGCGTGAAGGTCGCAGTTGTCAGTAAACAATTAGTATTTGAAGGCATCGATTCAGAGCGGGTCGCAGTAGGCAATGATTGAGACGATTGAGGTTAAGAAACGAGAAGTCACCGGATCGCGAGCAATGATCAAGATCCGCGAAAGTGGCCGAATTCCAGCAATTCTCTACGGTCACGGCGAAGAAAACCTCTGCCTGACAGTTTCCTTGGACACGATCAATGGTTTGATCAAGCACGGCACCAAGTTGGTGACCATGACGGGTGACGTGAACGATACGGCGTTGTTGCGTGCCGTTCAGTGGAGCAGCATGGGCGATTACATCATTCACGTCGACTTCGCTCGTGTATCGCAGTCGGAAACGGTCGACGTACCGGTTCCGGTTCACCTGTACGGCGAAGCGCCCGGCGCGATGAGCTCCGCCGGTCAATTGCGGTTTATGACGCACGAAATCCAGATTCGCTGCCCTGCAGCGAGCATTCCGGAATTTTTGGTTTGCGACATCAGCGCTTTGCAACTCGGCCAATCGATCCATGTCAACGAACTGAAGTTGCCGGAAGGCGCGATAGCGATTACTCCAGGGGGAGTCGTGGTCGTCCAAGTAGCAACGCAAACTGCCGGATCGGAAGAGGCTGCAGCTATAACCGGTGCCGAACCGGAGCTGATCCGCAAAGAAAAGCCCGCTGAAGCAGGTTCGTGATGGCTGGGGCCACCGGGGCGTCTGGTGGATTCGAGCCTGCCGGTTTGAGCATGGTCGTCGGCTTGGGAAACCCCGGCGACAAATATCGGAATACGAGACACAACATCGGCTTTGACTGCATCAGCCTCCTCCATGAACAGATGGGGAAGCCGAGCCTTCAAGCCAAATTCGAGTCCCTACTGGTTCGGGGCGTTCTCGCAGGACGAGACGTCTGTCTAGTTTGGCCTCAAACCTTTATGAACTGTAGCGGACGGGCGGTAGCTCAAATCGCACGGTTCTACAAAATTCCTGTAGAAAACATCCTGGTAGTTTGCGACGATCTGAGCTTGCCGCTGGGCAAGCTGAGATTGCGACGAAGCGGATCCAGTGGCGGACAAAAAGGCCTAGGCGACATCTTGAACTCCCTCGGGACTCAAGATGTGCCCAGGTTGCGGATCGGGATCGACTCCACCCCGGATGGATGGGAGACAGTCGATTTCGTGCTGAGCCGATTCAACTCCCAGGAAAAACCCCTGGTCGCCTCGGCTCTCGCGACCGCTAGCGATGCGATCGGATGTTGGCTCAGGGAAGGGATCGAGGTGGCTATGAATCGCTTCAACGCGGGGCGCGGATGAGCCATGAAGGGAACAACTCGGATCCGGGTGTGACCCAATAACATTGAATGTTCCGAGGTTTTCACCCTTGCGAAGTTGAGGGTCGCTCGAAACAATCAAAGACAATTAGCCTCTCACAGATTCGCTACCGCCAAAAACTGATTCATCCAGATACTGATTCACCATTAGCATAGATTTTATTGATAGTTGAGGAGTTGGACGTTGACTAAAGCAAATTACGAGTGTTTGTTCCTGTTCGATAGCAACCACTATGCCCGAGATCCGGGTGGCATCGCGGGTAGCGTGCAATCCTTGATCACCGACCTGGGAGGTGAGATTCTCGTGAGTCGTTTGTGGGCGGAACAACGATTGGCCTACCCGATCAAAGGACATAACAAGGGAACTTATTGGCTGGCGTATTTCGCGCTCGACAGTCTGAAACTCAAGGAACTCAACCGAGCATGTCAGCTCAATGAGAGCTTGCTTCGATTCCTGGTGACCCGCGTCGATCCACGTTTGATCAATGCGCTGGTCGCACACGCACAAGAGAAGGTCGTTGTGCCGATCGATCAAGCACTTCGTCAGCCTGTGGCGGCAGCAGTCGGTGCAGACGACGAAGAAGATGTGGAGACCGAAGAAGAGTAAATTGCGGCGAGTAGACCACGGACGATTGAGTCGAGGAGGAGAACATGGCCAGTTACAATCGAGTTGTCCTGTTGGGGAACCTGACGCGCGACATTGAGCTGCGTTATACCCCGGCTTCGAAAATGGCGGTCTGCCAGAATGCGATCGCGGTCAACGATCGGCGTAAAAACGCCGCTGGCGAGTGGATAGACGACACCACCTTCGTCGATGTAACGTTCTTCGGTCGGATGGCTGAAATCGTTAGCCAGTACCTCGGTAAGGGTTCGCCGATCTTCGTCGAAGGACGACTCAAGCTCGATACTTGGGAAAAGGACGGACAGAAACGCTCCAAGCTCTATGTGATCGTCGAGCGCATGCAGCTGTTGGGCAAGTCAGAGGGCGGTGAAGGAAACCGACCCAAACCTACGGCTCCCGCAGGGAATCGCGTCACCGAGTCGAACTCTTACGCTTCGGCCCACGATGACATGCACTCCCCCGAGATTCATCCCGACGAACCACTCTATCAAAAAGAAGAATTGCCCTTCTAGTTCGTTCCTCGGAACGATATAAACACCAAACCAAAAAACCTGAATTTCAGCGATTCCAAAGCGATTCCATTATGACGACGACCAAGAAACGAACCCCTCAGTTCCCTCGGCTCCCCAAAGGTCCCAACGGCGGCATCCAACTGATGCTCATTCAGAACATTGAGCACGTGGGTAAGGCTGGTGACATCGTTGAAGTCAAACCAGGTTATGCCAACAATTATCTCCTCCCCGAAGGCCTAGCGATCATCGCTAACGATCACCACAAGCGGATGATCGATAAGCACCGAGCCAAGTTGATGGAGATTGAAAAGCAGCGACTGCAGTCCCTTCGAAGCTTGGCAGATCAGATCGGCAAGCAGTCGATCAATGTCGAAGCCAACGCCAACAACGAAGGGCATCTGTACGGTAGTGTGGGAGCGAAGGAGATCGTCGCAGGCCTCAAGGCTAACGGCTTCACGGTTTCCAGCGATCAAATCAAGCTCGATGGCGTTCTCAAGGAACTGGGGCTCTACACGGTCAAGGTCCAATTGCATTCGGACGTTTTGACCGAACTCAAGGTGTGGGTCGTTCCGGCTGCTGGAAACTGATTGCGTGTCCGGCCCGTTGCCGCGAGAAGAGTACGTCGAACAAGCGTACTTGTTCGAGATTCTCTGGGAGCGGCTGGGACACGACATCACGCTTCAGGACTTGCTCCATCATTGCCGCTACGAAGTCTTGGCGACAACCAAGCTTCCGATGGCCATCGATTTTCTGACCACCGAGCTCAAGCACTCCGGTTTGCTCGCACCCGGCATGCACCGATTGCAGCATTACTTTTCTCCATTCCAAGCTTTCTTAGTGCAGCAGGCCGAGAAGGATACCGGTCGATTTGATTTCCGCACTGCTGTCCGGATCTTGCAGTACGAGGCCCAATACAAGACCAGCGAACGGATGGATCCGCAGGGTTTGTTCTTCTATCAGTTCGAAGCCCTTTGTCGCAATCGGCTGAGCTATGACGGGGGGCTGACAGCGATGGCGAAAGATCCGCACTACAGCCCTGATTGGCATGAATGGTTATTGGTGGTGCGAGCGCAAGTCGGCTTGGTGGATCTGGCCGATCTGATCTACGGGAGGAGCGAAGACTTTGTTGCCTACCGCAAGAGGCATCTGGGGGAAGATGCAGAGCCCGAGTATCCGATCCTATTCGGATTGCGAGAGGGCAGGATCGCCATGGCGAACCGGCACAAAGAGCTTCTTTTTCTGTTCGCTGCGATGCAACGCCATCTCAGCTACCCCACGGTCCCCAAGCGGGAGCTGTTCGACAACACCCTGGAAATGATTCCTCAAATGCAGCGCCGCATCGAGCGGCTCGAAGCTCGAATCAAGTTCATGGAGGAGGAGCAGCGCCAAGGGATCGACATCACGAAGTTCTACGGAAAAGGACAGCCACCGATTGTCGATTTGGGGGACTTGGAACCTTGAGCTAGGTGCCCGTTGGGGTTGGGCATGATACAATACCTCGGCCGCGATTGACTCGCAGCAGCGAAGGCTTTCGCATTTATTCCCTCAATCGATATCACCCATGAGCGTAGTCGAACAAGCGCAAGCGGATCTGGAGCGACTCCAGCGCGCGCGATCGCAGATCCAATCCCAGCTGTCGAAAATCATCGTCGGCCAACAGGAGGTGATTGAGCAGTTGCTGATCAGCATCTTCGCCAGAGGCCATTGTTTGCTCGAAGGGGTGCCGGGTCTAGCAAAGACTCTGATGATCAGCTCCCTGGCCAAGACGATGAACTTGTCCTTCAGCCGGATCCAGTTCACTCCCGACCTGATGCCGGCGGACATCACCGGCACCGAGATCATCGAAGAGAATCGTTCGACAGGTGCGAGGGAACGGCGATTCATGGAGGGTCCTTTGTTTGCCAACGTCATCCTGGCCGACGAAATCAACCGGACTCCTCCGAAGACTCAGGCGGCGCTTCTCGAGGCGATGCAGGAACAACAGATCACCGTTGGCCGCGTTCGCCACGCGCTTCAAAACCCATTCTTTGTCTTGGCAACACAGAACCCGATCGAACAGGAAGGGACTTACCCTCTTCCGGAAGCCCAGCAGGACCGTTTCATGTTCAAGGTTTGGGTATCCTATCCAACCTTTGACGACGAGTTCGAAGTAGCCCGGCGCACCACAGGTCGCGGTACGCTGGAGATTGAACCGGTGCTGAGCGGTCCTGAGATTCTGTCGCTTCAAGATTTCATACGGGGCATTGAAGTCTCCGAGAATGTAGTCCGTTACGCATTGGCACTCGTTCGCCAAACACGCGTCGGCCAAGTAGGTATACCTGACTTCGTCCAAGAGCAGCTCGCTTGGGGTGCAGGCCCGCGAGCGGTGCAGTTCCTGATACTGGGAGCCAAAGCCAAGGCAGCCTTGTCGGGTCGCGCCCAGGCAGATACGAGCGATATCCAATTCTGCGCCAAGCCGGTTTTGCGCCACCGGATCGTGGTGAACTTCGCCGCCGAGAGCGATGGTATCACGAGCGATAAAGTCATCGATGAACTGATCAAGCAAACGCCGACGGCCCAGGATGAACTGCTGAGCGATGCCCGATTCAAAAAACTATTTGCATCCTGAAGCCATTCGGCGTATCGCCTCGATGGAGCTCCGCGCGCGAAATATCGTCGAGGGGTTCCTGTCAGGCATGCATCGCAGCCCCTACTTCGGCCAGTCGGTCGAGTTCGTGCAGCATCGCCAGTATGTGCCGGGTGATGATCTTCGCCACATCGACTGGAAAGTCTGGGGACGACAAGATCGACTCTACATCAAGCAATACGAAGAGGACACCAATCTTCGTTGTACATTGCTGGTCGATGGATCCGCGAGCATGAACTATGGTCGCGGACCGTTGAATAAATTCGATTACGCAGCCACGATCGCCGCGTGCCTGGCATATCTGTCTCTGCGTCAACAGGATTCCGTCGGATTGACTCTCTTCGATCAAGAGATTCGCACCAAGTTGCCGTGGCGATCGAGCCGCACCCATCTGCAAGCAATCTATCGCTCGCTGCAACAAGCCAAGCCGACCGACAAGACCGATCTCACCAAAGTATTTCGCGAAATCAACGATACCTATCCCAAGCGGAGTTTGATGGTCATCGCCTCGGATTTTCTCGGTAGTGAGAAGGAGACACTACGGGGACTCGGTTCCTTGCGGAAAGCGGGGCACGATATCTTAGTGTTCCACATTCTGGATGATGACGAACTCGATTTCCCATTCAATGATCCGACTCGTTTTGAAGGAATGGAGTCGGTGGATCATCTCACCTGCAATCCACGCTCATTGAGGGAGGGTTACCTCGAAGCGCTCGAACGTTTTCTCAATCGAATCCGTCATGCGTGCGCTGGATTGCGAATCGATTACCAATTGATTCGAACGAGCAAGAACGTAGATGCAGCGTTGAGCGCGTACCTGAGCGCTCGCATGGCTCACATGAGGAAACGATAGCCATGCAATTTGTATTCCAACCCTTAGCCTGGGGATTCCTGTTGGTTCTTTTGCCATTGTTGATCCACCTGATCAACTTGGTGAGACATCGGCGTACCAGTTGGGCTGCGATGGAGTTTCTCCTCGAGAGCTATCGCAAGAATCGGCGATGGGTGTGGCTCAAACAAGCTCTGCTGATCGCTTCGCGTATGTTGGCGATGGCACTTCTCGTTGCGATGCTCGCCCAATGGATCACCGGCTCGAAATGGCTTGCAGCCTTAGGTCGAACGACGACGCATCATTATGTGATTCTCGATGACTCGGCATCCATGTCCGATTCCGCCAACGGTAAATCAGCCTATCAAACAGCACTCGGTGCGATCGCATCGATCGCCACGAGTGCGAACCAAGGTTCTCAGCAGCATTTGCTGTCGATCTTCCGCGCCTCTCGCGGCACCCTGGCAGCCAATCGTTCGCCTGAGGCAGACAACAAGAGTAATGACACTCAGGCCGCTGAGCCTAAAGGGGCGGGAACCGGTGATGTTTCAACGCCCGGCTTGGACTCGGAAGTGCGGGCCGATGCCATTGCGGATCTCCTGGCGAGAACCATTCCGGCGGATGCCTCGGGGTTGTTGTCCAAGATCAACAGTACCTCGCCGACGCAATTGGAGTGCTCGCTGAACGATACGCTAGCCGCAGTGGCGCCCCTTTTGCAGGCAGACCAAAGCGATCGCGCGATCGTCTACATCATGAGCGACTTTCGGACCAAGGATTGGAGCAACGCAGCAACGCTCCAGCAGCGACTAGGAGCGTTGGGCCGCGGATCGGTGGAAATCCAATTGATAGATTGCGTCGAAGCGCGGCATGAGAATCTGACGTTGGCGTCGATTGAACCGCGGCAGGAAGTCCTCGCGGCGGGCGTTCCCACCATGATCAATATCACCGTCCAAAACCATGGCGGAGCTTCGGCTCGCAATGTTGCGGTA
>JBILVV010000518.1:0-3052 GCA_044370255.1 Pirellula sp.
GAGATTCGGGACAAGATCGAACAACTCAACGGAGCGCTGCGGATGCTCAAATGGAAGGCAGGGACCTTCATGCGACTCGAAGCGACCGACATCGCCGACCGAGAGATCCATGACTTCCGCCGCGAAATGGCAAATTGTTTGTCGGGAACGCTCGAGGGGACTCCCGAGGCTAATGAAGCAGCGTTTGTGCGAATCGAAAAATTGGTTGCCAAGCTCCGAGATTCAGCCAATGACCGGTGGCGCGATAAAGTGGTCGACGTCCGGAATTGGTTCAATTTCGCCGCCCGAGAGATCGTGGCTGCAACGGGGCAATCTCGTAGCTATTACGAGGGAGGAACCGGCCAGTCGGGAGGGGAGAAAGGGAAATTAGCGTTCTTGGTGCTCGTCGCAGCGATCGCATACCAATACGATCTCGATCCCGATGGCGAGAATAGGAATCGTTTTCATTTCGTGATGGTCGACGAGATGTTCTCTCGCAGCGACGATGCGCATGCCGAATACGCGTTAGATTTGTTCCAGCGATTCGGACTGCAACTGCTGATCGTCGCGCCGCTCGATGCGAAGGCTCGTGTGACCGAACCCTATGTCGGAACCTATGTGCATGTGGTCAAGAACAAAGAAACCCACCGCAGCGCGTTGATTACGATCACGGCTGAGGAGTTGCAGGACGCTGTCGCCTCAGGGTGATCAGCCCATCTGATCTCTCAGAGAGAGCAAACAGCTTAGAGAGCAAACAATGGTGTCAGGAGTACTCGTAACACCTTTGTTTGCTTCATACCAAGCCACCATGACTTACCGAGCTGATCGGTTGACGATCTGTTTTCGAATCGCATCGATCATCGCGTTCAGTTCGGATAAATCCTTAACGTACAAGTCCTCATCCGTCGATTCCGGGAGGCCAAGTATCGATTGGAGCGTTCGAATCGTATTCCATTTTTCAAGTGCTTTGCCTCTCGCCTCACCTCTTGCTTCGCCGATGGCTTCACCCTTCTTGATCAGCTGGTCAGCGACGGAACCGGGTTCCGGTTGCACAGGCCAGAATTCGGAAACCAAGTCTTTCATCTTCTCTTCCCCTACCACGGGATTGACCGACATGACATACACCCTAATCGTATCGAGTACATCTCTCGCTTGCTGAGAGTGGATCGAGCGAGCGAGCAACTCGAACAAGAGCCGCAGTACCGATTCCAGTTCCGAGGATCTACCATATTTTAACAGCGCCAGAGCAACTTGCAAAATCGGCTCCCCCGCCATCTTGGAATCCTCCATGCGGCTGACATCGAAAATCGCCAGTTCCATCGCAGGCATGTAGCGTTTCCAAGTGTCCGGTACCGGAACGAGCTCGGCCAGCGAGCGGCTGGATCGCCATGGGCCAACACCGTTGTAGATAACCCACGGCAGGATCGGTACCAGGAGCTGTTGGTTGGCCAATGCATTCTCCCAAATCCGGACAAGATACCCAAGCATCTGAACCAAGGTGTGCGGCTCATCAGTACTTTTGTGATCGATCAGGACAAAGATGTAGACGTAGTTGACCTTCATCCCCAACTGCTTGGCGATCTCCGTCGAGACATCTACCTTGAAGAGTCGATCGGCGAAGCGACGGCGGAGATTGACATCGATGAAACTCGCGTCGATGGGAACAAGCGTTTCAAACAGTAAGTGCTCAGCGATTTCGCTCGGCAGATGCTGGGACAAGAGTGCTCGCGCAGCATCGATTTGCTGGAGCGTTTGATTGATCAATCGATCATGTGGCGACTGGATCCATTCGTTGTGCAGCTGTTCACCGCGGCGCTGCGCGTCGCGCTGCTGTTCATTGAACGGGTCCATAAACGGGAGTTGGACATCAGCGTTTTCTTCAGTACTCATGCTGCGGACTGTACCCGCGAGCGAAGCGATCGTGGCACGACGCTCCGGCCTGGTGCTCGCGAGCATGCAATCCAGCGAATGCCAGCTAGCATCGGTACTGAGTGTCAACGCCTATTGCTAGCGATTAGTTGTGGCTTGTCTGCAATGCCTGTCCTGGTTTGGAGGGAGGAAATCGCAAATCAATGCGACTTCCCTACCCCTATCAATTCACGGTTCGAACAACTTTTTTCCGAACCGAACATGGTAACGCAAGTGTCGATTTGACGCTTGTTTGACGCCGATCGAGCACCCCACTACGGCTTGGAAATACCAGACGATTGCTGCAGTCTGCTCGAAAGCGCAAAGAACGTTGGCGCCCAAAGTCCTACGAAGATCCCAAATCGTTCGGCATGAGCCTTCGTTTCAGCCGCTTCGCCGCCAGTCAAGAACCAAATGGCGATAGAGCCAACAATGGATACGAACCCGAGGATGAAGCAAAGCGCCGATAAGTTTTTGAAGACCGAATTGTTCATGGAATTAGCTCGGTAGGATGACTGAATCGACGACATGGATCACGCCGTTGTTGCAATGAATATCAGCTGATGTGACGGTCGCATCGTCAATCATGACTTTGCCATCCTTGACTGCGATCTTGATTGGCTTCGCAGCAACGGTTGTGGCCGTCGTGAGCTTCATCACGTCGGCTGCTGTCACCTTACCAGATACCACATGATGCGTAAGAATAGCTACCAACTTGCCCTTACTCTCGGGTAGAAGGAGATTCTCTACTGTCCCGGCAGGCAGCTTTGCAAATGCATCATCTGTGGGTGCAAACACCGTAAACGGTCCTTCGCCTTTCAATGTATCCACTAGGCTGGCTGCCCCAAGTGCTGCAGCGAGAGTCTTGAACGTACCCGCGCCAACTGCTGTATCAACAATATCTAACATCGTTTCATCCTTGGCACTTCTTGCTTTACTCGCAACGCCAGAAATGCTGGTTGGGTTTACGACCAAAGTCCTTGGTGCCGTTCTATTGTAAAGCGACGGCAACCCCTAAAAAAGTGCCACCCACCTATTTGACATGCCCTTCCTTAAAGTGCCACCCACCTATTAGACACTCCCTTCCCTTTTTGCTATCTTGGTCGGCCGAGGAGAACCCGTTATGCCTAGACCCTTGCGTTCCGAACTGTTTGATCCCAATGAA
>JBILVV010000519.1:0-3041 GCA_044370255.1 Pirellula sp.
ATGGCACATTCCCAGATGCGGATCGCCGATCGCGGATTTTCCAGGCGCGATAGTGACTTTCTGGATGGGTCGCCCTAAAAACAAGGCCATGACCGCGTGCCCGGCTTCGTGATACGCTGTAGCTCTGATCGCAAACGCATTGGCTTCCGCTTCGCTCATGTTTCGTTCGGTAATCGGTTCACCAATCGGGATGTGTTGCGGATCTCGTTCTCAATGAATCATTATTATACTCTAACGATTCACGGATACTAAGCCGGGCTTCTTCACTTCGAAACGATTGCGACCTCATACCCATGAATAACTATTTGCTTTCTTCCGCATTGATGGGCACCCTGCTGATTTCGAGCCTCATTGCCTCAGCACAATCGCCACCCTATGACGTTTTTCCCCCCGCAGATCCTCCTTATTACCGCGTGCGCTACGAACCATCGACTGAGCGTGGGGAACTCGTCTATGGAGTCAACTTCACGTTGTGGATTCCACCCGAGGTGGAGTCGTTGCGAGGTATCATCGTCCATCAGCATGGTTGCGGCGAAGGTTCGTGCAAGTCAGGGCTGACCGGCGCCTACGATTTGCATTGGCAAGCCCTTGCCAAGAAGCATCATTGCGCACTACTCGCCCCTGCATACGAGCAACCCGATAAAGCAGACTGCCAAATGTGGTGCGATCCTCGCAATGGATCGGATCAGGCATTCCGACGATGTCTTGACGACTTTGCGATAATGACCGGCCATGACGAGTTACCTGAAGTTCCCTGGGCCCTTTGGGGGCATAGCGGTGGAGGGCACTGGGCCGGCGGGATGGTGATGCTCCATCCGGATCGAGTCATTGCGGCTTGGCTACGATCGGGAGTTCCGATCTTGAGTCCAGAGTCGGATCGCGGCAATATCCGCGCGCACGAATTGCCTGACTCCGCATTGCGTGTGCCGATGATGTGCAATCTAGGAACGAAGGAAGGAGTAACGGTCAAGGATGAACGGTTCGCCGGGGTCTGGCCTGCCAATGAAAAGTTCTTTTTGCAAGTCCGAGGACGCGATGGGCTCGTAGGTGTCGCTGTCGATCCACTCTCCAGCCACGAATGCGGGAACCAGCGTTACCTCGCTATCCCTTGGCTCGATGCATGCCTCGCGGCAAGATTGCCCGCTCAACTCGGAGAGCCGTTGCGTCTGATGCCTGACGATGCAGCGTGGCTCGCAGAGCCCACAGGGAACAAAGCCTGGAAGGAATCCGAATACCAACAGGATCCCAAGGCCGCTGCTTGGCTACCCAACGAGTTGATCGCAAAGCGATGGATGGAATATGTGGTTGATACACAAGTCACCGACACCTCTCCTCCACCAACACCTACAGAAGTAACCCTCGATGGGGGTACGTTGCGTTGGAAAGGTGAAGCCGATTTCGAGAGCGGCTTATCTTATTTCGTCATTCAGCGGGACGGGATTGCGATCGGGAGATGGCCGGAGAAACCAGCGAACCCCTTTGGCCGACCGTTGTTTCAAAATTTGCAGTACAGTGATACCCCACCGCAACCACTGATGGCGATGTCCTATTCGATACCGACTCCTGAATTGCGCGATGGGGCTCGCTATCAAGTTCGCGCAGTGAATACTGTAGGCCTACCATCTGAGCCAGCTCAAGCGGTGTTGAACAAGGAGCAGTTTTTGAAGTGAAGAGTGTGGTTAATTCGCGAAACTGGGATTCCGTGACGACGATCATTGAGACAGCTGTTGAAGCGAACATCCTTCGAGCTGCTTCGGTTTTTCTCCGAATGGGAGATGATTCGTTGGAAAGTTACTATGGCTTAGCTCGATCCAATCGGGCAGCTTTCCTGTTGGGGTCCATTACCAAGCCGATGGTGATCACAGCCTTGATGACTCTGTACGATCGAGGTGTTTTCAGCCTTGATGATCCGGTGGTGAGTCACCTGCCGGAGTTTCGAGGCGAACTCCGAGAACAGATTACGATACGTCACTTGTTGACGCACACATCGGGTCTGCCGGATCAGTTGCCCGACAATGATCAGCAGCGGCGATCTCATGCTAGCCTTCATCAGTTTTCGGCTCGCGCGCTCCAGCTTAAGCCTCGGTTCCAGCCTGGTACGCAGTATGAATACTCAAGTATGGGGATTCTCATCGCAGGCGAGATCGCTACGCGGTATGCCAAGCAAAGTATCCCCGATTTCGTTGAAAATGCCCTTCTGCGTCCTCTACAATTGAAGCACTCGTGTTTGGGTAGTAGGACTCTAGATCCGAGCGACATCATCGCAGTTCAGACCCAGTACGCAGCTCCGGAAGCAGGAGGCGGAGACCCGACCGCGAAGACATGGGACTGGAACAGCGATTATTGGAGGGATTTTGGTGCACCCTGGGGAGGAATGCACGCTTCGGCTCATGATGTCGCTTTGTTTCTCGAGACATTTTTGCGGCACGACGGTCGAATTCTTCGTCCGGAGACCAGTCGACTCATGGTCCGCAATCACAATCCAGAGCATTTACCCTCGCGAGGCCTCGGTTTTGATACCGGGGTTGAGGAATTCGGGTTGGAGGCGGGCGATTCGGTGTTTGGCCATTCAGGTTCCACCGGCACGATTGCGTGGGCCGATCCGACGAGAGACTGCGTCTGCGTTATCCTAACTTCCTTGCCAGGTGCCGCGATGAGGCCCCATCCCCGGCTCCTCGCCTCGCAAGCTTTTTCGAATCTATGTGGAGCTCCACCTGCCACCCGCGATTTGCGGGCCTCATAGTGGATTGGGTCGCGCGGGTACCGTAAGAGTGTAACGAAAGAAATGTCTGTTCGGATTGGGCGGCCTAGGACGGTTTTTTCCCAAAGCCCGAGAACGATTGCAAAGGGAATTGGAAGGGTTTCTGCGTTTCAGGCCGAACCATGCCACGGCTGGAGGTCTCCAGATTTCGGAGTTGTACTTGCCTTGTCTTGGTCAAGAATGTAGAGTTCTGGGCAATATTCCCCTGTAGCTCAGTCGGCAGAGCAGCGGACTGTTAATCCGCGTGTCGGTGGTTCGAGCCCACCCGGGGGAGCTTTCG
>JBILVV010000520.1:0-3031 GCA_044370255.1 Pirellula sp.
GATCGCTCGGGGTGGCGGCGAGGGTTTTACCGTGGAAGTGCGAGGAAGCGAACTCGCCGTCTTTGACTCGAATTCCAAAAAGCTCGGTACGCTGTCAAAGCTTCGTCGCGAAAGCAAAACCCTCGGGATGGAACCGCCGAAAGATGCAATCGTTCTTTTTGATGGTAGCCATGCTGACCATTTCCAGAACGGGAAGATGATCGAGGACAAATATCTCGGAGTCGGATGCACTAGCCGAGAAACCTTCCAAAGCCACCGATTGCATCTCGAATTTCGGACTCCATTCCAGCCCTCCGATTCCGGGCAAGGACGCGGCAATAGCGGAGTGTACGTCCAAGGGCGCTACGAATTGCAAGTGCTCGATTCCTTCGGGTTAACGGGCGAAAACAACGAATGTGGCGGAATTTACCAGATCGCTCAACCACGATTGAACATGTGTTACCCACCGCTTTCGTGGCAGACCTACGACATTGATTTCTCTGCACCAGAGTTCGATGGCGAAGGCAAGAAGATCAAGAATGCTCGCATAACCATTAAGCACAATGGTGTCTTGATTCACGACGATCTGGAATTGCCGCGTGGGACGCCTGGAGGGGTCTCGGGCGAGTCCAAGGAGGCGGGCCCATTATTTCTCCAAGACCACGGAAATCCTGTGTTGTTCCGAAATATTTGGGTATCTTCCGCACCCCAACCGTCCACGAATCAGGCAAGCGAAAGATCCAGCAAGGTCGACGCAAAAATCATTGACTAGAAAATTCCCATCTTGCCCTCCCCGATTTGCTTTCGCTAATACTCCTGACAAAGAATTGCAGGTAGGAAGTCAACGGGAGAGCGAAGGATGGCTTGGTCGCGAAACTCTGGATCGGTTTTCCCTTACATCCTTTTCGTCCTGTTGTTCGTGCTCAGCCCAAGGTTGTGCGAGGCCCAGGACTCATCAACAACGGATGTACCTCCTGTTCCAAGCCTGGAAAATCTGCGTTCGGCACCACCGGGCGGCACGCAACCAGTACCCGGACTTGCGAAAACCCAGCGGCAGGACCGGATGGAATTGCCGACCACCAGCGGTCAGTATTGGGTCGAATACGACATACGTCCATATACTCAAGGCCTAAAGAACGTCGATCGGCCGCAACAAGCCATCATTGATTGGATCATTCGAGAGACGGGTAGCGACGTTTGGTTTCAGGAGCCGGTCGGGATTTTGACCGCCGATCGCTCAACGTTGCGAGTGTATCACACAGCTGGTATGCATCAGTTGGTAGCTCAGATCTACGAGCGATTTGTGAATGGAAGCCAAGAGCCACAGGTCTTTTCATTGCGGCTGATCTCGATTGGCAATCCCACATGGCGAGGCAAAGCGTTGCCGTTGATGCGATCCTTGGAAACAAAGACACCCGGTCTACAAGCCTGGGTAATGTCAAAAGAGAATTCAGCGATTTTCGGTGCCCAGCTTCGTCAGCGACCCGATGTGAAGGAATTGCAGACGGTGGATGTGATTGCGGTGCAGGGGCAATCTCAGAAAGTGGATCAACTGCGTTCCCGGAGCTATCTCAAGGAGTACGCTCCGAACACAGCAAGTCCATGGCCACCCGTGACACCCAAGTACGAAGAAATCCAAGAGGGATATCGCATGATGTTCAGTCCGCTACTGAGTCTCGACGGACGAAGCTTAGATGCGATGCTCAAGTGCGATATCGACCAGGTCGAGCGATTCATCCCGGTACCGATCGATTCCCCCACACCGGGGGTAAATCTGCAGGTTGAGATTCCGCAACTCGTATCCTGGCGATTGCAAGAACGTTTTCGTTGGCCCACGGATCAGGTCTTGGTTCTGTCCTGCGGAGTTGTTGCAACCCCCGCAAGCACCGTACAAAATACTTTGCTTGGTGGTGGGGGCCCCAACGTTCTCGGAATGAATAGGATTCTCCCCACCTCGATGGTTGGTCAGCGGAGCGATGCGTTGTTGTTGGTGGAATACAAGGGTTCGGGATCGAATCAACTGCTACCATCGGCCGGAGCCAAGACGGCAACAAATGTTGGAGGTACCGTTCCTGGAAATGGAACCCAGGGCGTTTCGCGAGGTCGCTATTAGAGTCGGTTCTGTGTAACGATTTCTTCTGGGTCATTTCCTTGAGTGATTCCGTTCAACCACCGCATGATGAGATACAGCCCTCCCCTGGTGGATTCTTCTCTCGCGGAAAAGGATTTGCGATTCAGATCTTCGGTTGCATTCTCGTGTTCGTGATCTTGACGGGTTGGCATTTTTATCATGGTGCAACCGGTCCAAACTGGTATCGTCCGCCCCTCGCGCATGGAGATGGTCCGGACTATGAATCGATCGCGTACAGTCTCTCTCAAGGGGACGGTTTTCAATTCGCCTGGCAATCAGAGTTATGGCAGAAACCGTATCGCAAAGATGTGGAAGCTGCAACATATTCCCAGCTAGATCGTGTGGACTGGCCGGGTCCAACAACATCGAGACCGCCTCTTTACCCAGCGCTGATTGCGATGGTCTACCAACTGGTGCCTCGCGGGGGAATAGGTTTCGCCGTGGTAAGGAGTATTTCGATCTTATGCACGGCCCTAGCGGGTACCCTTGCGGTTTGCTTGGCCTTTGATGTTGCGAAAAGGATGTTCCCCTCACGTTGGTTAGCGTCGGTGGCTGCACTCAGCACCCTGTCGCTCGCGATGTTGGATCGAACCATACGAAGTTACTCCGTCGATTTTCTCACCGAGCCGTTGGCGATGCTTCTGTGCACAGTACTTCTGTGGAGTGGACTGAAATGGCAAGCGGGGCATCGACCGCATCAGTGGTTTGTCTGCGTGGTCCTTTCGTTAGCAGCATTGATCCTGACTCGGTCGATGATGTTTTTTTGGTTGCCCGGGATGGCAATCATTATCGGCTTAACGGCAGAGCGATATCGTGTTCGTTGGGGGCTACTCTTGTTGGTTTGTGTATCTGTTTGTTTATCGCCTTGGTGGATTCGTAATTGCATCGTGATGAAGAGGATAATGCCTCTTGGTGGTCAGG
>JBILVV010000521.1:0-3025 GCA_044370255.1 Pirellula sp.
GAAGAGATCGGCCGAGCACTCGAGCGTCTCGATTGGAAGAGTTGGCTCGGCGTGGCTCCACCTCGCGAATTCTGGCCTGGAATCTACCATTCATTCCAGCATCGTGGATGGTGGGACTTTGGCACCGGTGCCTTGGGCGATATGGCTTGCCATCAATTGACGGTCCCGTTTGCATCGTGCGAACTCCAAGATCCTGTTTCGGTAGTTGCCAAGACCACCGGCCACGACTTCGACAGTTTCCCAGCAAGCTCGATCATCAAGTTCGAGTTTCCTGAAACCAAGAATCGTCCGGCGATTCCGTTCTGGTGGTATGACCGACTAGGCAATAAGCCACCAGCGGAAGTCTTCGAGAAATGGGGAATCCAAAAGGTTTCCAACAGCGGTGTGTTGGTCGTCGGCGAGAAGGGTGCCTTCTACAGTTCCGATGACTACTGCGGGGTTTACGAACTTCGCGGAGTCGAGAAAGTCAAAGTTGACTACGAAGCCGCGGAAGACAAGGGCAAGGGGAACGACGTCAATAACATGTTCGAGTTGTTCCGAGCCAAGATGGCTGGCGATCCAATGATCGCAAAGTCGAACTTCATCAACCGCGCTGGTCCCCTCACCGAAACGATTCTGCTGGGGAACCTTGCCGTCTGGGCCGCAGCTAAGGGTGGGGCCAACGGCGAAATGGGCGAATGGGGCGAGAAGGTCGAATGGGATGCAAAGAATCTCAAGGTGACCAATTTGGCTTCGCTCAAGACACCGCGCGTTGCTGACTTGATCAAGCCAACGTATGCCCAAGGTTACCGATTGGACTAGTCGGTTGATACCACTCCCGACCTTGTTGATGAAAAAGACTTCCAGCAAAACCGAATTCGGATTTGCTGGAAGTTTTTGTTTGACGGGCAGTCTAGAGCGAGATCCCTCGGGACACCGAAGCGCATCATCGATCCGTCGCTGTCCAAGTTACCTGCTTCGATTAGAATAACGTCGACGCGAAAACATGGATCAGCATCGACCGCAGAGAGAGGCTATTGAGTTATGAGTTTAGTGGCAAGCGTTCAACGAACATTCCGCACAGCGATCCTTGCAACATGTGCCGTTGCGATCGTTTACACCTTGGGGCTTTGCAACACCATTCTCGCTCAAGAGAACAAGACTGCGGCCGCTGACTCGGGACCCGCCTTGGCGGATGCAAAGGATGTCGCCGCTGCTCAGGATCGATTGAAGGCCTTGGGAAATACCGCCAAGGCAACTCTCGACGCGAGCGGAAAACTGGTTGAGATTGTCATCCAGGACGGTTCGGAAGTGACGGCCGATGATATCGAATTGTTCGGTCGCCTCGGGGATCTGAAAAAGCTGCAAGTGTTCAATTGTCGCGATTTAAACGATGCCATGGTTTCGCAGTTGGTGGGGCTCAGCAAACTAGAAACTCTCGCCCTAACCAACACTGTGATCACTGATGAATCCGTGCAGACGATCGCGAAAGCATTCCCTGACCTTGTCGATTTGGATTTGTCATCCAACACGAACATGACAAGCTCCGTCATGAAAGTCATTACATCGATGACGAAGTTGCAGCGTTTGACTCTGATACAGAATCGTTTCAATGATCTGAGTGCGAGACGTCTAGCGAAATTGGAAGAACTGCGAGCACTCGACTTGCGCGGCAACATGGAAGCGGGCGATATGGCCCTCGAAGTTATCGGTAGCCTGCCCAAACTGACAGCGCTAAAGCATCGGAGTACCGCCGTGACCGACAATGGTCTTGAGCAATTGGCGAAGAGTCAAACGCTGAATTCGCTCCTGTTGCAGGATTTCGTGATTACCAGCGAATCGGGAAAACACCTCGCGAAACTGGATAAACTGACATCGTTGGAAATCTTCCGATGTCAAGGATTTGGTACCGAAGGGGTGCTGGCGCTCAAAGGGATGAAAATCAACCGTCTCACGCTGCGAGATCTACCGAACATCAGCGACCCAGCACTCGAAGTGCTCACAGAGTTGCCTGCCTTAAAGCGATTGTATATCCACGAGATTGCATCGGTGAGCGACGACGGATTCAAGAACTTGCAGGGGGCAAAATCTCTCGAAGTCTTGGACCTGTGGAGTCTACCTAAGATGACGGACAAGACGGTGGACGTTATCGCAACACTCCCCAATCTGAAAGAGCTGTCGATCCGTGAAACGGGGGTCAGTGAGGCGTCGGTCGACAAAATACTTGCGATGCCAAAGTTGCAATCGTTGACCTTCAAGAACAACGGACCTCTGTCGAATGAGAACGCCGCAAAGCTCAAGGCGAAGAAATGGGCCAAGCTGGACCTCGGCTCGCCAGGTGCCAAGGACTCCGATTCGCAATAAGGGCTTCCCTCGTCAACTCAACGGCATACCCACGCTCGCTCGAAAACGGGCAAAATCGTGGGGAAATGATGGCCTTATTGGCACAGTTCGCTTTTTGCTTTGAATTCAACCCATGACATTTCGGGGGGCCCGCACTACTATGGAGCACTCCTTTGCTTTCGTAGTTTTTCCCGAATGATTTTCTGAGATGACGAAAAAGAAATCGAACACCCTGGAAAGCTGGGTTGTTGGTTTGGTTTTGCCTGTTTTGGTGACCGTGATCGGGGTTGCCAGCTTCATGTTGCTCGGTACGCAGAAGCCGAAGCAAGTCAGTGAGGACCCGTCTGATCCTCGGGTTCAATTGGTGAAGATGCCGATCGCGGATGTCGACACGATTCGGCCCTTTACGGGCTTGGAAACACTCGACATCGCCGTTTCGGGAACCGTGGTTCCTTATCGTCAAATCACGCTCGCATCGGAAATCTCGGGACGCGTGGCGTTCAAGAGCGAGGATTGTCGCATTGGACGGTATGTTCATGAGGGGGATCTCCTCTTCAAGATCGATCCCAAGGACTATCAACTGGATGTCGAACGATTGACAGCGCTCCGCGAATCCGAGTACGCACAACAACATGAACTCGATCAGGAATTAGCCAACGCTAATCGCTCTTTGACCTTGGCCAACGAGGAACTAGCACTTCAA
>JBILVV010000341.1:0-5558 GCA_044370255.1 Pirellula sp.
ACGGCAAGTTTTTGGAGCAAAAACCATGAAACTCAGTCAACTAAGCCAAGTGCTGCGCGAATATCCTCGTTCCTCATTTCGGATGGAATTGCCTTCTGGCAACTTGTTGCCTGAGCACTTTCATGTGACAGAGGTCGGCAAAGTCACGAAAGACTTTATCGATTGTGGCGGCGTTCGTCGGTTGGAGCAAACGTGCGTGCTGCAGACCTTAGTTGCGAACGACTTCGATCATAGGCTATCGACAGACAAGCTATCCATGATTCTCGACAAGAGTGCCTCGCTCGGGCTCGATGAGAGCTTGGAGGTGGATGTCGAGGTTCAAGGAACGACGATCGAGATTTATCGAGTTGGAGTGGCCGAGACTCGCGATGGTCACTTGCTACTTAAACTTCGGAACAAGGAGACCGCATGCCTCGCTCCCGACCAATGCGGGCTAGAAGTGGTCACGTTAGGTAGCAAATCCGGTTGTTGCTAACTCCCTGGATGTTGCGTCTTGTTCAATAACCGGCAACCTGTTCCGACGACGAATTATGCCCAGGATCTGGAGAAAACGCGAACATCCTCGACGCGATCCTTCACTCTTTCAGTGATTGGAAAATGAAAGGTTGCAGGCGAGTTCGCATAGAACTTCGATAGGAATAGTCGTTAGCGGAAGGTTGCCCTTATTCAACCGGTAGGGTAACTTGATATAAGCAAAGTTCGGGTCGACTTCACTCCATTCGAAGTAAGAGGCGATTATGGCTGCCGACGAACCGACGCGATTTTCTGGCGAGCCCGACGCCCATCGTATGATGAGATGGGCGAGGTCTGTGCTCGGCATGTTGCTCATCCTTGCCACTCTGGCAACGATCATCTTGATACTCCTCCATTGGCAGGTTGCCTACTTGGCAGCATTCCCCACACCAGTCCTTTTTCTTGCATTTATCAGCGTTTGTTATCTCGAACGGCAATCGCGTGCCGAAGTTCTGCGAGGGGCAGGCGATACGGCTATTTCACAGGACGAGGTGGAATTGGATATTCGTTTCGCTGGATTGTATACCGCGTTGTTTCTCCTGATTTTTCTCGCATTATCCGCTTTGGTAATCGCGGCAACACTCGTCATCGATTGGTCGATGGTTGGACTTGTAGCTGGGGTGATTCTATTGCTGTCGATCCTGATCATGTTGCCATACATTCCACTGTTCATCATGGACTCTAGTCGGGAAGAACAAGAGAAACTCGAGCAGGACTCGGAAACTGCATCGGATGCCGAGCCAGCTGGCCAAGATACCGTTCGTCCGTAAGGACTACTGTCACCTGCTACGATCCTGCACCATCTTCCCGGGGCTGAATTTCCAACATTCCGGGGAAATCATGTTGATGATTCCAAGTCGGGTGACATTAGCCCTTTGGAGCCAGTGCAATGCAACATCCGAATCCCGCCGAAATCGTTGGCCTTATTGCGATGCACCAAACACGCTTGCGTGGCTTGGTTCGCTGTCTACTCGTCCGTGCTGCCGACGTCGATGATGTACTCCAGGAGATCAATGCAGTTCTGTGGGAGAAGGGAGGGGAATTCCAACCCGGCTCAGACTTCTGGGCCTGGGCCAGCCAAATCGCGCGTTTCAAGGCACTTAATCACATTCGAAAGTACAGTCGCGACCGACTCGTCTTCGACAACGCCCTTCTTGACGAATTGGCTGATCTCGCTTGCCAACGGCTCGCTCAAATCGAGGATCGTCGGCAAGCTCTTGAGCAATGCTTGAGTCAATTACCCCCAGCACAAAGGCAGTTGATCGATCTGCGATACACGGGCGGGCATGCGATCGAGTCGATCGCGCAGATCATCGGCCGGCCTCACGCGTCGATACGTCAAACCCTCTATCGCATTCGCCAGTCGCTGCTTGCCTGCATCGAGTCCAAGCTGGAAGCTGATGGTGATTTCTCATGAACTCGAACCCGCGGTTTGTGGAACTGATGTCCAAACTGCTCGACGATGCAATCTCGGAGGGCGAGTTGACCGAATTGACCTCGCTCGCCAGCACGGACCCGAACTTTCGCTCTCAATTCGTCGACCACTTGCTCCTCGATACGCTCTTGCAGGAGGACCTCGGCCAGGAATCGCTGACCGCGTTGGTCGATACTGTTTCGTTGAACCCGCAGCCTCAGACAAGGAAGAGTCAGGGCGTCCTTAATCCTCGTCTACATCTATCGGTTCAACGATGGGGTTGGCTCGTGGCTGCAACAATCGCGATCGTGATCCTGTCGACTCTCTTTTTCCAAAGCGACCGCATGGCAATCGCGAATGCAACGCAATTGGTTCAAGCGGCAATCCATACGCACGCCGCCGCGATCGAACGGATCTATGTCGTGGAGATTACGCGGGGACCATCCAAAGAGACACAGGTGGAATTGCCCAAGGATGTTCGGGTCGCCACGCAAGGCGATCGCTTCTGGGTGCAGATGCGAGGACAACGCGAATGGGCTTGGGGGCGCGACGAGCAAGGTGCGGTCTGGATGACGCTCGGGTCAAGTCAAGCCGTGGTTGTCGACTCGGAGGAAATGGGAATGCCGCTTCGCTACATCGGTGACCTCTACACACTGAACCTCGAGACGTTGCTCAAGAGCTTTCTCAAGTATTATCAGCTTGAATCATCCGATGGACCATCGGGTACGACGATCATCGTCGCAAACCCGCGAAGACAGTGGAGCAATCGCCCCCTCAAACGAGCGACGATCGAAGTGGATAGAGAGACCAAGGCGATCCGCAAACTCGTCCTCGAGCGGGAGGTCGATGGCTCCCATTCGATTTCCACCTTCACTTTGGTAGACTCAAGGCTTGCCGATGAATCGCTTTATCGCCCTGAAGGACACCTGTCCGAGCCCTACAAAATTTTTGGAACAGATACGCAACGATTCGACCGTCGTGAGCGGATCTTGAATTGGTTTGGATCCCGAGCCGATCGGTGGCTCCGGAAACAAGATTCTGAACCGCAATAGAAATCGAAGAGTTGGGCAGAAAAATGTTAGGGCAGAAAAATGAAACCATACAAAACTCGTTCCCCCTATCTTTTTGCCCAACCATTTTTTTGTTCATCCCCGTACCTCTCTCTCCATTGCAAGCGAGCTATGTATCACACTTTCAGTAGATGGCTGATCGCGCTAGTATGCATTTCGGCGTTTCACACGGCCACGAAATCGTCAGAGCCACCCGTTCGCCAAGGTCCGCTATTATTGACTCCCGGGGAGCACGGTATCGGTCGCTATGTTCCTGACTTTGAATTTACCGATCTGGAGGGGGTTGCGAGGAAACTACACGGCGATTCCAAAGGCGAACTAACAGTCGTTGCATTTACCAGTACGAGCTGCCCGCTTAGCAAGAAATACTTGCCAACGCTTGTCGAACTTCAGCGAGACTTTGCATCTCGTGGTGTACGGTTCATTTTGGTCAATTGCATTGCAACCGATAAGCTAGAGGAGACGAAAGTTGCAGCGTCACGCTTTGCAGCGGGTGCGGAATACACTTTCGACGAGGATTCAGCGTTTGCTGCCCATCTTGGAGCAACCAGCACGACCGATGTTTTCGTTCTCGATCGTTCGCACACGATTGTTTACCATGGTGCGATCGATGACCAATACGGATTCGGCTATTCGATTGATGCGCCGCGATTTACCTATCTGCGCGACGCATTAGAGGCCGCTTTGAGTCAACGTGCGATTTTGGTTTCTGCAACAGCGGCTCCGGGCTGCTTGCTCGAACAGAAGCCCGCTTCAAATGCACTGTCTGAGGTGACCTATCACAACCAGATTTCTCGACTTCTGCAACGGCACTGCGTCGAGTGCCATCGCGAAGGTGGCGTAGGACCATTCAAACTAGAAACCTATGAAGACGCAGTCGCACATGCACCGATGATTCGCGAGGTCGTCGATCGAAGCATCATGCCACCTTGGTTTGCGGTAGCCGACAAGAGTCATTCAACGTCCCCCTGGATCAATGATCGCTCTCTTTCCACGTCCGAGAAACAGCAACTATTCGCCTGGATGGATAACAAGACTCCGGCTGGCGATCCCATGCAGTCGCCAGCCCCCAGAACGTTCGCCAACGGTTGGCTGATCGGAAAGCCCGACGCAGTGTTCGAGTTTGCCAAGCCCGTAAAGGTCAAAGCGACCGGGACGATGCCGTATCAGAACGTCATTGTCGAGACGCAGTTGGATCAGGATCGATGGGTAAAGGCGATCGAAGTGCGACCGGGCAATCCGAGCGTGGTCCATCATGTGCTGGTCTTTGTCCAAGGAGCGGACGACGAGGATGGACCTCGCGATGACGCTGCCGACGAACGCGGTGGGTACTGGGGTATCTATGTGCCGGGAAACAGCACCCTTGTTTACCCCGATGGCTACGCGAAGCGCATACCCAAGGGAGCGAAGCTGCGATTCCAAATGCACTACACCCCTAACGGTACCGCGACCGAAGATAGCACTCGCATCGGCTTGGTGTATGCGAAGGAGGAACCGAAGCAGGAGGTGCGGGTAGCAGGAGTCGTTAATCCACGATTCCAGATCCCCCCCGGAGCGGACAATCATCCCGTCGTGGGTAGCATCAAGAACATACCGATGGATGTTCAGATCTTGGCATTCCTTCCGCACATGCACTTGCGAGGAAAAGCAGCCAGATACGAATTGATCTCGGATGGTCAGACCCGCACAATGCTCGACATCCCACGCTACGACTTCAATTGGCAGTTGCTCTATCGATACGCCGAACCCGTAAGCGTCAAAGCAGGATCAACGTTGCAGTTCACCGCTTGGTACGACAACAGCAGCAACAATCCGGCTAACCCGGACCCGAACAAGGAGGTTCGCTGGGGGCCACAAACCTTTGACGAGATGCACCTGGGCTATGTCGAATACATTGTTCCCGGCGCTAAGCCTGGCGATCCCAACCCACTCAACCCACGTAACAGGATTCGCGGAGCGATCCGTAATGCATTGGGTGGCGGTGGCTCCGACCGACCGAACGTCGGCGATGCCCTCTTTCGACAATTGGACGCCGATCGTGATGGGAGCGTGACGCGCGATGAGGTCAAGGCCAAGTACACCAACAACCCCGCAGCGTCGACCACGATCTTCGATCGACTCGATACGGATCAGAGTGGCTCTTTGAGCCGAGAAGAGTTCCGCAAACTCTCTGAGATCATCGGACGGTAATCGAGTCGGGCAAAAAATGTGGGGGCAGAAAAATGAGGTCAAGCAAAGGGGAATCAAGAATGAAAAAAACTCTGTCAACTTGGTTTATTTATTCGCCCATTCATTTTTTGGCCAGTCAAACGCCTAGATATCAGGACTTACCAGCAATGCTTCCAAGCGAGCGATCACTTCAGATAACTCGGAGTCCGAGACACGATGAATAAACTGAACGTTCCGAGCTCTCCAGTCCACGTTGCGCAGGTGATCCGTGAGGACAACTCCCGAACTTCCATCGCCACCCTCAATCGCGACCTCAAACGCATATCCTTTTGCTTGACGCGTTGCTGGACATAGAATACACAGGCCGGTCTTCCGATTGTAACTTTTGGGGG
>JBILVV010000355.1:0-5285 GCA_044370255.1 Pirellula sp.
CGTCCAGCTTGTTCATGGCCGGCGGTCGGATTAAGCGAAATCCAAACAAAGTCGCCTCGGTCTGGAATGTAGTTCTGCGGTTTTTGTTTCAATCGATCACCTCTCGGCCTACATCGATTCCGAAATCCGTTTCGCCGTGCAACTGGGAAGGTTTGCAATCCTTCAGTAGCGCACTGAGGCTGAGTTTGGGCGATCGATCTGGTCGCACAATGAGTTCTCCATCGCGAACACATAGGTCCACGGCAGTCCCCTCTGTAACATCCATTTGCCCCGCCAACGCATGGGGTATGCGAATCGCCAAGCTATTGCCCCATTTTTGCACCGTAGCCATCGCTCACCTCCGAAAAAATGTGTAGACACATTGAATATACACCTCATCTCGGACCCAGTCAAGTCCGCGGAGACATTGTCGCATCAGGCTGCTAAATATGTGCCTATAGAAAAATGAAATCGAATGAAGAGGAATCAACCGTGAGAACAACGCTATCAGTCTTATTGATTTTTTTGCCCACCCATTTTTTTGCCCTTTCGCTTTTCGGCTTTGCGACTGCCGCGGACAAACCCAACATCATCATCTTTCTCGCTGACGATCTTGGCTACGCGGACATCGGCGTGAATGGCTGCAATGACATCCCGACTCCCAATATCGATGCGATCGCGAAGAACGGCGTTCGGTTTACCGACGGCTATGCGACCCATCCGGTCTGCTCGCCATCGCGTGCAGCGCTCATGAGCGGTATGTACCAACATCGGTTCGGCTTCGAGCACAACTCGGGGCCGGAACGTTTTGCGGACCCCGAGTTCGGTTTACCTCGCGAGATCCCAACGCTCGCGGAGAAACTCAAGACCGCAGGCTACGCTACGGGGATGATCGGCAAATGGCACATCGGGTTCAAAGAAGGCTTGCGTCCTCATGAGCGAGGCTTTGATTACCACTTCGGCTTCCTCGGTGGCGCTCGATCGTATACACCAGGCAAAAGTGATCACGATCCCGTCGTTCGCAACGGAGAACCGGTGCAGACGACCAAGTACCTGACCGACGAGTTTGCGGATGAGGCAGTTGGATTTCTTGATCGGAGCAAAGACAAGCCATTCTTCCTATACTTTGCATTCAATGCCGTCCATGCGCCGATGGATGCGAGTCCCTATATCGATCGGTTTGCGAATCTTTCAGGCAAACGGAAAACCTTTGCGGGGATGTTGACGGGGCTCGATCTCGCTGTTGGTCGAGTGATGGCGAAGGTGCGTGAGTTGAATCAGGAAGAGAACACGTTGGTGATGTTCTACAGCGACAACGGCGGCCCAACCCAGCAGACCACTTCTCGCAACGATCCGCTTCGCGGTTTCAAGGCTCAGATGTTCGAGGGTGGAATCCGCGTTCCGTTTGTGATGCAATGGAAGGGCAAAGTCGCTGCCGGCCAAACCTATCGCGAGCCAGTGATGGGCTTTGACTGCCATGCGACGGCACTAGCCGCCGCAGGGCTATTAGAAGCGGAGCGGCGCAAGCAGCCCGGTAAGGCGAACGACAAGCCGCTCGATGGAGTTGACCTGATCCCCTTTTTGATGGCGGGCAGTGGGGAAAGTCGAGGATCGCTCCGCGATCCGATTTCTGGAGATGTCGCACAGGATCGCGGAGCGATCCACGACGTTCCGCCCCCTCACGACTCCCTCTACTGGCGAGCCGGTGCGAACCATGCGGTGCGGATGGGTGATTGGAAACTGACTCACATTCCGCAGCAAGGCGGCGCGATGCTTTTCAATTTGAAAGATGACATCGGCGAGCAAAACAATCTCGCTGCCAGTCAACCTGACAAACTACGTGAGCTGCAAGCGGCTTTTGCGGAGTGGGAAAAAGGAACTCAATCCGCCAAGTGGGTTCGGCAAGATCAGAGAAATATGGGCGAAGGTAGCGAGGACAAGTTCGAACCATCGCTCCGGAATCGACGCGGACGATCAAGTGCCCAAAGGATTAAGCAAGGAATACCATGACAACCAACTTCAACCTTCTCATCGCAATGCTCCTCTCTTTCCATGCCTTCATCTATGCCTTCGCGGCGGTGAAGTCGGAAGACATCTCGCTTCGTGATGAAAAACGACGCAAGGATCTCGAATGCCGCGTTTACTATCCGGAAACGGGCGACAAGCTACCGTTGATTGTCTTCTCGCATGGATTCGGTGCCGACAAAACCGCCTTTGCCGCGATCAGCCAACATATCGCCAAACATGGTTACGTAATCGTGCATCCATCTCACAGCGATGGTTTTGGCCGCAGTAATACGAGTCCGCAAGCAGGGACCATCCGGGACCGAATTCGCAATCGGAATTCTGGAGGATCCACGCCGGATACAACCCGCGAGTCCGATCGTCGCGATACTGGGCGGCTCGCCGATCGACTGGATGATCCGGTGAAGATCGAGGGACGAGTGGCTGACGTTACCTGTATCATCGACAGCATCGAACAACTTTATAAGAGAGTCCCCGCGTTGAGAGGACGCATCGACACGACCCGTATCGGTGTCGGCGGCCATTCGTATGGCGCTTACACTTCGATGTTGATCGGTGGTGTCACGGTTGATCTCGATGGGAAGAAAGCACGAAACTTTGGCGACCCGCGTGTGCGTTGCATTATGCCGATCAGTGGGCAAGGGACGGGACAACAAGGACTCAGCAAATCAAGTTGGGATAATCTCAAGCTTCCCATGCTAACCATGACCGGTTCTCGCGATCAAGGCGCAAGTGGTCAAGGTCCGGACTGGAAGAAAGAGCCCTTTCAGTTCAGCCCGCCGGGTGATAAATACCTCGTCTTCATCGATGGCGCGAACCACTTTTCCTTCGGCGGCTACGGTGGACGCGAAACCGATACCACTCGCGCCGTAAAAGAAACTTCGCTTGCATTTTGGAATGCGTATCTCAAAGACGACGAGAAAGCCAAGGCATTGCTTAAATCTACTGAAATAACCCAAGGTCTCGATGGCACAACGATTTCGGCGAAGTAAGTGCGTTCGTCTGGCATGCGATAGCGAGCCAGAATGAAAGATGAGTTTCGAGCAACCGTTCGGCATCAATCGATTCAAATTCCAATTCCCTTGCGTCCGAATATGGAGATGACCCGATCGCAAAACAAATCGTTGCCTACATCGATATCTTCACGTAAGACAAGGTTGTTGAACTAGGATAAAAACCATGAAACGATCCCCATTTCTCAATGCACTAAGCTTATTAGTCATTTGTGTGTTTCGCCTGATGAACATGGATGTGCTGATCGCCCAGACGCAGACACCTCCACGTTCGTCGCCATCGGAAGGGGCATGGATCACGCCGGAAATTCAGGCTCCACACGTTTGATAGCGCGGCTGCGAAGACCAAGGTCAGTTACCACATCTACAAACCTGCAGCCTACGACCAGGATACACAACGACGATTCCCAGTCGTCTACTGGTTGCACGGTTCAGGAGGTGGACTTCCTGGTATCCCGCGAGTCGCGGCGTTATTTGATGCAGCGATCGCGGCGGGCAAGACGCCACCTTGCCTAGTCGTTTTCGTCAACGGGCTTGTCGAGGGTATGTACGTCGACTGGAAGGACGGCTCAGCACCTATCGAGACGATCATCATCAAGGAACTCATTCCGCATATTGATGCAACCTACCGGACGATTGCCTCTCGTAATGGCCGATTGCTTGACGGGTACAGCATGGGTGGCTATGGTTCGGCTCGATTGGGATTTAAATACACGGACTTGTTTAGCGCTGTCTCTATCATGGGTGGTGGTCCCTTGCAAGCGGAGTTGATCCAGGCTCCCCGTGCGGGACGATTGCGAGCGGCCGAGCTTTTGCAGAAAGTGTACGGCGGTGATCAGGAATACTTTAGGAGCGTCAGCCCCCGTCGTATCGCAAAAGAAAATGCCGAGGCAATCACGAAAGGTTCGCTCATCCGTATGGTGTGCGGTGATCAAGATGAGACGTTCAGCAATAATCGAGCGTTTCATGAACATCTGGAGAATCTCGCGATTCCGCATACGTGGACCGTGCTCGAAGGAATCGATCATAATCCAATGAAAACCCTCGAAGCGCTCGGCGACTCGAACTGGCAGTTCTACCGCGAAGCGTTTGGCCAAGCGAAGAAAACTCCTTCGCCACCTCGCAAGTCGGAAGTGGAAATCAAATTCAGAGTCAATCAGCTAGATCGACGCGCGGTGATTGTAAACGCACCGACGGATGGCACAAAAAGGCCGGTGGTTATTGCGCTCCATGGCGGTCAAGGAAGTGCCGAAATCATGCGAGTCAACTCGGGTTTCGATGCGGTAGCCAAAGCCAATGGCTTCATGGTGGTGTATGGAGAGGGAACCGATTTCGGTGGCAATCGTCACGCATGGAATACCGGCTTCCTGTTGCGCAGGCAAGTAAAAGATGCAGACGATATCGGTTACCTCGACACATTGATCGACAAACTGATCCAGGAACATGATGCCGACCCAACTCGTATTTGCATGACCGGCGGATCCAATGGCGGGATGATGACGTATGTCTATGCGGTAGCCCGCTCCGAACGTTTGGCAGCCGTCGCACCCGTGGTAGCCTCTATGTTCACCTTCGACAAAAAGCCAACCGTTCCTTTGCCGATTCTCATCATCAATGGAGCCAAAGATGAAGAGGTGCCTCTTGAGGGTGGCATGAGTCGCAACCCGCTGGTCAGTCGCGCTCAGGACGCTCCGTATAAACCGTTAAAAGATGTGGTCCAGTTTTGGGTTGAGGTGAACCAATCACAGAAACCGGAGCAGATCGCCACGAAGGGAACTGTCACGACAATCACGTACGCTGCCACGGACAAAGGTGCAGCGACAGAGTACGTGGTTGATTCAGCGGGTGCCCATGGATGGCCCGGTACACGGGCCCGTCGCGAAGGGACCGCTCCCATCTCTTCATTTTCGGGTGCTGAGCGCGTATGGCAGTTTTTCAAGGACAAAAAGCGGCCGGTCAAGTAAGCTCATCGTTGAATCATTTTGGGCTGGTTTAATTAAATGATGCAGGCCACCGGTTTTCAACCCAAAGTGCAATCAAAAGGGTTTGGCGAGGTCTTCGATCATGGCAAGGGTGGCGTTGCGAACCGAATGCTTCCAATCGGGGGCCGCGAAGCGCGGTTGCTCGTAAGCGAAGATGATTCCGCGAGAGCTATTGATAATCGCGCCGAGTCCTTGCGCATCCATGCCATGTCGCACATCGGATGCCGAGCCACCTTGAGCTCCATAACCGGGAATTAGGATCCACGCATGAGGCATGATTTCTCGC
>JBILVV010000522.1:0-3019 GCA_044370255.1 Pirellula sp.
CCTCAGCGTTTACCGGTTCGCAGGTCTTCGATACGTTCGAGAATCGGTTAGCAGATATGGAGACGCATCAAGACGGACTGGAAGTCCGTCTTACCAGTGAGGAACAAGAAGTGTGACGGACTGGAAGTCCGTCTTACGGCCGTAATCATGTCAATCCGATGGATTTCTGTCCATGAAATTAACAAATAGCTGCGCCGAAGTTGTGATAGGTAATGCCTACCGCATCGCGGGCTTTGGGATCGGGATGCCGTTGGTGGTTAAGACCTGGACTTCGTGCGCTCGATGCGGGCCGGTGTACTTCCATACTATCTGCTTGTCCCGATTCAATTCGAATACCTTGATCACACCCTCGTCGGCCCGTGCACCGTAACTGGCAATGATCGTGTTGCCGTTGGGTAACCGCTGCCCGCCACACGGGTCCGCAAAGGGCTTGCCTGCTACATCCTCGTTGCTCGCCTGCCAAACGACACGCCCCTCCGAATCAAACTCCACCGTCTTGTTGCCATGGGTCAAATTCACCAACGTGTTGCCGTTCGCTAATCGGATCGCGGTGAACGGCCAGTTCTCCGCAGCGCGACCACCTAGCTCCGCTCCATCGGTCGCCAACTCGCGTACCACCTTGCCCGCAGGGTCGTACTCTTTCACCTTGAACGCTAGAAGATGGGGGACGAGGTAGTTACCACTGGCGAGCTTGCGAGCCATCCGCGTCTGCATGTGGGCGTTGTCGGTTTCAGGAAGCAGCGGAACTCGGTGTACAACGGTTCCGTCGGCAGCGACCTCCAACAGCACTGGCTTAGCCCCGAGTTCGGTGATCAAGGTGCGGCCGTCAGCCAATCGCTGTGCCGTCCCCAATTCCGCATTTTCTTTCGATAGCCGATATTGAAATACGGTTTCTTTCTTATCTCGCGTCAATTCACGGACTTCATCGGACCAACAGATCAGAACATTGCCGTTTTCCAACACCTCGCCATCGCGAGCTCCCGCGCGACCGGCATTCCATACCTCGTTGCTCGCTTCGTCCAGGATCCCGGTGAAGGTCGGACCGGCGATGAACAAGGAATGTTCAATCGCTTCCTGAGCAATTACAGGGGATCCGAATGCAAGAAGCACAAAGATACAACTAGCCCAGTTTCTCACGATGAAGTTCCTTGATAGTGAAGAGAAAACACGCTCTCATCATAGCATGGTAGCCGCCCGTCGTTGGCTCCCCTGTGCCACTCCGTATCGCACAAAATTCTTTTAACCCCAATACCGTTCAATGAGGATAGTGGCGTAGGCATCCTGCCTGCGAACTGCGCAACATGTAGTGCAAGCATTGCCGATTGAAAGGCACATTATGACAGGCTAGAAGCCTATCCCACGTTCATTGAACGGCATTGCGTTTTACGCGCAGCCGCAGGCGAAGGATTCGATGCGCGGTCAGGTTATCGAAAAATGTAGGACGAAAAACGGAAGACCTAGCATGATCGGCAACGATGCCCTGAATGCCGTTCTCGATAGCGCAGACCTGGTAGTGGTTCCATATTCACGAATCATCACCGGCGATGGATATGTCCGTCCGGTCGCGTTAGCAAGCGGGAAAAAATTTATCATCGCTGGATCTCATATTGAGTTGCTTCAAGCGGAAAAAGAAATCCGCGAGAACACATGCTTGGTCGGAAGCATCGAAGGCGATCTGGTCGTGCGAGACGAGCGTTCGCATTGATCGCAGAGTCGTATTCGGTGCCAGCGGTCAAATGGTTGCCGGTCAAATAGTTGTATTCGACGTAGTTTTGTACGACGTAGTTTTGTACGACGGACTTCTAGTCGGTCGTGTCGGCAGTCAACGGACTAGGAAGTCCGTTGTACGGTTGAAGCCTTGAGCGCCGTACGCTTCGAGGGATGAGTCCGAGCCAAACTGCGGCTAAGCCAATGACCAACCGGCTCGCGGTGTGCGTTCGATGAACGGCGTTGCGGCCGGGCAATTCTTGGCTCGTAGCTTTACTGGATCCCACTCGAGTTTCTGACCCGCTCGGTATGCCACATTGCCTAAGTGATTGGCGATGGTGAGCAAGCCGGCATAGTCAAACGGGCTGCCGGTCGGCGTGCCATTTTTGATCGCATCAAGCCATTCTTGTTGTTGGCCGGGGGACTCACGAAGGAATGGCTTCGGGCCCTCGTACGATTCAAACTTGGCTTCGGGCAATAGAACATGACGACCGTAGTCGGACAGTAGCATGCCATCGCGACCGATGAAGAGTATCCCGTTATCCCAAGTGGGAATGCCTTTCTCTTTCCATATCTGCGGCTTGTCGGCACCTTGGTACCAAGAGACGCGACAGGCGGGCAGATCGCCGCGTGGGCCATACTCGTAAACCGCGCTCATCGATGCCGGGGCCAACTCCTTGTGAGGCGGCGGGCCAAACGCTTCGACCGTCCGAGGATGATCGAGCTTGAGCGCCCAAAACGGTAGGTCGTTGAAGTGGCTTCCTAGGTCGGACATGGTCCCATTGGCGAAATCCCACCAACGGTACCACTTGGGCCCGGGCAGGTAGACCTCGTGAAACGGCCGCATAGAAGCAGGACCGATCCAAAGGTCCCAATCGATTTCTTTCGGAGGTTGCATCTCTTGTGTAGGTCGATCAGTGACGTAGACGATATCTCCGTTCCGCTTGGCGTCTTCTTCGCTTTGTAGGCCCCATGCTCGTGAAGTCCATATATGCGCTTCGGTTACAGGTCCGATGGCGCCGGATTGGATCAGTTCTACAACGCGCCGATAGTTAGCGGTGGCATGGATCTGCGTTCCCATCTGCGTAGCCACCTTGGCCACGGCCGCTTCGTCCATGATTCGCTTGGCTTCCTGGATGTTGTAGGTCAGAGGTTTCTCGCAATAGACCGGTTTGCGTTGCTGCAATGCAGGGAGTGTGGCGAACGCGTGCGTATGCTCCGTCGAACTGACAACGACCGCGTCGATATCTTTGAGGGAGTCCGCAAGCTTGCGGAGATCGACATACTTGCGAGCGCTGGGGAACCGCTCTGC
>JBILVV010000568.1:0-3018 GCA_044370255.1 Pirellula sp.
GAGCTGGGATGTGCTGATGCTTCTCTTTTTCGCGGGGTTGAGCGCGGGGTTTATTGACGCCGTTGCAGGCGGCGGTGGGCTCATCTCCGTGCCGGCACTGCTGTGGGCAGGGCTGACGCCGCAGATGGCGCTGGGCACGAACAAGATGCAGTCCACCTGGGGCACGCTCATGGCCGTGCGGAAGTATGCGAATGCAGGGCTTGTGTCTTGGCGGGAGGCAAGGCTAACGGTGCTGATCACCTTTGTATTTGCCTCCATCGGCACATGGACGGTCACTCAAGTGAGCAACGACACGCTCAAGAAAATCGTGCCTTGGATGTTGCTAGGTATCGCACTGTATGTGCTGCTCAGCCCGGGTTTTGGAAAGATGCCTGCAAAGGCGCGACTCGGCATGGCGGCCTTTGCGGGAGTTGCTGGATGCACGCTAGGCTTTTACGATGGATTCTTCGGGCCGGGCACGGGCACGTTTTGGGCCATGGCCTGCATCTCGCTGGCCGGGATGGAGCTTACGCGTGCCACCGCCTTCACAAAGGTGGCCAATCTCACAAGCAACCTCGCCTCGCTCGCCGTCTTCGTGATCTCTGACCGGGTGAATTACAGCATCGCCGCGGCGATGATCGCAGGCCAACTCCTCGGCGGCCGCTGGGGCGCCTCGATGGCCATCCGCCACGGTGCCCCCTTCATCCGTATCATCTTCCTCACCGTGGTCTTTGCCATGGTGATCAAGCTGCTATGGGAGCAGTTCCGATGAGCATGCAGCCCTCCATCTCCGTACTCATGCCCGTTCGCGATGCACGTGAGACGGTCGAGGCAGCCATCGCAAGCGTGCAGGCACAAACCATCCCCGATTGGGAACTCGTCATCGTCGATGATGGCTCGCGAGACGGCACGGTGGAGCTTTTGCGTCAAATCGCCGCCCTTGAGCCACGCCTCGTTTTGATCGAGCAAGAGCCGCAAGGCATTGTCATCGCGCTGAATCGCGGTTTAGCTTCGTGCCGGGGTGAATTCGTCGCGCGTATGGATGCGGACGATGGGATGAGCAACCAGCGTTTGGATCTTCAAAGCGCGTTTCTGGCCGCGAATCGCGATTTCGGACTGGTTTCGTGCCGTGTCCGTTTTGGCGGCACGGAAGCCGGTTACGCAGCGCATGTCGATTGGATCAATTCGCTGATGAATCCCGATGAAGTGAGCCTGCGGCGCTTCGTTGAGTCTCCCGTGGCGCATCCAAGCGTGATGTTCCGGCGTGAGTTGATCGAAAGACATGGTGGTTACCGAAACGGCCCGTTTCCGGAAGATTACGAGCTGTGGCTGCGCTGGCTAGCGGCCGGTGTGCGCTTTGGAAAGGTCGATGCGGAGCTGATGGTGTGGAATGATCCACCGCAGCGACTTTCGCGCACGGACTCGCGCTACTCTGTGGAGGCGTTTTATGCGACGAAATGCCTCTATTTGACGAACTGGCTCAAAAAGCATGTCAACGGGCGCGAGCTGTGGTTGTGGGGAGCGGGTCGCATCACGCGGCGGCGTTTCGATTCGCTACCCATTGTTGGGTTCATCGATGTGGATGCGGCGAAATGCGGCACTCACTGCGACGGCCGCGTCGTTCGACTGGCCAATGACCTGCCAGAATGCAAAAAGAGCTTCATTCTTGCCGGCGTCGGCGCTCGCGGTGCTCGTGAGGCTATTCAAGCACATCTTGTAGCACGTGGCTGGATGGAGGGACGTGATTTTTTGCTGGTCGCATGAAGAAGAAACGCGGTATCACCACGTTCACCCGCCTCAAGCCATGATCCGATTCCTCCTCGCCACCCTCGCTCTCGCGTTCACCGCCAGAGCCGCACAGCCGCCAAACATCGTTTTCATCTTTTGCGATGACCTGGCTTATCAGGCGATGAGTTGCTACGGCGACAAGCGCAAGCTGCTCGAAACGCCGAACATGGACCGCCTCGCGAAGGAAGGTATGCGTTTTGACCGCTGCCTCGTAACGAACTCCATCTGCGGCCCGATGCGTGCCGTCATCCAAACCGGCAAGTACTCCCACGCCAACGGCTTCTACAACAACAGCAACAGCAAGTTTGACAGCAGCCAGCCCACCTTTCCGAAGGTGCTGCAAAAGAGCGGTTACCAGACCGCCATCATCGGCAAGTGGCACCTCATGACCGATCCTGTGGGCTACGACTACTGGAACGTCCTCCCCGGACAAGGCGCCTACTACAACCCGCCGATGACTGAAAACGGCAAGCAGGTGAAATACGAAGGCTACTGCACCGACATCATCGGCGACCTCACTTTGAAATGGCTCGATGGACGTGATAAGTCCAAGCCCTTCATGATGATGAGCCAGCACAAGGCGCCCCATCGCGAGTGGGAACCGCCGCTTCGGCTGCTCGGCTTTGACAAAGATCGTGTCTATGAGGAACCGGAGACGCTCTTCGACAGTTACAGCGGCCGCAGCAAGGCAGTCAGTGATCATGACATGGGCATCGACCGCACCTTCACCGAGCGCGATGCGAAGCTCGTCGTCCCCGGCAATCTCACGCTGGAACAAAAGGGCGCATGGAATGCTTACTATGAGCCGCGCAATGCCAAATATGCCGCGGCAGCACCCACAGGCCGCGATCTCGTGAAGTGGCGCTATCAGCGCTACATGCACGACTACCTCGCCTGCGTGAAGGCCGTGGATGAAAACGTCGGCCGCGTGCTCGACTACCTCGACAAAAACGACCTCACCAAGAACACCGTCGTCATTTTGAGCAGCGACCAGGGCTTCTACCTCGGCGAGCATGGCTGGTTCGACAAACGCTGGCTCTTTGAAGAAAGCCTCCGCAGCCCGCTGCTCATGCGCTGGCCCGGTGTGATCAAGCCCGGCACCACCAGCAGCGAGCTTGTCAGCTTGCTCGACTTCTCCAGCACCTTTCTCGACATCGCGCAGGCTCCGCCGATGGAGGGTGTGCATGGTCGCAGCCTCGTGCCGATCATGAAAGGCGAAACTCCCGCTGACTGGCGCAAATCGCACTACTA
>JBILVV010000250.1:0-7157 GCA_044370255.1 Pirellula sp.
TCGGGCATGACACCTGAGGCATCGATCGCGGGGTCCTCGCCGAGCCCTTTGTCGACGCGTTCGCGTGTTCGCCACTGCCCGATCGCATCGTAATTGTCCCAGGCGATTCCGAAATGATCGATCGTTGCATGGCACGCTGCACAGTTCGGGTTGCTGCGATGCGATTCGATCTTTTGGCGAATCGTTGTCTTAGGACCATCTGCGGTGTTGGGTTCGATCGGATCGACATTCGCTGGCGGCGATGGAGGAGTCTTGCCAAAGATCGCTTCGCTGACCCACACCCCGCGATGAACAGGTCGATGACGAGTTCCGTCAGAGGTGAGGCCGAGTACCGCACCCATGGTCAGCAGACCTCCTCGATGATCTTCAGGCTTGAGCGAGACTCGCTGAAAGCTATCGGTGCTCGGTTCGGGCAAACCGTAGAAATCGCACAACCGGGCATTCGCAATCGTCCAATCGGAATCGATCATGTGATCCAGAGGCAGATTCTTGGCAAACATTTCGCGGAGGAATTCAACCGGCTCACGCCGCAAGCTCACTTCCAACCACGGATCGTAGTTGGGATACAGTTTTTGATCGGGTGGAAACATTCCCAGGCGATGAAGTTGTAGCCATTGGCGAGCGAAATCATCGATGAAACGATTCGCTTTGCGGTCGGCCAGCATGCGATCGACTTCGTTGTTCAAACGATTATCAGTCAGACAGCTATCTTGAGCGGCCGCGAACAAACCGTCATCGGGCATCGAACTCCAAAGGAAATACGATAATCGCGAAGCGAGTTCCCAGTCGGTGAGTCGCTCTCGGCTTTGAGGTTCTCCCTCAACGATGTAGATGAAATGCCTTGAAGTGAGTACTCCCTGCATGGCAACGCGATAGGCATCAGCGAGTGACTCTCCTGCATCGCGTTCGACTTGATAAGCATTCAGATAAGTGTTCAATTCCTCCTTCGTTACTCCGCGACGCCAAGCTCGCGTTGCGAATCGCTGTAGATGCTCGGCGACCACTTCCATGCTTGCATCCTGCGGTGGAATCCATCCCGCGCGGCGTCCTTTTTCTTCGTCGGTGGTAATCGGTCCTTCCCACTCGATCCAATCGAGGATGACGGTTGAGAAGAGTCCGTTTCCCTTGTCATCGAACATCTGCGGAGCGTTCGCGCTCAGCAAGAATGTTTCACTGCTGTGCGTAAAGAGGTAGCCATTGGGGCTGGTGAGTGCGTTGCGGAAGGCTGCCCCTTGTCTTCGATCCACGCTGTGGGTCGATACGACGCAAAAATCGAGCGAGGTCGGCATTTCGAGGAACACTTCGAACTCGTAGACTTGCGGTTGATCTTCCGGCGCTGTGAGATCGAAATCGATAAGGCTGTCGACCGTCTCCTCTCCGGTAGGTTTGCCGATGCTGAGGTGGGCCGGTTGCCCACCTGGGGGCCGAATACCGCTCGCTTGGATACGGACCTTGTACAGACCGCTATGCTCGGGGCCGGTTCGTCCAAACCAGTGTGGGGCGAGGGCGGTTGTAACGCGACCTGGAAACAGCAGATAACGCAAAGGCCGCTTGATACCGAAACGGTCCAAGATCGCTTGTTGCTCTTTCCCTCCGTTGTACCGAAGCTCAGCGGCCGTCTTGCGGATCTTGCGAGTTTCTCCCGAAGCGTCTGCGAACGCGCGATCGAGCACCAACCCTGCCGCACGGTAGTAGCGATCCACGTGCGAAGGAGAGAGCGAAAGCTCGGAACCGATGCGTTCGAAGCCATGCCACAGGGTATCCTCGTTCAGTTCCCCTGGCTTGGCCGGATCGTATCGAACGCCGAGTAGGTCGTAGACCGTGTTTTGATACTCTTTGCGACTGAGACGATAGTGAGTAACCGCAGGCCTCGCCGCCATCCTTGCTGCACGACCTTCCTTGAGTCGAGCATCGAGGCTGGTTAGAAATGCGGCGATCTCTTGTTGCGTTGGTTTAGGTTCCTCGGCAGGTGGCATCTCGCCGCTGTTGACCTTCTCGAGGATCTCACCCCAACGGTGGGAGTCTGCTCCTGCT
The DNA here is from genome assembly GCA_044370255.1 of Pirellula sp. Lineage (GTDB taxonomy): Bacteria > Planctomycetota > Planctomycetia > Pirellulales > Pirellulaceae > JBKCUI01. The sequence continues at coordinate 2,035 of JBILVV010000250.1, forward strand.
TTGAAGTCGCGAGAGAGCTGATCGATCCGAACGTCGCTTTTTTCCTTCTCCGGACCGTGGCATCGGAGGCAGTGTTTCTCCAGAAACTGCTCCACCGGTTCCGATGCACTCATCCTTGGCATCGTGCTGAGGTAAGCAACCACAAAAGCTGACGCTAGCAGCGAATCCGCAAAAATTTGAAGAGGCCGTTTCATTGTAGTCGATTGCAACAGCCTCTCCCTTCGATTCCACCCTGAATTTCTATTACCTCCAGTTTAAGCACTCCAAGGGCGCAAAAGTACCCACGGGAATGCTTTTCGCGAATTCCGGAGTGCCAACAACGGCAAGAAAGATGACACAAAGGATCTCATCCTGCATTTTGCTGATAAAACCAGAGGAAACGCGAGTCACTGCGTCCTTGTCTTTTCCTCCTAACGATAGGCTGCGAGGGCGGTCCTGACATCCTGCCGTAGGTTATCGGGCAACTCGGGATCATCCAGAAGTTTTTCTAGTGCCGGAGCAGCTGACTTCGCCGCGGGCCCGACCTTGACGATCGCTTGCACGGCCGAAGTGGCTGGCTCGTATTTCCAGTCCTCGTGATCGTTGAGCGCGCGTATGTATGCTTCGATCACCGCTGGTTCAGTGATCTTGCGATCGCCAAAGGCTTGGATCGCGGACGCTTTCACAAGATCATCAGGGTCTTCGGTCAGACTGAGCGAATGCTTCACAGCATTGGCCGGATCGACAGCAAAGAAAGCTTCGGGTAATCCGATGCGAATGATCGAACAGGTTTCCGTCTTCGCCCGAAGAAGATCATTCAGCAACGGTAAGGCTCGCGGGCCTAGGACCGCGATCGCTTCTGCGGACTCATTGCCGAACGAGTCCCCGTCCGTGCACTCGAGCATCAAGTCAGCAATCAACTGGAGCTTTTCGGGACGATTCCCCGGTCGAACAAATTTACAGATCGCTGCAGCAGCCCAGATGCGAACGTTGGGCTCATGTTCTGCTTCGGTTAATGCGATCAGCTTCACAATGGCTTCCCATTTCGTTAGACCAGTTTTCGCGAGAAACTTGGCAACACGTCCTGTAAGCTTCGTCGGATAGCTGGCGTGATCAGAGATCGCGACATAAACATCTGAGTCGTCGTCGAGCATGGCGATGATCTCAGGAAGTAACCCCTCGCAGTGATCCTTTCGATTCCCAACTTCCAGTGCCTCCAAAGTTTCCCAGCGCAACAAGGGTTCGCTGTCCCGTAGGTGGCGTCCCAAATCCTGCACGGTCTTTCTACCATCACCGCCAACGGCACTGAGCGCGATGAGTGCACGGGAACGCAAATAGACATCTTTCTCGTTGCAGTACGGGAGTATCTGAGTGTATGCATCTGGGTTCTCCTTGCCGATGCGAGCGATGATTTCAAGCGCTCTGTCGCGCAAATCGTTGTCTCGGAGCATCGCAAGGTTTTTGAGGATCTCTGGTACCGCGCTCGGCGGCAATTCCAACATTCGAAACCAAGCTCGCCGAGAGACTGTTTCTCGATTCATGAAACTGCCGGGGATGCTCCGTTGGTCATTCAAAAGAAGCGTTAATTGCGCAGCGATTTCGGGCTGACTCAACTCTTCTTCCGTCAACGCATCAATCGCTGCGACAACACTTTGAACGTCATTCCCCTGAAGCTTGCTGAGTGCCGTACCGGCAGATGGTTCTTGTCCATGGAGTCGGCTATCAAAAAGCAATGCAGAGGCCATGACGATGCCTGACATCAACACCCATCGCCAATGCGGTACTTGCGTCACCGATCGATCGGTGGCTTTGCATCGCTCGAGAAGATAATCCATGAGTTGGCGCATCGTCGCGTCCGCTGGTACGAATCCAGATCTGCTGCCAGTTCTCCCAGTGTAACACAGTCTCGCGATTTGCGAGGATCGGTGTACGGCTACTCGGTGTGAATAACCACTCTCTTGTCGACATTAAGAACTTGGAGACCGCTTGGAAACTGAGCCAACGGATGAGGCCAATGCTTGTGCCCGCGAATAACGAGAAGGGGGGCATGCTGTTCAAGTACGTGTCGAATTCGAAAATCCCCCCGTTGTCCCACTTCGGTACCGCAGGGTAGGAGTCGGCCTGGCAGACTAGCACCGCCTGGAACAGACTCACGCCCCTGCAGATCGGCTGTGACAATGATGGCGGAAAGACCATCTGGCAATCGGTCGACCGTTGCATGATGGACCGACAGGCGATCTTCAAAATACGTAAGAGTGCCCGTTCCAGCGTTCAGAAAGGGGATCGTTTCAATCGGTTCGGGATGGAAGTGCGTGATCTTCATGGTCGCAAGCCTAGACATCCCCAAAGTAATATAGGTTCGGACGATTCCGAACGGACCAGGGACATGGCTTCTTGCGAGAGCCGTCCGGTTTGAACTGAGGCAAACATGGCAGGTGGTTGCGCACGTCCACCCGGATGCTTGCGCATCTCGGCTAGCAAAATCAAGCCACGCCCATCGCAGAGCCTCTGGGACGTGCCACCCGAACTGGTCGCATCGCTCCATGCGATCCATGATAGCGGTTCGGCGCGAGCCGTCCGGTCTGAAGTGAGGAAAACACTAGCATGTTGTTGCGCACTTCCACCCAGATGCTTGCGCATCTCGGCTAGCAAGGTCACGCCACGCCCATCGCAGAGCCTCTGGACGTGCCACCCGAACGAGTCTCTGGGACGTGCCACCCGAATCGATCGCTCGACGCGATCAATGAAAGCAGAACGACATGCCTACCGAAAACTGGATTAAGGATTCGTTTCCATGACCCAGATGTTTCGATAGCGAACAGGATTGCCGTGGTCTTGCAAATAGATTGGGCCAGGTTTTGGTCCAACGGCCACGGGGGCTGCGGTCGTATTGCGGTCGGCGGGTAAAGTCACGTTGTCATGAATTTTCACACCGTTGTGCAGGACGCTTATTCGGGGTGGCGAAACCAATTTGCCATTGTCGTACTTGGCAGCGGTGAACTCGACATCGTAAGTTTGCCAACTCATGGGAGGAAAACACATGTTGAGGTCAGGAGCTTTGACGGAATAGATCCCACCGCACTCGTTGTCACGTCCTTCGAGCCCGAAGGAGTCGAGCATCTGAACTTCGTAACGTCCTTGCAGATAGAGCCCGCTGTTCCCTCGCCCCTGGCCGGTCGCCTGCGGCATGTAGGGCAAACGAAACTCGATATGCAGTTGGTGGCTCCCGAATTTCCGTTTGCTGGTCGTACCCTGTTGAAGCAGATGGTCATCGCTCAACTTGCCCCCTTCCCAAGCATCCACATTGCTGCCGTCGAACAAGACGACGGCCCCTTCGGGTGGTTCCTTGCCGAGGGTCGGACTTTGACGAGCGACTTTCTGCATCTCGCCTCGTTGCACTCCCTGCGCATCGAATACAGTCATCATTCCATCGCGAATCGAGCCTCTTGCTTCGTTCGTCGTGAAGGTGACGGTGTTGCCGCTGCGTTCGCCCAGTTCTTCCACGCGATTGGGAGCTTCGCCATCCCAACCGTCACCAGGCAAGCCGCCGTTGTACGCTACTGCGCGGAATTTCCCGTTTCCGATCGCGATGATCTGCAATCCGAACTTACGACTTTCCGATCCCGAGCCGAGTAGGCCCGTGTATTCTCCTTGGAAGGGGAAATCCTCATCCAAATTCTCCTGTGCCGCACCTCGCTCAGCGACCAACCCTGCGATTGCAAACAACGACAAAACGATCGTCACGTTCCAAGCAGCCCGTCGCTGAAGTACCATCATGTTCTGTCCTTTCATTTTTCTAGTCTCGCCATGACTCTATTGTAACCGTTTCGCACTCGCACCATCATGACCCGTTTTTCTTGGATACGAAAACTTCTATGGTTCGTCGCGGAAATCGGCATGCTCCTGATTGCTTCGTCGGCCGTTTGGTCGGATGAGCCGCTCAAGGTATTCATCCTAGCAGGCCAATCGAATATGCAGGGGCACGCCCATGTCCGCACACTGCAGCACCTGGCGATGCATGAGGAAACCAAACCGATGCTCGCCGCGATTCAAAATCCCGACGGCACTCCAAAGATTCACGATCAAGTCTGGATATCGTATCTGTCTAGCGACGGTGTGAAGCAAGGCAATCTAACAACGGGTTACGGTGCGAATGCTGAGAAACTCGGCCCCGAACTCACCTTTGGCATCTACATGCAGCAGGCGCTTGGCGAACCGATTCTGCTCATCAAGACTGCTTCGGGAGGGAAGAGCCTGCATACTGACTTTCGCCCACCAAGCGCGGGGCCGTTTGTCTTTTCAGAATCGCAATTGGATCAGTTTCGCAAACAGGGAAAGGATCTTGAACAGATCGAATCCGAGAAGACGGCAGCGACGGGGGGTGCTTACCGCGACATGGTAGCTCATGTAAAAAAAGTGCTCGGCGATATTAGCGCGGTCTATCCTGACTACAACGAGCAGTCGGGCTTCGAACTTGCGGGCTTTGTCTGGCTACAGGGTTGGAACGACATGGTTGACGGGGGCGTTTATCCGGAGCGTGGCAAGCCAGGTGGATACGACCAGTACAGTGTGAACCTTGCTCACTTCATCCGAGATGTGCGTCGCGATCTTGATGCTCCCCGACTTCCTTTCGTCATCGGTGTCCTCGGGGTAGGTGGTCCGACTGCGGACTATGGCCCCGCGGAGATGCGTTATCAGGCCGTTCACCAAAGCTTTCGCGATGCTATGGCCGCACCGAGCAAGCTTGCTGAGTTCCAGGGGAATGTGGTGGCCGTGTTGACGGAAAAGTATTGGGATCCGGAACTCACCGCACTGCGAACTCGGGAATCAGAGACCAGAGAGCGCGCCAAGCGGCAGGCGAAAGAGAAGCAACTCGACGCGGTATCGGCCAAGCGCCTAGAAACCGAATTGAGAATCGCGGAGTTTACCCCCAGAGAGTTGGAGATTCTCGAGAAAGGGGTATCCAACGCGGAATTTCATTATCTCGGATCGGCCCGCATCCTCGGAGGCATTGGCAAGGGATTCGCAGAAGCGATGGCACCCCTGTTGAAGTAGACGAATGATCGGTTAAGTAACGTTAAGAAATGCGGTCGAATCGCGTATGTCCTTTGTGTCCGACAGGAATTAAATCGATCGATGAAGTC
>JBILVV010000333.1:0-5623 GCA_044370255.1 Pirellula sp.
CAGCAGGCACCAATCTCGCAAAATCTGAAATTGACCGAGTCATTCAGATGGCTTGGGAAGATCGGACCAGCTTCGATGCGATCCGACGTCAGTTCGGCTTGACTCCCGGCCAAGTGATCCATTTGATGCGACGGGAATTGAATGCATCTTCGTTCCGGCTATGGAGAGCGCGGACTGCAGGACGCAAGACGAAGCACGTTGCTAAACGAGGATTCGAAGTGGGTCGGTTTCGATGCCCTAGCCAAAAGGGGTGATTGAGTTGCCCATCAAACGGATTCGCATCAAAGCATGCGATCGTTGTGAGAGAACCGAGGAGGTCCTTTATCGCGTCCGCATCGACGAGTCTCGCAGCTGGATATTTGTCTGCCCCGCTTGTCTCGAGCATGTGAAGCCTGGGAATCCACTCTACCAGTACGGCGGCACGTGGAAGAGTAAGAAAAGACACTGATCTGTCGATTGCATCTGCTGTTCCACGTCCCGACGGTTTGATGGAGGCATTCCCTCCATATAATTCGAGTCCTTCGAAGGAATGAAAAGGCCCAGTATTCAGGACGGATAGCTACTTAAGACTACTCCAACGGCGTGCTCTTCTGCTGATTTTGGTGAAAACTCGCCTTAGGATTTAGGAACTTTGTAGAATTCTCTATTTTTCCCGTGATCTTTCCCTCCATAGGCTGCGGCTAGACTTTACACTAAGTTGAGGTCATTGAGGCGAGGATATCTCAAGAAAGACCGCCCAATGCGTGCAGCGACTGATCGAAAATCGCCTGCAAGCATGTGGCAGGTCAACGTACGGTTTAGGACGGAATCGCTAGGAAAAGAATGCCCTTTTGGAGAGAAAAGTTACCGTGAGGAGATGCAGTAAATTTTCATCGACAGGCTTTACTCTGGTCGAGTTGCTGGTCGTGATTGCGATCATCGGTGTGCTGGTCAGCCTTCTCCTGCCAGCGGTACAGGCTGCGCGCGAGGCCGCCCGAAGAACCCAATGCTCAAGCCATGTGAAGCAACTTACGCTCGCGTGTTCCAATTTTGAAAGTGTGTATTCGAAGTATCCATTCTGTCGTAAATACGATTTGTGGGATTCGTATACGTGGAGTACTCAAATATTGCCGTACATTGAGCAGAGCGTCATGTACAACCAGTTTTACACTCTCCCTCACATACCTTTTGAGCCCACCTATCCGGGGCCAAACGGGCCGATGGGAGACGACCCGAAACTTCGCGAAGCCCGGCACAATCGGGTTCCGATTTTCATCTGTCCCAGTGATAATAAGCAGCCGGAGAACGAGATGGATACGAGGGCTTTCGGCTTCTATCGGGGCAGCTACCGAGTCTGCATTGGGCCTGGCGACATGTACGGAACGGCTACTGACAACAGCCCTGGGCCTTGGGGGGAAGGGTTCTTTACCGTCTTGCCCAATCAAAGCGTCGATACCTTTGCACGCGTAAAAACCATTCACACCAAGGGGCGGGATTGCACCGACGGATTGTCCAGCACTATCTTGATGAGTGAAGGTCTCATGGCCAACGTCACTTGGTGGGGTGGAGCGATGGGTGAAATTCATTACGGCAACATGGGTGGAGCACTTTTCTCGGCAACCCTGACTCCTAACTCGACAGCACCCGACCGGATCCTTGGTCCCTGTCCTCAGGATCAAAGTGATTCAAGATACAAAGCACCCTGCCTCAGCCTCGGTGGAATTGCTTGGTGGACGCGCTCAGGGCAACTCGCACATGCTGCGGCGAGAAGCCTGCATGGCAGTGGCGTGACCGTCTCCATGGCAGATGGAAGTACCCATTTCGTGTCCAACAGCATCGACCTCGTCGTTTGGCGAGGACTAGCTACGGCAAGCAACTCCGAGAAGGTTTCCGTGGAGTAATACCGCTCCTCCTCCGTTTGCCCGAGTATTCATCACCATCCAGGCGGGAATCCAAATTGCAAAAAAATAGCCATCAAAGCAAGCGAACAACCTTGGTAACAAGCCATATTGCGGCATCGGCATTATTCGCTATCAGTTGCCTATTGGTTGTTTCGAGCGGATGCGGAGCCTCGACCGCATCGGTTCAAGGGAGTGTCAGTTATCAAGGGGCAGCCATTGAAAAGGGAATGATCACTTTCACGCCGGTTGATGGCAAAGGCCCCGTGGTGGGCTGCAATATCGAAAACGGTAAATACTTTGCTGAGGGTGTTACGCCTGGCAAAAACATTTTGCATGTTGTGTCTGTGAAGCAGGTCACCTTCTCGCGTACCTCGGAGGAGATGAGCAAGATGGCCGCGAACAACGCTGCCAAAGGCCCGATCGAAGGTTTGATCGATCCGGCGGATCTTGTACCAGCCGATGCGGTCGGTAACAGCTCAGAACATAATCTGATCGAAGGTAGCAACACCATTGATCTACAACTAACAAAGCCCTAAGCGTGCTACCGGATTTCCAAAACACTATCGGTTACTTTCAGTAACCGATAGATCCAAAGTCTTCATATTCGGGCTCGCTATTTTTTCGCTGGAGGCATTCCTTATCCGGATGGTCAAAAAAATCGGGGTGACTGGATTCGAACCAGCGACCTCTTGGTCCCGAACCAAGCGCTCTACCAGGCTGAGCCACACCCCGCCACTCTGGAAAAGTGTAATGCTTTTTCATTGCTTCGACTAGGCAGAGCATGGGAAGGATGGGGTACAATCCTAGGGATGCATCCAGCCTATTTCGAAACCCGATTTCGTTGCGGAAGAAAACCCGATTGCTGGCCAGATTCCTTTGTGATTTTGTCGGCATTCGCAACGACTGGTTCGTCATGGAGCAGTGAACGCAATTCGGCCGCAGACGATGTCTTGTACCAGAAGCTTCTTCAAACTCGACTTTGGCTGTGGCGGATCGAAGGCTATTCGCCGGTCACACAGCATGCTGAGCCGAGTTGGGCGACGATCATGACGCTGAGCGAAGCTTGCGACCTAGGGCATCTTTTTCTGCAGGACGCTGTCTACTGGGTTGAGCAAGACCGGCTGTTTGTCATCCAATGCGAAGCACCTGACCGAATTGTTTTCGTCGATGCATTCTCACGAAGGCTTGATCCATAAAGAACCTTTGCATGGTAGTATGCTGGGTTGACTTTCAACGACAAGGAAACGGATTTATGTCATCCCCATCGATCACCCCTTTCCACTGCGCCGCCTGGAAACTCTTGGAGGAAAATTCCAATCGACTCCGGCGGACCCATCTGCGGCAGTTGTTTGAAAAAGATCCGAATCGAAGCGAACGGTTTTCTCTCGAAGCCGTCGGTCTGTTTCTAGACTACTCCAAGAATCGCATCGACGAACAAAGCCTCTTACTCTTGCTGGATCTAGCGCGGGAAACTGGCTTGAAAGATCGAATCGAATCGATGTATCGAGGGGATCGCATCAACATTACCGAGAAACGATCGGTACTTCACATCGCGCTCCGAGCTCCCCGAAATGCAACCATCATGGTCGATGGCAGGAACGTCGTTCCCGATGTCCACACAGTCCTCGACCGTATGGAGCTGTTCGCGAATCGCATACGGAGTGGCGAATGGCGAGGCCACACCGGAAAGCGAATGCGCACCGTTGTCAATATCGGTATCGGTGGTTCGGATCTGGGGCCTGTTATGGCTTATGAAGCCTTACGGTCTTTCAGCGATCGTTCTTTGTCGTTTCGATTTATCTCGAATATCGACGGCGTTGATTTCTACGAAGCGACTCGGGACTTGGATCCCGCAGAAACACTGTTTATCGTCTCCTCCAAGACTTTTACGACGCTGGAGACAATGACCAATGCTCAAACGGCCCGAGCATGGTTACTCAATGGCGTGGGAAGAGACCAATCCGCTGTTGCCAAGCATTTCGTAGCTGTTTCCACCAACGCCGAAAAAGTTTCAGCTTTTGGGATAGATACCTCGAACATGTTCGGGTTCTGGGATTGGGTAGGTGGCAGATACTCGATGGATTCTGCCATCGGTCTTTCCACGATGATCTCGATCGGCCCGAGCAACTTCCGAGCGATGCTTCAAGGGTTCCACGCGATGGACGAGCATTTCCGCACAGCTCCATTTCACCAGAATCTCCCAGTACTGTTGGGAATGCTGACGATTTGGTACGCGAATTTTTTTGGTGCACAGACCATTGCTGTCCTTCCGTACGAAAACTATCTGAAGCGATTCCCAGCCTACTTGCAGCAGTTGGTGATGGAGAGCAATGGCAAGTCGGTTGCAACCGATGGGCAACAGGTCGATTATGCGACTAGTCCTATTTACTGGGGGGAACCGGGTACAAATGGCCAGCACTCGTTTTATCAGCTCATTCATCAGGGGACACATCTGATCCCATGCGACTTTATCGCATTTGCGAAGCCGGCAATCCGAATTGGACGCCATCATGACCTGCTGATCGCTAACGTGCTGGCGCAAGCCGAAGCTTTGGCTTTTGGAAAAGATGCACAACAGGTAAGGGCCGAGGGAGTTCCCGACTGGTTGGTTCCCCACCGAGTATTCCAGGGCAATCGTCCATCCAATATGTTGCTTGCGGAATGCCTGACGCCAGAAGTGCTAGGCAAACTAGTCGCACTTTACGAACACAGCGTCTTCGTTCAGGGAGCGATCTGGAACATCAACCCGTTTGATCAATGGGGAGTAGAGTTGGGGAAAGCGCTTGCACAAAAGATTATTCCAGAGTTGGAATCGACGGATTGTCCTAGTTTATCGCATGATAGTTCAACGAATGAGTTGATAAGACGTTACCGAGCGATGCGTTGAAGCGGTTATTCGGGGTTGCCCGGACGGCTCTTTCCGTCTTCGCTCTGGTACAGGCCCGACACCCGACCTTTGCTGGGTGGAGGCGGTGCGCGACGAACAAAATCGCTTGCTCGGGCAGCGTTTCCGAGCGGTACAACGTCCTCTTCTCCCGATCCGCGTAGCCAACCCATCAATTTGTCGATGTCGATGCGAGTGATTCCCATACCCTTGGCTTGTTGTTCCAGTTCGGCACGTTTCTTCGCCGCGATCTCGTTGGAACCCTCCAAAACACCGCCGATGACTTTGAAGTCGTCTCCGATGACCAACCAGCGAGTATCCACGGTGAGAGACCCGTCTTGGCGTCCATCTGGTTTGAGGTCAACTGATACTGCTCCACCTTGTTGAGCAATCAATGATTTGAGTGTTTCGCGATCATCTTTTCCATCGCGGTCGATATCCATCTTGCCGACCAATCCGATATTGACGTTACGACCTGGTTGCCAAACCGGAGAATAGACCTTGTCCCCTCGCAAGATCGTTTCCGAACGTCGGTCGGGCAAAACGCGGGCGCGGGAAAGGTGGTCCGTTTGCTGATTTACTTCGACCACTTCGAGTCGAGCTTTTGGCTTGGCATCAGCGACGCGGCTAACAGTATCTTCAAGAACTCCAAAACGCACACCGGGACGAAGTCCGTCTGCCTTGCCGAGGTTCAGATAAACGGTACGACCGCCGTCAGCAACTTCGGTAATCTTTCCTTGGGGATATTGAAAATCCTCTCCTGACATCTGTTCGATTTTCTTTCCGAGCGAGTCATTAACTTTGGTGAGGTCATCCCGTTCCTTTGTGAGTGCCTCGACGCGGGCGAGAAGATCTCGCT